>DATKCY010000101.1:0-21643 GCA_035512995.1 Thermohalobaculum sp.
GCGCCACTGCGGCTTGCGGAAGCGGGTCGTCACGCGCTGCTCCTCGAAGCTGCCGAAGCCCTCGACCGCGACCGATTCGCCGCGGCCGGCGAGGTTGCGGTGCTCGAACGAGAAGTTGGCGGCCGTGCCGATGTCGGTCGAGTACTCGAGACCGAGCGCGACCGTGCGCGGCGGGCGCTCCTCGAGCTGCACCAGCACCGGCGCCGAATCGCCGACCGGCGGCTCCTCTGGCAGCCGGGCCGAGCCCGCGTCGAACAGCCCGGTGTCGATCAGCCGCTCCTGGTACTTCTCGAGCGCGCGGGTATCGACCCGCTCGCCGGTCACGTAGGGCCGGTAGCTCAGCAGGAAATCGTCCTCGACGTTCGGCGCGCCCTCGATCCGGGTGTCGCCAAACACATATTCGCGGCCGGTGGCGATGAAGGTGTCGACCTCGATCTGGTTCTGCTCGAGGTCGGCGACCGAATCGCGGTCGAGCTGTTCGGCATAGGGCCGCCCGATCTGCTTGAGCATCTGCAGCGCCTCGCCCTCGGCGGCCACGATCTCGGCCGCGAGCGCCGGGCCGCCGACGGGCGAGCCGAAATGCCGGGCCGCGGGGATCGTCGGCGGCGGCGCCTCGGGGCCGCTGTCGAGCAGCACCAGATCGTGCTCGGCGAGCACGAAGCGGGGCCCGGGGGCGATCTCGATCGTCACCCGGGCATAGCCGCCGGGCGGCGGATCGTCGCCGAGCAGATCCGGCTGCTCGACCTCGTCGGGCCTGTCGCGGAAGAGGCCGGTGACCGCCCTGACCGTGCCGGAGACGGCGCCGCCGACCGCGCCGGCGGCGCTCGAGAGCGTGCCCTTGACGGTGGCCGGCTCCTCCTCGATCGCCGCGACGCGGTCGACGTCGACCTCGACGGTGCCCTCGTAGAAGCCGAGCGAGTGCAGGATCTTCAGCACCGTCTCCGCATCGGCATTGGCCCGCCGGCGGAGCAGCGCGAGGCTCTGCGCGCCGACCTCCTGCCGGCGGTAGACCAGGAGCGACTCCTCGATCAGCTCCGCGGCCCGCTCGCCGGGCGCGCCCGTGACCACGATGTCGTAGTCGACGGCGGTCTCGGGCACGTCGAGGTCGGGAAAGGCGTTAAAGTCGCGGCCACAACCTGCGGCTGATGCGACAAGGAGCGTTATTCCGGCGATCCGGGCCGTGGGCCATGGCAGGCGCCGGCTCCCGCTCCGCCGCGTCTGCGTCGTCATCCGCGAGTTCCTGCAATCGGGGCTGCCAGAGGTAAACGGCCTGTTCCCGGCCGTCAATTCACAGCTCAACCTCAGACTCGCAACTCACGCGCGACAAAGCCTTTGCAGCAACAGGGCCTGTACGGGTATGCTGACGCATTGCCGGACTATGGCCCGGCGAAATTATCTGGCATATTCCCGTCCTGCGGAGCTGGGGTGCTCCGGACGGGGGGCGCCTTTCGGCACCGCCATGCGACGTGGGGAGCGAGGACCGACATGAACGTCTCCAGCACCATTTCGGCCGATCGACGGGCTGTGCCGGCGCCGCAGCCGCCAACCTACATCGAGGATACGGGTCTCGACGAGGGCTTCCTGCTCGACCACCTGATGAAGACGATGTTCCGCATGGGGCTGGAGAAGCCCTCGGATCTCGCGGCGGCGATGAAGCTGCCGGTCAGGATCATCGACCAGCTTCTGCAGGTCGCCGTCGACAACAAGCTGGTGGTGGTGCTGGGCTCGGTGCACCGCTCGCTGAACTCCGAGCTGCGCTACGACGTGACGGTGCAGGGCCGGCAGTGGGCGCTCGACGCGCTCAACCAGTGCGAGTGGGTCGGTCAGACCCCGGTGCCGCTCAAGCAGTTCATGCGCCAGGCCCGGGCCCAGGCCGTGACCAGGGAGACGCTGACGCGCGAGATGCTCGACCGGGTGTTCAGGGACCTCGTGATCGAGGAACGGATGATGGCGAAGATCGGCCCGGCCGTGAACAGCCACGCATCGATCCTGCTCTACGGCCCCCCGGGCAACGGCAAGTCCTCGATCGCCGAGCGCGTCTGCGAGGCGTACGAGCAGGAGATCTACCTGCCCTACGCGCTCGAGATCGACAACCAGATCGTCACGCTCTACGACCCCTCGGCCCACCAGATGCGCGAGGGCGACGACGAGGAGCACTTCGACGGCCTGCGCCGCCGGGGCGGGCACGACAAGCGCTACGTGCGCGTCAAGCGCCCGGCGATCATCGTCGGCGGCGAGCTGACCCTCGAGAAGCTCGACCTGATGTACAACCCCGTGACCAAGGTCTACGACGTGCCGATGCAGATGAAGGCCATCGGCGGTGCCTTCGTCATCGACGACTTCGGCCGGCAGCGGCAGAGCCCGCAGGAGATCGTCAACCGGCTCATCGTGCCGATGGAGAACAAGGTCGACTACCTGTCGCTCAAGACCGGTCGCAAGATCGAGGTGATGTTCGACTGCCTGCTGATGTTCTCGACCAACATGGTGCCGTCCGAGCTGCTCGACGACGCCGGTCTGCGCCGTCTGCGCCACAAGATCCTGGTCGACAAGCCGACCCTGCCGGGCTTCGTCAAGATCATGAACATGATGGCGGCGAAGAACGGCATGGAGCTCGACGAGGACATCCTGTCGTTCATTCTGTTCGACCTCTACGAGAAGACGCCGGGGGCCGAGTTCCGCTCGTTCCACCCGAAGTTCATGACCGAGCAGATCAAGGCGATCTGCACCTACGAAGGGTCGAAGCCCGAGCTCAGCCGCGACAACCTGCGCCGCGCCTGGGCCAACCTCTACACCGCGCACTGAGGGCCGCGGCGGCGCAGACCGACCCACCAGCCGCCGGCCCGGTGGTTTGACCGCCGGCCGCCGCTCGCCATATGCGTTGCGGCGACGCCGGCAACGGGTGCGAGCGACGATGACTTTCCCAGAAATGCTTCTTGCGGTGCCGGCGTTCCTGCTGGCGCTCGGTCCGGCGGAGGCCGCGCGGGCGACGCAGCAGGAGGAGGCCGCCGCGCTCGGCGCCCGCTTCAGCCACGAGACGGTGGTCCGGCTGGACGGCGAGCCGGTCGTGCGCATCGAACAGCACCTCGACGTCGACGCCTGCGACGCCGTCGTCACGACCACGCACTACGCGCCGGGCGACGACGGCGCGCGGCGCATGGTCGAGCGCTCCCGCTTCGAGATCGGGCGCATGGACGTGGTCGAGCGGGCGGAGGCGGAGGAGGCGACCGGAGACGTGCCCGCACCCCTGCCGGACCGCGCCCAGCTCGACCTGACCGCGCGCGACTATTTCGTCCGCGCCGGGGACGACGGCCTGTCGCGCTGGCTCGCGGCGCTCCGCGCGACCCGCACGGCGCCCGACCGCTCGGCCGAGATGCGCGCCCTCCAGTTCCGCGTCGCGGCCGGCGAGTTCGGTCCCTTCGCCCGGGCCAACGGCTACGAGATGCGCAGCTATCTCGAGGGCGACCCCGAGCCCTACTACGCGATGCCGCTGCCCGCGATCTCGCTCAGCCTCCCCGTGGACGCCGAGGCGGCCGTGGACGCATGGACGGGCTACGCCGCGGAGCACTGCCCGCGATAGCCGGAAGTCCGGGCGGTGGGAATCGAACCCGCAAAGCTTGCGCCGGAGGATTTTAAGTCTTTTCCCACCGGCTTCTTTGCCCATCTCTCCGCTTCGCTCCGCGTTACGCTCTGGCATATTTTCCCAGGTCGGGTGGCGGATGCAGTAGTATTGAGCCCCGGGGAGCGTGGCTTTCTCGAAGCGCAGGTTCGGCGGCACAAGGCGGGCGGTCGCTTTCGGACCGTTGCCGAATGATCCTGCTTGGCAGTCGAGGCGGAGGCGGAGCGGGCGGGCGGCGGTGCCGCGCTCGACCGCCGCATGATCGATCGCGCCCCGATCCGCGGGGCGCGCCTCACCCTCAGGCAGACCGATGGTCCGGAACGGCGGCGACGATCAGACGAGTTGAAGATCGTCGGCGAGCACGAGGGTGCCGACGTCAAGCAGCGCGATCGAATCGCCGCTCCCGAAGTCGAAGATCACGTCGTCGTCCTCGAGGGTGGCGAACCGGTCGACCACCTGCTGGCGGGTGAGGCCGCCGCCGCCCCAGAGATTTTGGTTGAGCACGAGCGTGTCGACGCCGCGGGCGAAGTCCCCGACGGTGTCGCGGTCGAAGTTCTTGCCAAAGACGAAGCTGTCGGCGCCCGCGCCGCCGGTCAGGCCGTCGATCCCGGCGCCGCCGGAGAGCCTGTCGTTGCCGGCGCCGCCGCTGAGGACGTCGTTGCCGTGGCCGCCCTCGAGCCAGTCGTTGCCGTTGCCGCCGGCCAACGAATCCGCGCCCCCTCGGCCGTAGAGCACGTCGTTTCCGTCTCGGCCCCAGAGCAGGTTGTCGCCACTGTCGGCGCGGAGCGTGTCGTCGAAGTCGGAGCCCGCCAGGTTCTCGATGCTGCTGTAGGTGTCGCCCCTGGCGAAGCCGCGGTTGAGGTCGGCGCGGACGAGGTCGGCGACGACCCCGGCGGTCGCGTCGCCGTAGAGGGCGGTGTCGTTGCCGGGGCCGCCGACGAGCCGGTCGGCTCCGGCGCCGCCGAGGAGGTCGTCATGGCCGGCGCCCCCGTCCAGCCGGTCGTTGCCGGCGCCGCCTTCCAGCCGGTCGTTGCCGCCGCCGCCGTCCAGCACGTTGGCGAAGGCGTTCCCGGCGATCAGGTCGTTGCCGGCGCCCCCGACAGCGTTTTCGATCCGGACGCCCCAGGCGATCGCCACGTTGTTCGTGAGGCCGCCGACGGAGGAGAAGGCCCCCTCGGCCAGGTCGATCACCTGGTCCTGACCGAAGCCGGAGACGTCGAGGGTGTCGATCCCGCCGGCGTCCCAGATCGCGACGACCGGGCGGGTGTTCTGGGTGAAGTCGAACGACACCCGCCCGGCGGTCGCGTTGAAGCCGTAGGTGGTGTCGCCCGTCCGCGTCGTCATGTCGGCGCCGTAGAGCGCCTGCACGGCCAGGATGTCGTGGAGCAGCGGCGTCGCGGCGTAGGCGCGCGCGTCCGCCGTGCCGTGGTCCGTGTCCGAGCCGTTGGCCTCCGGATCGAACGGCGACATGACACTGTACTGCCGCGTGTCCTGGAAGTGCGTCGCGTCCGCCTCGTACCCCGTCGCCAGGTTGTAGGGGCCGGGATGGGTCAGGCCGAGGGAATGGCCGATGTGGTGCATATAGGTCAGGAAGCCGAGGGCGCCCTCCTGGACATCGGCGTCCGTGTCGTGACCCGGATCGTTGGCATTCAGCCAGACCTCGACGTCGACGATCGTGTCGGTCGAGCGCGGCGGGTTCGGGTCCTCCGTCAGGGTGACCAGGGTGTAGGAGAGGTCGTCCTCGGTCGTCGTCGAGCGGTTGAACAGGATGTTGGCGCGCAGGTTATCCTCCTGCTCCGCGAGTTCCGGCAACTCGATCAGCTCGACGTCGATCAGGTCGTCCCAGAGCTGGAAGGCTTCGCGCGCCTGCGCCTCCATCTCCGCCGTCAGGGGCAGGTAGCCCTCGTAGTAGGGACTGTAGAACGGCTCGCCCTCGGCGATGACGGGCGAGCTCAGCGAATAGCTGATCTGGTCGCGCGCCCAGGCGCGGGAGTCGATGGTGCCGTCGGCGGTCGTCAGGGCTTGGATGACCTGCGTCTGATCATAGACCGGTTTCGCCACGAAGTCTCACCTCTCCGCCGGCCTTCGGCCGGCCATGTTCGGAGCGCTTCTGCGCTCTTGGCCGCGTGCCCGTCGGGCGGCTCACGCTCCGCCCGGCCTCGGACCGCTTTTGGCGCGACATGGTTAAAATTCCGTGGACGGCACGCGCACCGGGTCGCATTTGATTTCCGTCCCGAAACTTCCTAAGGCCGGTGCGGCCCCGGCCGGTGGACGAGAGAGGCGCGATGCGGAATTATCTCGATTTCGAGAAGGGGTTGGCCGAGATCCAGGGCAAGGCTGCCGAGCTCCGCGCGATGGCGAGCCAGGACGCGACCCTGAAGGTCGAATCCGAGGCCGAGGCGCTGGAGAAGCGCGCGGCCGAGATGCTGAAGACGCTCTATTCCGGCCTGAGCCCGTGGCAGAAGTGCCAGGTCGCCCGCCATCCGCTGCGCCCGCATGCCAGCCAGTACATCGAGCGGTTGTTCACCGAGTACACGCCGCTCGCCGGCGACCGGAACTTCGCCGAGGACCACGCGGTGCTGGGCGGCCTCGCGCGGCTCGAGGGCCGGCCGGTGGTCGTGATCGGGCACGAGAAGGGCCACGACACCAAGAGCCGGATCGAGCACAATTTCGGCATGGCCCGACCCGAGGGCTACCGCAAGGCGGTGCGGCTGATGCAGCTCGCCGACCGCTTCGGGCTGCCCGTCGTGACCCTGATCGACACGCCGGGCGCCTATCCCGGCAAGGGGGCGGAGGAGCGCGGCCAGTCCGAGGCGATCGCGCGCGCGATCGAGATGTGCCTGAAGCTCGGCGCGCCGCTGGTCGCGGTCGTGATCGGCGAGGGCGGCTCGGGCGGTGCCGTCGCGTTCGCGACCGGCGACCGGGTCATCATGCTCGAGCACTCGATCTACTCCGTCATCAGCCCGGAGGGGTGCGCCTCGATCCTGTGGAAGAGCGCGGAGAAGACGAAGGAGGCTGCCGAGGCGCTGCGGCTGACGGCGCAGGACCTGGCGAAGCTCGGGGCCGTCGACCGCGTGGTGCCCGAGCCGCTGGGTGGCGCGCAGCGCGATCCGCGCGCCGCCATTGCCGCGGTGGGACAGGCAGTTGCCGAGGAGCTCGCGGCGCTCGAGGGCAAGGAGCCGCAGGCGCTGATCCGCGCGCGGCGCGAGAAGTTCATCCGCATGGGCGACAAGGGGCTCGGCTGAGGGGTCGGCGCCGGGCGCAGAACGAGCGTCCGGAACGAGGCCTGCTCAGCGGCGGGTCGGAGGCGGGAGCCGCAGGCTCTCGAACCCCGCGTCCTCGAGGCGACCCGAGGCGCCCTCGATGTCCGCTTCCATGCGCTGCCCGGCCTCCGCCGGGGAGAGCCCGGGGGCGAGGGTTTCGAAGAAGTCGATGACGGCTGTCCCCGGGTGGACGGCCCAGCCGCGGCGGGGCCAGAAGACGCCGGTGTTGGTCGCGACGAGCGCCATCGGCAGGCCGAAGCGGGCGTAGGCGCGGACGGCCCCGCGCTTGTAGCCGACGCGGACGCCGGGCGCGACGCGGGTGCCCTGCGGGTAGATCACGACCTGGCCTCTCGGCCCGCCGCCGCGGGCCAGCGCGTCGAGCATCCGGTCGCCGGCGCCGCGCTCGGTCCGGTTCACCGCGACGCAGCCGATCCGGGTCGCGTAGAGGCCGAAGACCGGGACCCAGGTCAGCTCGCGCTTCATGATGAAGCGCGCGTCAGGCAGCGCGTCGAACAGCATGAAGACGTCGAGCATCGACTGGTGCTTTGCCGCGACGATCGCGTCGCCTGTCGGCGGCGTGCCGCGGACCTCGACATCGAGGCCGCAGATCGCGCGGGCGAGGTCGAAGACGAGGCGGCAGTAAGCCCGCGCCCAGGCATGGGTCCAGCGGCGCGACCAGAGCACGACCGGCGCGCCGAGGACGCCCATGAGGCCCATCAGGGCATAGATCGCTGCCTGGAAGGCGACGCCGCGGGCCCAGGCTCCGCTCATCCCATCCTCCCGAGCTCGCGCGCGACCGCCTGCCGGGCGACCCCCCAGGTCACGAGCGCCGCAGCCGCCGGCACCGCGAGCCCGAGCGCGATCCAGCCGAGGAGGCCGGGCCCGAGCGCCGGCTTCAGCGGCCGGTCCAATCCGATCTCGGGCAGCGCGAACCAGGCCGCGATGGCGAGCGCCGTGCCGGCGAGCGCGCCGAGCCCCGCCCGGAGCGCGATGCGCCGGGTGAACGCGCCCACGATGAAGCCGTCGTCGGCGCCGATCACGCGAAGCGTGCGCACGACCTCGGCATGCGCCGCGACGGAGGCGCGGGCGGCGAGAGCGACCATCACCGCAGCGGTCAGCACCACCAGCGCCGCCGCGGTCCAGGCGAGGCGCGAGAGCGTGCGGGCCGCTCCCGCAAGCCGCTGGCGCCAGGCGTCGTGGGTGTCGAACACCGCGCCCTCGGAGGCGAGCTCGAGCCGCTCCTGCAGCGCATCGACGTCCGGTCCCGGCGGCGCTGTCTCGACCGCGATCAGCTGCGGCACCGGCAGCGCGTCGAAGGCGCCGGTGCGGCCGAGCCAGGGCTCGAGCAGCGCCATCCGCTCCTCGCGCGTCAGCGGGCGGGCGGAGGCGATGCCGGGCGTCGCCTCGAGGACCGCCATCACCTGCCGCGTGCGGAGCTCGAGCGTGTCGGTCTCGCCCGGAACCCGAACGGTCGCCGCCCCCTCGAGCGCGCCGCGCCACTGATCGGCCAGCCGCTCGGCCGCAAGCCCGCCGGCGAGCGCGATCAGCGCCAGGAACGCCATCGCGGCGGCGGCGAGAACCGTCAGCCAGGCGCTCCAGCCGGTCCGCGGGATGATGGGAGGGGCCTTGCGCTCCGCCATGCCGCCTCAGAGCGTCGATGCGCCCTGCATCAGCCGCCCGTCAGTGAGGCGGAGGATGCGGACCGGGATCTGCGACTTCGCCGACCGGATCAGGCTGCGGTCGTGGCTGGCGACGACGATCGTGTTGCCGAGCTCGTTCAGCTCGACCAGCAGGCGCAGGATGCGCTCGGCCATGTCCGGATCGACATTGCCGGTCGGCTCGTCGGCCAGGATCAGGTCGGGCGCGGTGATGACCGCGCGCGCGATCGCCGCGCGCTGCGCCTCGCCGGCCGACAGCTCGGGCGGGTGCGCGTCAGCCCGCTCGGCCAGGCCCACCCACTTCAGAAGGTCGTCGAGATCGTCCTCGCGCGCATCGAGCCGCGGGCCGGTCACGCGGAGCGGCAGGATCACGTTCTCCGCCAGCGTCATGTGGTCGAGCAGCCGGAAATCCTGGAACACGACCCCGATCCGGCGGCGGAGCTCGAGCCGCTCGGCCCGGCCGAGCCGCGTCGGATCGGAATTGAAGAGCTTGACCGTGCCGGAGGTCGGCGCGTGCTCCATCGTGAGCAGCCTCAGGAGCGTCGTCTTGCCGGCCCCCGACGGCCCCGTCAGGAAGTGGAACGACCCCGGCGCAAGGTGCGCGGTCAGATCGGTCAGGATCTCGCGCGCGCCGTATCCGAAGCTGACATGTTCGAGAGCAATCAAGCCGGTGCGCGCCCCGCATGGTTGAGCGGGACGACAAGCAACACATCCGCCTCGCGATGGCAACCGCCATTCAGGTTCTCTTGGCCTCGCCCGGGGGGCGAGCTATAGAGGGCCTGAGCGAGCGGCGAAGCGGGGGAGGGAGAGCCCTTGATCGAGATTGTGTGCCCGTCGTGCCAGGCGCGCTATCGTCTGCCCGAGGGAGCGGTCGGGGAGAACGGGCGGCGGGTCAGCTGCTCGGCCTGCGGCCACTCCTGGCATGCCTATCCCGAGCCCGAGGAAGAGACGCTGACGCTTGGGCCCGAGGCGATCGCCGAGCCGGCTTCCGGTGCGGCCGAGCCGCCGGGCGCGCCTTCCGGTGCGGCGAAGTCCGACGACAAGTACGCCGCCTACGACAGCGACGAGCGGCTCTCGGGCACCTCGCCCTACTCGGACGAGGAGGACCGGGGCATGGCGGCCTACGAGGCCTTCGCGAAGTCGCAGGAGGACGACGAGGACGGCGAGGGCGGCGATGCCCCCGCGGGCCGCACCTCGCGCGAGGAGGAGCTGGCCGGGGACCGGGCGCAGCAGATGTCGCAGATCCGCTCGATGCTCGACGACATCAAGCAGAGCCCGCAGGCGACGCCCGCGGCGGCGGACGAGGACGACGAGGAGGAGGACCACGAGGAGCCGACCCCGCAGCGGCCGAGCGCGGTCGAGCGCTCGATGCGCGAGGTCGAGGAGGAGGAGCGCGATCCCCTCCGCGCCAAGCTCGACCAGTACGCAAAGCCCCGCAAGGTCGGCGATGCGAAGGTGACGCGCAGCCGCATGCTGAAGAAGCACGCGAAGAAGGTGCGCCGCCGCAAGATGGAGGAGAAGCGCGGCACCGGCACCTTCATGACCGGCTTCCTGCTGGTCGTGCTGGTGGTCTCGGTCATGGCCGCCGTCTATCTGCTGTCGCCGCTGATCATCGAGCGCTTCCCCGAGAGCGAGCCCGCGATCCGCGACTATGTCGCGACGATGGACCAGTTCCGCCTGTGGATGGGCCAGCAGGTCGGCGCGGCGCAGGAGCAGATCCAGCAACTCGTCGCGGACGAGGAGTGAGGCGGAGCGGCGGGCTCCGCGCCCGCCGCCGGTCGAGCGGCCAGGCACCGCCGTGGCCGGTGACCTGCCCGTCACCGTCGTCGTCCCGACCAGGAACGAGGAGCGCCATCTCGGCGACTGCCTCTCGCGCCTCGGCGCGTTCGGGCGCGTCGTCGTCGTCGACTCGGAGAGCAGCGACGCGCGAGATCGCCCGCATCCACGGCGCGGGCGTCGTCCGCTTCCGCTGGGACGGGCGGTATCCGAAGAAGCGGAACTGGAGGCTCCTCAATCACGCGGCCGGGCCGGCTTCCACCACGCCTTCTGCAAGCTCTGGTACTTCGTGACGGTCCGTCTGATCGCGCAGGAGCTTGCGGCCGGGCAGCACCGGCCGTCGCCGCCTCGGTCGGGGGAGGCGCAGGAGAGCCCGACGGCGGAGCGCGCGCCTGCCGGCGCTCCGGACGGCGCACCGCGGACCGGCCCGTGACTGCCCGTCGGTCCGGTTCCCCGGCCCGGCGCCCCGGGAGGGTCTTTCGCCTGCGCCGGTTTGGCGGCATGCTCGGCCGCCCTCCGGGAGAATGAGCTCGATGCCGCAGACGGCGCGCCACCACATCCACCTGATCTCGGATTCGACCGGCGAGACGCTGCACGCGATGGCGCGGGCGGGGCTCGCGCTCTTCACCGATCCGGACGCGGCGCTGCATGTCTCGGTCTTCGTGCGCTCGGAGCGCGACCTCGACATCGCGCTCGAGACGGTGCGCGAGCACCCGGGGCTGGTGCTGCACACGGTGATCGACCCCGACCACCGGCGCCGGATCGAGACGGTCGCGGCGGAGCTCGGGCTCACCGCCTTCCCGGCGCTCGACGGAATGATCTCGGTCCTGTCGCGCCTCCTCGGCCAGCCGCCGATCGAGCGGGCGGGGCGGCAGCACCGGCTCAGCGACGAGTATTTCCGCCGGATCGACGCGCTCGACTTCGCGATCGCAAACGACGACGGCGCGCTCGGCCAGCGGCTGAAGCGCGCCGACGTGATCCTGACCGGGGTCAGCCGGACGTCGAAGACGCCGACCTCGATCTATCTCGCCTACAGGGGCATCAGGGCGGCGAACGTGCCGCTGCTGCCGCGCCGCCCGCCGGAGCCGGCGCTGGTCGAGGCGATCGAGGCGGGCGCGCAGGCGGTGGGGCTGACCGCGAGCCCCGCGCGGCTCGCGCAGATCCGCGCGCACCGGCTCGAGGCGCTGGGCGAGGCCGCGTGGGCCGACTACGCCTCGATCGAGCACATCCGCGAGGAGGTCGCCGATGCGCGCCTGTTCTTCGAGCGCCACCGCATTCCGGTGATCGACGTGACCCGCCGCTCGATCGAGGAGACAGCGGCCGAGATCCAGGCGCTCCTGCGCGCGCGGCAGGAGGCCCTGGAGGCAGCCGTGGTGCTGCCGTGAGTGCACTGGTGCTCGCGAGCGCCAGTCCGGCGCGGAAGGCGATGCTCGAGGCCGCGGGTGTGGCGGCCGAGGTCGAGCCCGCGCGGGTGGACGAGGCGGCGGTCAAGGCGGCGCTCCGCGCCGAAGGCGCGTCGGCGCGGGATCAGGCGGACGCGCTGGCCGAGCTGAAGGCGCTCCGCGTCTCCGCCCGCCGGCCGGGGTGGATGGTGCTGGGCGCCGACCAGGTGCTGGAGCTGGAGGGCGAGGTGCTGGACAAGCCCGCGGACCGCCGGGAGGCGCGGGCTCAGCTCGAGCGGCTCTCGGGCCGGCGCCACCGGCTGCTCTCCGCCGCGGTGATCGCCGAGGACGGGCAGCCGGTGTGGCGCCACGTGGGCCGGGCCGAGCTCGAGATGCGCCCGCTCGGGCCCGGCTTCATCGACGGCTATCTCGACCGGGTCGGCCAGGCGGCGCTGTGCTCGGTCGGCGCCTATCAGGTCGAGGGTCTCGGCGTGCAGCTCTTCGCGCGGATCGGCGGCGACTGGTTCACCGTGCTCGGCCTGCCGCTGCTCGAGGTGCTGGCCTTCCTGCGCCAGCGCGGGATGCTGGACGCGTGAGCGGACGGCGTCCTGCCCCCGCGCCGGCCCGCCGGCGGACGTCCCGCCCGCCCTCCCGCGTCCGCCGCGGGGCCGGCGCTGCCGTGGCCGGCGGTCGATGAGCGGCAGAGCGACACCGCCGCTCGCCGGCGTCGTCGGCTGGCCGATCGGGCACTCGAAGAGCCCGGCGATCTTCGCGCACTGGTTCGAGCGGCTGGGCGTCGCCGGCCGTTACGTGCCGCTGCCGGTGCGGGCGGAGGACTTTCCGGAGGTCGTTCGGGCGCTGCCGAAGGCGGGTTTCGTCGGCATCAACTGCACGATCCCGCTGAAGGAGGCGGCGCTCGGGCTCGCCGACGAGGCGACCGACGCCGCGCGAGCGATCGGGGCCGCGAACATGATCCGGTTCGCGGGCGGGCAGATCGTCGCCGACAACACGGACGCCTTCGGCTTTCTCGAGAACCTGGCGGCCGGCGCGCCCTGCTGGCACGCCGCGTCCGGCCCGGCGCTGGTCCTTGGCGCCGGGGGCGCCGCGCGCGCCGTGCTGCATGCGCTGATCGGCGCGGGCGTGACGGAGCTCAGGGTTGCCAACCGCACGCCCGAGCGTGCCGAGGCGCTTGCCGAGGTCTTCGGCCCGGCCGTTGCGGTCGTGCCGTGGGAGTCGCGGGCCGAGGCCGCGGCGGGGGCGGCCTCGATCGTCAACGCGACGGCGCTCGGGATGACCGGGCAGCCGCCGCTCGAGATGGGCCTCGACGCGGCCCCCGCGACCGCGCTGGTGACCGATCTCGTCTATGCGCCGCTCGAGACGCCGCTGCTGGCCGATGCGCGGCGGCGCGGCATGGTCGCGATCGACGGCCTCGGCATGCTGCTGCATCAGGCGCGGCCGGCCTTCGCGGCCTGGTTCGGCGTCGATCCCCCGGTGGACGGGGCGCTCCGCCGCGCCTGCACGGCGTGAGGCAGGCGTGATCCGGCTGGCGCTGACCGGATCGATCGGCATGGGCAAGTCGACGACCGCCAGCCTCTTCGCCGACGAGGGGGTGCCGGTCTGGGACGCGGACGCCGCGGTGCACCGGCTCTACGGACCGGGCGCCGCCGGAGCGCAGGCAATTGCCGCGCTTGCCGCCGACGCCGTCGGCGAGGCCGGAGTCGACCGCGCCAGGCTCCGCGCCGCGATCGTCGCGCGCCCCGGGCTGCTGGCCGAGATCGAGGCGGCCGTGCACCCGCTGGTCGCGAAGGACAGGGCCGAATTCCTCGAGCAGGCCGAGCGCGAGGGGGCGCCGGCGGCGCTCTGCGACATCCCGCTCCTCTACGAGACCGGCGGCGAGACGGGCTTCGACGCGGTCGTGGCCGTCACGGCGCCGGCCGAGGTGCAGCGGGCGCGGGTGCTGGAGCGGCCGGGCATGGACGAGGCGAGCCTCGCGGCCGTCCTCGCGCGCCAGGTGCCCGATGCCGAGAAGCGCGCCCGCGCCGATTATGTCGTGGACACGTCCCGCGGCCTGGAGCCGGCCCGCGCGCAGGTGCGCGAGATCCTGCGCGACCTCGGCCTCCGCACTTGAAGGCGGGGAGGCCCGGCGCAGAGGCCGGGGCAGCGCCCCGTCCTGCCCGCGACCTCCTCGCGGGGAACGGCGTGCCCTCAGGCCACCCGGTTCGGCGGATCGCGGCCGTCGAAGAAGGCGCGCAGGTTCTCGAGCACCGTCATGCCCATGGCCTCGCGCGTCTCGACGGTGGCGGAGCCCAGATGCGGCAGCAGGGCCACGTTGTCGAGGGTTGCGAGCCCTTCGGTCACGGCGGGCTCGCGCTCGAACACGTCGAGACCGGCCCCGGCGATCCGTCCGGCCTTCAGCGCGTCGAGAAGCGCTGTCTCGTCGATCAGGTCGCCGCGGGCGGAGTTGATCAGGTAAGCCGTGGGCTTCATGCGCGCGAGCCGGTCCGCGTTCATCAGATGGATGTTCTCGCCGCCGCCGGGCGCGTGCAGCGAGACGAAGTCGGCCTGCTCGAGCACCTCCTCGACGGTCTCGAGCTGGCGCGCGGGCACCCCGGCGTCCTCGACCGGATAGGCGTCGTGGAACACGATCTCCATGTCGAGCGCGAGGTGGCAGCGCTTCGCCATCGCCATCCCGATCCGGCCCATGCCGACGATTCCGAGCACCTTCCCCTGGGGCGAGGTGCCCATGAGCTGGGTCGGCCTCCAGCCGGTCCAGCGGCCCCCGCGCAGCATCGTCTCGCCCTCCCAGGTGCGGCGGGCGACGTTGAGCAGGAGCGTCAGCGCGATGTCGGCGGTCGCGTCGGTCAGCACGCCCGGCGTGTTGGTGACGGTCAGGCCCGCCCGCTCCGCCACCGTGACGTCGATGTTGTTGTAGCCCACCCCGAACTGGCCGATGATCCGCGCGCGCTTCGGCTCGCCGATCGCCTGGGCGTCCACCTTGTCGGTGACGGTCGAGCAGACGGCGTCGTACTCGTCGAAGGCCGCGCGCAGCTCGGGCGCCGTGAGCGCCTCGTCCGCGTCGTTCAGCCGGACGTCGAAGTGCTCGGCCATCGCCTTCTCGACCCGCTCGGGCCACTTGCGGGTGCAGATCACGCGGGGCTTGGCCATCCGCTTCCTCCCTCTGATGTCGGTCCGCCGGGATCGTGGC
Organism: Thermohalobaculum sp.; assembly: GCA_035512995.1. Classification (GTDB taxonomy): domain Bacteria; phylum Pseudomonadota; class Alphaproteobacteria; order Rhodobacterales; family Rhodobacteraceae; genus Thermohalobaculum. The sequence goes on from DATKCY010000101.1 coordinate 14,901, forward strand.
GCCGCCGCCAGCAAGCCTCAGGCGCGCCCGGTCCGCAAGGGCGTGCGGGAGAAAACCCGCGCGGCGATGGGTCCCGCCCCCGGCAGGCGCGGCTCTCAGCCTTCGTGGCTCGGCATGGCCCCCGACCTGGCCTCCCATGGACGGGTCAGATCGACGAGCGTGACGTCGAGCATCTCGACCTCGGCGACGATCGCGGCGCCCTCGGCAAGGCTGACCGTCAGCCGGCCCGCGCCCTCGGCCGTCTCCTGCCAGCCGAGTGCGAGGACCGCCGTCACGGCGTCCGGCCGCGCGGGATCGAGCCGCTGCGCCTTCAGCCCGAGCACACCCTCGACGGTCAGCGCGGTCCGCACCCGCTCGAACGGGCGGCGCCGGCGCCTGGCCTCTTCCGCGTCCTCCCAGCGGAAGCGGTTGGCGAGGATCACCAGCCTGCGGCGCCGGCCCAGCCAGCGGATGTCGCCCGTCCGCACCACGGCGTCCTGCATCAGGCTCGACAGGATGACGAGGTCGTCGGCGTCCTCGGCCCGGAGCCTGAGCGGCCGGTCGGCGAAGGGCGCGTCCTCGAACCGGGCGTCGGCTCCCATCACTCGGGCTCCCGGACCCGCTCGATCTCGGCGCCCGCGGCGCGGAGCTTCTGCTCGATCCCCTCGTAGCCGCGGTCGAGGTGGTAGACGCGCGACAGCGTGGTCTCGCCGCGCGCGGCAAGGCCCGCCAGCACCAGGCTGACGGAGGCGCGGAGATCGGTCGCCATGACCGGCGCCCCGCGCAGATGCTCGACCCCGCGCACGGTCGCGGTCCGGCCCGAGACGGCGACGCGGGCGCCCATGCGCTGCAGCTCCGGCACGTGCATGAAGCGGTTCTCGAAGATCGTCTCCTCGATCGTCGAGGTGCCGTCGGCGAGGCTGAGGAGCGCCATCATCTGCGCCTGCAGGTCGGTCGGGAAGCCGGGAAACGGCTCGGTCCGGACATTCACGGGGTTCAGGCCGTCGCGCCGGCGGACGCGCGTGCCCTGGTCCGTGTCCTCGATATCGACCCCGGCCTCGTCCAGACGGTCACGGACCGCCTGCACCAGCCCGCCGTTCGCGCCCTTGAGCACGATCTCGCCGCCCGCCATCGCCGGCGCCATCATGAAGGTGCCGAGCTCGATCCGGTCCGGGAGCACGCGGTGGGTGGCGCCGCGGAGGGTCTCGACCCCCTCGATCTCGATCGTGTCGGTGCCGGCGCCTTCGATCCGCGCCCCCATCGCCGTCAGGCAGGCGGCCAGGTCGCCGATCTCGGGTTCGCGCGCGGCGCCCTTAAGCACCGTCGTGCCCTTCGCCAGCGTTGCCGCCATCATCAGGTTCTCGGTCGCGCCGACCGAGACGGTCGGAAACTCGATCACCGCGCCCTTGAGGCGCCCCCCCGGCACCGTGCCCTCGACATAGCCGCCCTCGAGCTCGAGCTCGGCACCCATGTGGGCGAGGCCCTGCAGGTGCAGGTTCACGGGGCGCGCGCCGATCGCGCAGCCGCCCGGCAGCGAGACCTCCGCCTTGCCGTAGCGCGCGAGCAGCGGGCCGAGGACGAGGATCGAGGCGCGCATCTGGCGGACGATCTCGTAGTCGGCATGGAGCGAGGTCAGCTCCTCGGCGCTCAGCGCCAGCACCCGCCCGTCCGAGAGCGCGGCGACCTCGCAGCCGAGCGCGCCGAGCAGGCTGCGCATCGTCTTGATGTCGGCGAGCCGCGGCGCGTTGGTCAGCGTCAGCGGCTGGTCGGTCAGAAGCGCCGCGGGCATCAGCGCAAGGCAGGCGTTCTTCGCGCCCGAGATCGCGATCTCGCCCGAGAGCGGCCGTCCGCCCACTATCCTGATCTTGTCCATGCCGCTCGGGCCCCCCGGGTCGCTGCCGGCCGCCGGGGCCGGGCGTTGCTCTCAATCCCTCTCCCCGTCGGCGTCGGGCGCCTGCCCCGGGGTCTCGTCGTGCCTCCGCGCCCGCGCCTGCGCCTTCCGCCGGCGCAGGTTCTCGCGCAGGCGCTCGGCCAGCCGGCGGTCGCGCTCGTCCCGGCCGCCGCCGCCAGACCCGCTCGCATCGCGCTTGGCTGTCATGGCGGAGCACCATGTATCACAGGCGCCGGGCCGGTCCAGATTGGGCTTGCATTCGCGTGCCGGATCGATGATTCACGGGCGCGTTCCGGATCGCTGCCGTAGCTCAGGGGTAGAGCACTCCCTTGGTAAGGGAGAGGCCGAGAGTTCAAATCTCTCCGGCAGCACCACGACGCGGAGCATCGGCCGGACCGGAAAGCGTTGGAGCGCGGAATTGACCGCTGCGGCGCGCACCAAAGGCTGTGCCATGACCGGCATCGACGACTTCTTCCGGATGGCAAAGGCGCGGGGCGTCGGCCGGGTGCTGCGCCACCTGCGGGACGTGACGCTTTACGACCTCTGCCACGGCACCGACTCCGACACCTGGCCGCCGCTGTCGGCCTACACCGAACGGCCGGAAAATTTCGCGGAGACGGTGCAGTACCAGCCGAGCTGGCGCGCGAGGTCGTGCGGGCGATCACGCGAGCCGGAGAGCTCGTGGACCTCGCCTCCGCTGCCTTCGTCGACCTCGGCACGCGCTAGCTTGGCTCTCGAAACCGAGGCTGTATAACGCGGCGGGCGCCGCTCTGGTGGCGGCGCGATCATGGTCGATCCGGCAAGAGTGCCATCGGCGACGGGAGCGGGGTTTGCTGGGATTTCTGTTCGGACGGAAGCAGGCCTCTGGGGGAGCGGTCTTCGACGCGCCGCTCGCGAGCGCGGGGCCTGTCTATGCGGTGGGCGACGTGCACGGGCGCGCCGACCTGCTCGCCCGGCTGCTCGCGCGGATCGACGAGGACCGCGCGGCGCGGGGCGGCGGCGAGGTCGTCTTCCTCGGCGACTACATCGACCGCGGCGACCAGTCGCGCGAGGTGCTCGACCTGGTGGTCGGGCGGGCCGCGGGCGCGGAGCCGCCCGTCTGCCTGATGGGCAACCACGAGCGGATGCTGCTCGACTTCGTGGACGAGCCCGAAAGCGGCCGCCGCTGGCTGCGCTTCGGCGGCTTGCAGACGCTGATGAGCTACGGCGTCAAGGTGCTCGGGCAGGCGGGTGATCTGACGCCTGCCCGCGATGCGCTGGTCGAGGCGATGGGGCCGCACCTCGCGTTCCTGAAGAGCCGTCTGGACCTCAGCCACCGGAGCGGCAATGTCCTCTTCGTCCACGCGGCCGCCGACCCGGCGGCGGAGCCCGGGAACCAACCGGAGGAGACGCTGCTCTGGGGCGCGCCGGGGTTCGAGAGCACGCCGCGCGCGGACGGCGTCTGGGTCGTCCACGGGCACACGGTCGTCAGCAGCCCGCGGGCCGTGGCGGGCCGCATCGCGGTCGACACCGGCGCCTATTTCTCTGGCCGGCTGACGGCCGCGCGGATCGACGGCGCCGGGCTCGACTTCTTCTCGACCTGACCGCCGCGCGGCCTCCTGCCGTTTTCGACAGAGAGTCAGAAATACGCATCCTTGGGAATCCCCGGCGCGAGTTGGCGCTACCGAAAGCTGGTATTATGCCGCCGAACCTGCGCTTCGAGAACGCCACGCTCCCCGGGGCTCAATACTACTGCATCCGCCACCCGACCTGCCATTGTATCATCTCCGAACTGCCCATACCAATGATTACAGTTCCATATGACTAGCCCGCATCGGCCGTCACCGGCGCTGCGCGATAGATCTGCACCGGCTGCCGCCGGCCGCGGGTCGGGTCGGCGCCGACGAAGGCCCATCCCGGCGCCGTCTCCGGGTCCAGCCGCGCGGCGACGAGCGTCTCGCGCGTCGTCACCACCGCGGCGCCCGCGGCCTTGGCGCTCTCCTGCAGGCGCGAGGCCAGGTTCACGGTGTCGCCGGTGATGCTGAGCTGCCCGTGCCGTCGGCCGCCGAGGACCGCGACCGCGATCGGCCCGAAATGGACGCTGACGCGGAGCGCGAGCGGCCCGCCGCCGGGCGTCAGCCCCTCGGGCGGCGCCGCAAGCGTGCCGGCGGTAGCGAGCGCGCGGGCCGCGTCGTCGGGCGCGGGCTGGGGCAGGCCGAAGACCAGCATCGCGCCGTCGCCGAGGAAATCGACCACGACCCCGCCATGACGCTCCGCCGCCTCCTCGAAGAAACCGTGGAGCCGGCTCAGGAACCCCGCGACCTCGACCGGGTCCAGGCTCTCGACCAGCGCCGTGTAGCCGGCGACGTCGACGAAGAGGACAGCGGCGTCCTGCCGGCGGCGGTCGAAGTCAGGGCTCCGGGCGCTCGCGAGCACGTCGGCGAGCGCGGGCGAGACGTAGCGCGCGAGGTTCCGCCGCTCCTGCGACAGCGCGTCCGACAGCGCCCGCTCCGAGCGGAAGCGGAAGAAGCCGCCGATGGCGCCGCCCGCGGCCAGGGACAGCAGGATCGCGACCGCGTCGAGCCAGAGCCGCCAGGCGCCGAAACCCGCCAGCAGCACGGCACCCGTCAGCGCCGCGACGGCGAGGAGCGCCGCGGCCGAGAGCCGGCGGTCGCGGAGCGCGCCGGCGCCGAGCGCCGCGATCCCCGCCACCAGCGCCAGCGCGGCGGTCAGAAGCGCCGCCTCGGCGTCCCGGCGGACGGTGCGGCCCTCGAGGATGTTGGCGGCGGCCGTCGCCAGCACCTCGACCCCGGGCACGTCCGGCCCGAGCGGGGTGGCGAAGGTGTCGCGCATGCTGGCCGCGGTGCTGCCGACGAAGACGATCCGGCCTGCGAGTCGCGCGGCCGGGACCTCGCCGGCCGCGACCTCCGCCAGCCCGACCGTGTCGATCGTGCCTTCGGCCCCGTAGTGGTCGAGCACGATGCGCCCCGCCCGGTCCGTCGGCACCAGACGTCCGCCGAGCAGGACGCCGCGGTCCGCGTCGAGCGCGAGCGCCGCCGCGCCCGCCCCCTGCGCCAGCGCGACGGCGACGAGCGGCAGCGCCGGCAGCCAGCGCCCCTCGCCGACGCCCACCGCCAGCGGCAGCATCCGCGCGACCCGGTCGGCGTCGCGCACGATGTTGACGTGGCCGAGCGTGGCCGGGCTCGCGAAGCGCGGCAGCGGCAGCAGCGCCGCCTCTGCGCTGGGCAGTGCCGACTGCGGACGGGCGCGCACGACCGGGATCACGCTTCGCGCGATCGCGGCCTCCTGCTCCGGCGCCGGCACGGGGACGTCCGTCGCCTCCTCGAGCGCGGCCGCGGCGAGCGCCAGGCGCGGAATCCGCGCCATGACGGTGGCGAGCCGAGCGTCGGCCGCGCTCTCCTCGACGAGCAGCAGGTCGAGCGCCACCGCGGCCGGCGCCGCGTCGCCGATCCGCTCGAGCGCGCGCGCGAGCAGCTGGCGGCGCGCCGCCAGCCCCGGGGCCGCCGCAACCGCGGCCTCGTCGAGCGCCACGATCGCTACGCCGGCGGGCGGGGCCCGGGCCGGCGCAAGCCGGAACCGCAGGTCGAGCAGCCGTGCCTCCGCGGCGCCGGTCCGCGGGTCGAGCTCCGCCACCCGCCAGCCGGCGAAGCCGAGGGCGAGGACGGCGGTCAGCAGGACGGAGACTGGCCCGAGCGCCTGTCCGCGCCCGCGGCTCATCGCCAGCCGAAGCCGAGCGCCTGGCCCGACCGCTCGATCCGGGGGGCGCCCCAGACCTTGACCGGCTCCGCCTCGCCCGAAGGCGGCACGGTGATGCCCTCGCCCGGCCCCAGCGCCACCCGGCCGCCCGGGGTCCGGACGCCGACGCGGCCGGCGCGGACGAAGACCGCGCTCCCCTCGTCGGCCCCGTGCTCGACCAGCCATTCGGTCGAGCGCACCGACGCGATCGCGAGCGGCGTGCGCACATCGAACCCGCTGACCGCCGGCGCGACGACGCCGACGATGCCCCGGATGAGCTGCAAGACCGCCTCGGCTGCGCCCGCCTGCGGTCCGGTCAGCACCTCGAGGTTCACCTCGGTCGCGATTCCGACGGTGACGACCACGCCGTCGTCGCACCGGATCTCGACCCGCGTCTCGCGGCCCGTCTCGATCTTCGCCGCGCCGGCCGGCAGCCGGTCGCCGAGCGGCGACCACGTGCCCTCGTGCCAGACCCGCACCGTCTGGCCCTCGAGCCGCGCGACCTGACATTCCCGCGCCTCAGCCGCCCCGGCGATCAGGATAGCGCCCAAGGCCAGAAGCAGCACCTTCCGCATGGCTCGCACCTCCCCCGCGCGGCGCCCCGGTGGCGATGCGCTACCGCCTCGGAACACGCGCGCTCCGCCACACCTTGTCTGCCAAGGATGGCCCCGAACGGTCCCCCGCCGCAACCATCGGAGAACAGCCCCATGTCGATCGCCAAGATGATCTCGCTCCACCCCGACGTCGCCGGCCACCTGAATGAGCCGCTGGCGCAGGCGGTGCGCCACCTGATGTTCTGCTCGACGATGTGCGCCTCCTGCGCCGATGCCTGCGCGGCGGAGGAGATGGACATGCGCCAGTGCATCCGCGCCTGCCTCGACTGCTCCGACATCTGCGAGGCGGCGTGCAAGGTCGCGCTCAGGCGCACCGGCTCGAACGAGGGCGTGCTGCGCGCGACGCTCGACCTCGCGGTCAAGGCGGCCGAGACCTGCGCCGCGGAGTGCGAGGGTCACGACCACGAGCACTGCAAGCTGTGCGCCGAGATGTGCCGCGAGGTGGCCGAGGACTGCGGGAACGTCACGCTCTGAGCGGGGCCCGGCCACGGGCGGGGCGGGCGCGAGCACCGGAACCGGGCGCA
>DATKCY010000102.1:0-9911 GCA_035512995.1 Thermohalobaculum sp.
CCCATCGGGTCCAGCTTTCCAGCGATGGGCACAAGCCGTATCTGGAGGCCGTTGAAGGCACCTTCGGCGGCGATATCGACTACGCCGTGATCCACAAGATTTACGGCACCGATCCCCTGTCGCCCCGTGGTCGCTACAGCCCGCCGATCTGCACGGGCGTCGACATCAAGCGGATCGAGGGCAGCCCGGACCCGGCACATATCTCGACCAGCTACGCCGAGCGACAGAACCTGACCATGCGCATGTCGATGCGGCGCTTCACGCGGCTGACCAACGCCTTCTCCAAGAAGGTCGAGAACCACGCGCACAGCGTCGCGCTGCACTTCATGTATTACAATTTCTGCCGCATCCACCGCAGCCTCAAGGTCACTCCGGCGATGGCCGCTGGCGTCACGGATCGGCTGTGGGATATCGAGGATATCGTCGCGGTGATCGACGCGGCCGCGCCTACGCCGAAAAAGCGCGGCCCCTACAGGAAGCCCGGCTAGCAGGAACGCTTCCCCTGCGAAAGCCGTTAGTGCTAGGATTCCCCTGCACAGGGAGGCCCGAAGCATGCTGCAGCGAGTTGTCGAGTTCCGGCGAAGCGAAGCTGAGATGGACGTTTCCATCGTGGAGCGAAAAGACACGCCCGGCGCATGGAGCGTCGAAGCTATCGAGGTTGACGGCGACGGAGACGTGTTCCAAGCGATCTTCCTCGGCCCAGGCGCCAAGGAGCGAGCCGAGGAATACGCCACGATCAAATACGGCGCCTAATAGGCAATCTCCACGTCGATCTGATCCACGCAAGTCTGCGGCTGCGTGTGTGGCCCGCTGGTGTGCCACTCACCAGCACGCCCAACTGCGTCTGTGATCTCGTCAACGAACATGCAGCGCCATTCGCCTTGCGGCGGCAGGCCCTTGGAGCTTTGCCCAGCGAACTGATAGGACAAGACCTTCTCGCGCCCGTTTTTCAGGCCGATGACGTGAGGACAGATTTCACGAGGCAGGCCCTTATAGATGCAGGCGACTTGGCTTCGGTCCAAAATAGCCTGCCGCAAGACGGCGTAGGCATTCCCGGCCATGTGGGGCATTCCCTTCTGCAAACGCCCACTGTAGCCGACTACGCGGAATTTTCAAACTGACCCACTACCCGCCGGCTTTCCGGCTGGCCTGCCGCCGCGCACGCCGCTAACGTCGCGCGCGACTGAATCGCCGATCCGCAGGGGCAGCCATGGACAAGCCGACCTTCGACAAGACAAAGCTGGTCAGCCGGCACGTGACCGAGGGGCCGGCGCGGGCGCCGCACCGCTCGTACTACTACGCCATGGGGCTGAGCGACGAGGAGATCCACCGCCCCTTCGTCGGTGTCGCGACCTGCTGGAACGAGGCTGCGCCCTGCAACATCGCGCTGAGCCGCCAGGCGCAGGCGGTGAAGCTCGGCGTCAAGGAGGCGCACGGCACCCCGCGCGAGTTCACCACCATCACCGTGACCGACGGCATCGCCATGGGCCACGAGGGCATGCGCTCGTCGCTGCCGTCGCGCGAGGCGATCGCGGACACGGTCGAGCTGACCATGCGCGGGCACGCCTACGACGCGATCGTCGGCCTCGCCGGCTGCGACAAGTCGCTGCCCGGCATGATGATGGCGATGGTGCGGCTGAACGTGCCCTCGGTCTTCATCTACGGCGGCTCGATCCTGCCCGGACGCCACGAGGGCCGGGACGTCACCGTGCAGGACGTGTTCGAGGCGGTGGGAAAACACCAGGCCGGCAAGCTCTCGACCTGCGCGCTCGAGAAGCTGGTCGCGGTCGCCTGCCCTTCGGCCGGCGCCTGCGGCGGCCAGTTCACCGCGAACACGATGGCCTGCGTCAGCGAGGCGATCGGCCTCGCCCTGCCCAATTCGTCGGGCGCGCCGGCTCCCTACGAGAGCCGCGACAGCTATGCCGACGCCTCCGGCCGGGCGGTCATGAACCTGCTTGCGCAGAACATCCGCGCGCGGGACATCGTGACGCGCGAGGCGCTCGAGAACGCGGCCCGCATCGTCGCCTGCACCGGCGGCTCGACCAATGCCGGGCTGCACCTGCCGGCGATCGCGCACGAGGCCGGAATAAAATTCGACCTGATGGACGTCTGCGAGATCTTCCACGACACCCCCTATTTCGTCGACCTGAAGCCCGGCGGCAAATACGTGGCCAAGGACCTCTACGAGGTCGGCGGCGTGCCCGTCGTGATGAAGGAGCTGATGAAGGCCGGTCTCCTGCACCGCGACTGCCTGACCGTGACGGGGCGCTCGATGGGTGAGAACCTCGACATGATCGAGCGGGAGGCGGACGGGAAGGTGATCCATCCCGTTGCCAAGCCGCTCGGCAAGACCGGCGGCGTCGCAGGCCTCGAGGGCAACCTCGCGCCCGAGGGCGCGATCGTGAAGGTGGCCGGCCTGAAGAAGCTCAAGTTCGAGGGTCCGGCCCGTGTGTTCGAGGGCGAGGAGCAGGCGTTCGAGGCCGTCCAGAAGCGCGACTACAAGGAAGGCGAGGTGCTCGTCATCCGCAACGAGGGGCCGAAGGGCGGCCCCGGCATGCGCGAGATGCTGGCGACCACCGCCGCGATCTCGGGCCAGGGCATGGGGAGCAAGGTGGCGCTCATCACCGACGGCCGGTTCTCGGGCGCGACGCGCGGCTTCTGCGTCGGCCATGTCGGCCCCGAGGCCGCGGTCGGCGGCCCGATCGCGCTGATCCGCGACGGCGACATCATCCAGATCGACGCGAAGAAGGGCACGCTCAAGGTCAAGCTTTCCGCGAAGGAGCTGAAGGAGCGGCGGAAAGCCTGGCCCGGCCCGCTCGAGACCCGATACGGCTCGGGCGCCATCTGGAAGTACGCGCAGCTCGTCGGGTCGACCAGAGACGGCGCCGTGACCCATCCGGGCGCGAGGGGCGAGCGGCACAGCTATCCAGACCTCTGAGGCGGCCGCAGGGGGCGGCCGTCCCCTCCACGCCGCTCCGCAGACTGGTGCGGCAGGCAGCACCCTTGCCTCGCGTCGCTCTGATCGGGGCATGAGCGGGCGAGCCCCGTCGGCACAAGACGGGTGCTACGGGAAGCGTTTCTCCACGATCTCGGCCGCGCCCTGCTGGCGCTCGGCGAGCCATTTTCCGAGGTTCTCGAAGGTGTCGGCGTCGACCGCGCGCGTCATTGCGCGGCGGAGCCCCTCGCCGCAGGTCGCGGGGTCCATCGGCTGCTCGAGCGCGACCCGCTCCATGTGCTGGAGGCGTTGCATGAGGCCGAGGCCCTTCCTCAGCGTCTCGGCCTCCTCCTCCTCGAGCCAGCCCTGCTCGACCAGCGCCCTGAGCGCCGCGCGCGCCGTCGGCTTGTCGGCGAGGCCGCATTCGAGCATGCCCGTCTGGATCAGGAACTCGATCTCCATCAGCCCGCCGGCTGCGTGCTTGAGCGACCAGATGTTGCCGCGGTCGCCCTTGTGCGCGTCGAGGAGGCGCGCGCGCATCTCGGCCGCCGCCTTGCGGATGCCCGCCTCTTCGGCGCGGGCGCGGACGGCGCGGGTGATGATGTCGCCAATGTCGGCCGCGAGCGACGGCTCGCCCGCGATCACGCGGGCGCGGGTCATCGCCATGTGCTCCCAGACCCACGCCTTCTCGCGGTGGTAGCTGTCGAAGGCGCCGATCGAGACCGCGACCGGCCCGGCGCGGCCCGAGGGGCGGAGGCGCATGTCGACCTCGTAGAGCCGCCCTTCGGCCGTCGGGGCGGTCAGCGCCGCGACCAGCGCCTTGGTCAGCCGGGGGAAGTAGGCGGAGGGGGCGAGCGGCTTGGCCCCGTCCGACTCCTCCGCGCCGCCCGCATCGTAGACGGTGATGAGGTCGAGGTCCGAGTTCGCGGTCATCTCGCGGCTGCCGAGCTTGCCGAGCGCGATCACGGCCATGCCGCGCCCGGGCGGAGGGCCGTGGCGGCGCGCGAACTCGGACTCCACGTAGGGCAGCAGCACCCGCACCGTCGCCTCGGCGATGTCGGAGAAGGCGGCGCCGGCCTCCTCGCGGTCGGCGAGCGCGCGGAGCACCTGCACGCCGACGCGGAAGGTCTGCTCGCGCGCCCAGAGGCGTACGAGGTCGAGCACGTGCTCGTAGTCGTCCTCGTCCCCGAGCCAGTGCCCGAGATCGGCGGCGAGGGCGTCCGCGTCGCCGAGCGGCTCGAAGAAGTCGCGGTCGAGCAGCGCGTCGAGCGCGCGGGAGTTCTCGCCGAGATGGCGCGCGAGCCTCGGCGCGGTGGCGCAGATGTCGACAATGAGGTCGAGGAGGTGGGGGTTCGCCGCGAAGAGCGAGAACACCTGCACGCCGGCCGGCAGGCCGGCGAGGAAGCGGTCGAGCATGACCATCGCCTCGTCGGGGCTCGCGGCCGCGGCGAGCTCCTCGACCATCTTCGGCTCGAGCCCCGCGAACAGCCGGCGTGCCCGGCTCGACCGGGTGGCCGCGATCTTGCCCGAGCGCCAGCCCTCGAGCAGCGCCGCGGCGTCGTCCGGGCGCTCGAAGCCCCGCTCGGCCAGCCCTGCCGCGTCGATCCGCGAGCCCGCGCCCTCGGGCGCGCGGCGCTTCGTCGTGAAGAACTCTTCGGTCAGCGCGTGGACCCGCGCCATCCGCTCGCCGATCCCGCGCTCGAAGGCGTCGAGGTCGTCGGTGCCGGAGAGGAAGGCCACCCGCTCGCGCGCCTCGCGCTGGCGCGGGATCGTCTGGGTCTGCGCGTCCTCCATCATCTGCAGCCGGTGTTCGAGCGTGCGGTGCTCGGCGTAGTCGGCGCCGAGCTGCTCGGCCGTCTCGGGCGAGACCCAGCCGGCCTTGGCGAGCGCGGCCAGCGCGTCGACGGTGCGGGGTTCACGCAGCGCCGGGTCGCGCCCGCCGATCACGAGCTGGCGGGTCTGCGCGAAGAACTCGATCTCGCGGATGCCGCCGGGGTCGCGCTTGACGTCGGCGCCCGGCAGGTCGCCCGGGGAGAAGCGCCCCTGCTTGCCGCGGATCTTGCGCAGCATCTCGTGCGTGTCCTCGATCGCCGGAAAATCGAGGTGACGGCGCCAGACGAACGGGATCAGCCGCTCGAGATAGGCTTTCCCGGCCGCGAGGTCGCCGGCGACGGGGCGGGCCTTGATGTGGGCCGCGCGCTCCCAGGTGCGCCCGACGCTCTCGTAGTAGTTCTCGGCCGCCTCCATCGCCATCGCGACCGGCGTGGTCGAGGGCGAGGGGCGCAGGCGCAGGTCGGTGCGGAACACGTAGCCGCCCATCTGCTCGGACATCAGCTTCACGAGGTTGCGCGTGAGCCGGATGTAGCGCGCCTTGGCCTCGGCGAAGTCGGAGGGGTCGAACCGGTCCTGGTCGAACAGGCAGATGAGATCGATGTCGGAGGAAAAGTTGAGTTCTTCGGCGCCCTGCTTGCCCATCGCGAGCACGACGTAGCCGGCGCCGGTGGCGAGCTCGTCCTCGGTCATTCCGGGCAGCTTGCCGCTCCGCACCTCCTGGGCCAGCAGCCAGCCGGTCGCCGCGGCGGTCAGCCGGTCGGCGAGCCGGGTCAGCGCGCCCGTGACCGCATCGACGTCCCAGGCGCCGCCGAGATCGGCAAGCGCGATCACGAGCGCCGCGCGCGGCTTCGCCCAGCGCAGATGCGTCGCGACCTCGCTCTGCGCCGAGGAGTCGCGGATCGCCGCCTCGGTGCGGTCGAGCAGGCGGTCGAGGATCTCCTCGGGCGAGCGCTCGGCGTTCCGTGCAAGCCACCCGGCCCGCCGCTCGATCAGCCGCGCGAGATAGGGGCTGGAGCCCGCCGTGCCGCCGAGGAGGTCGTCCCAGGCCCCGCCGCGGAGCGCCGGGTCGAGGCCTTCGAGCACCCCCGTCGCCCGGTCGCGGTCGTGGGGCAGCGGATAGCGGGTCACGCGGTCGGCGAGGCTGTCGGTCATGGCCCGGAGCTTCGGGCGGGGCGGAGGCGGGCGCAAGGGGCAGGGTCAGCGCGCCTCGATTCGCGGGTGGCTCCGGCGCTGCCAGAGCACGCTCCGGCCGCGGGGCGGAGCGCGGAGGGTCTGGGCGGCCCCGAGGTCGGAGAAGCCGGGCAGGGGCGCAAGCGCCTCGACCACCGCGTCGGCGCCCTTGGCGCTCGCCGGGAAGATCAGGCGGCCCGAGGGGCCCGCGTCGAGATACCAGAGGATATCGCCGCGGACCGGGTTCACGATCTCGACGCGCTCGATCTCGCGGAGCTCGAGGAAGCCGCCGCTCTCGGGGCCCATGTAGCCGATCTCGCCCTCGCGGAGGACGACGACGCCGGGCCCGTCCCGGTCGCGGCGGCCGATGCTGCCGGCGAGCGCGGCGCGCAGCCAGAGCGCCAGCAGAGCCGCCGCGACCAGCGCGAACCAGCCGAAGGGCGCGCCTTCGTCGAGCCAGACGGCGGCCTGCCAGAGCGTGAGCGCCAGCGCCACGGCGACGCCGGCGGGCTCGCCCCAGCGCCGGAGCGCGGCGGCCGCGCCGGGGCGCAGGAAGCTCACCGCCAGTCCCCGAGCGTCGCCTGCCAGAGCGCCAGCGCCGCGACGGCGGCGGTGTCGGCGCGGAGGACGCGGGGGCCGAGCGAGGCCGCGTGGGCGAAGGGGAGCGCGCGAAGGCGCTCCGCCTCCTCCGGCGCGAAGCCGCCCTCGGGGCCGATCAGCACTGTCCACGGCTCGCCCTGCCCGCCCGCCGCCGCCAGCACCTCGCGGGCGGGCGGCGCCCTGCCGCTCTCGTCGCAGAACAGCAGGCGGCGCTCGGGGCCCCAATCGTCGAGCAGGAGGCCGAGCTTCACCGGCTCGACGACCTCGGGCACCGCGAGCAGGCCGCACTGCTCGGCCGCCTCTACGGCATGGGCGCGCAGGCGGTCGGTGCGGACGCGCTCGCTGTTGGTCAGGCGCGTGAAGACGGGGACGAGCCGGCGGCACCCCATCTCGGCCGCCTTCTCGGCGACGAAGTCGGTCCGCGCCTTCTTGATCGGCGCGAACAGGAGCCAGAGGTCGGGCGGCGCAGCCTGGGCCCGGGTCTGCTCGCGGCAGGTGAGCCGGCCGCCGCTGCGCCCGCTCTCGGCCACCTCGGCCAGCCATTCGCCGTCGCGGCCGTTGAAGACGAGGAGCGGGTCGCCCGGGCTCCTCCGCATGACGTTGAACAGGTAATGCGCCTGCTCGCGGGCGAGCAGGACGGCGGTGCCGGGTCCGAGCGCCGCCTCGACGAAAAGCCTGATTTTCGGCTGTACCTGTGCCATGATCCGCGGCCGGTGGAACGGGGGTGGTGCCGCTTGGGCAGGACACTGGATAGCAGCGCGCTCGACCTCGATGGAAGGGTGCAGGACGCGGTCGAGGAAAACTGGGTCGACGAGCACGCGCCGGCCTGGGCGCGGCCCTATCTGAGGCTCAGCCGCGCGGACCGGCCGATCGGCACCTGGCTCCTGCTGATTCCCTGCTTCTGGGGCATCGCGCTGGCGATCAACGCGACCGGCTTCCGCTGGCTCGACCTGTGGCTGTTCCCGGCCTGCACGATCGGCGCCTTCCTGATGCGCGGCGCCGGCTGCACCTGGAACGACATCCAGGACCGCGAGATCGACGCCGAGGTGGCGCGCACGCGCTCGCGCCCGATCCCGTCGGGGCAGGTTCCGGTCGAGTACGCCGTGCTCTGGATGGTGGCGCAGGCGCTGGCGGCATTCCTGATCCTGATGACCTTCAACTTGGCCGCCTTCATCCTCGGGATCCTGGCGCTCGGCCCGGTCGCGGCCTACCCGTTCGCCAAGCGCTTCACCTGGTGGCCGCAGGTGTTCCTGGGGCTCGCCTTCAACTGGGGCGCGCTGCTGCTCTGGGCCGCGCATACCGGCGGCTTGAGCCTGGCGCCCGTCTATCTCTACCTCGCCGGAATCGCGTGGACGCTGCACTACGACACGATCTACGCCCACCAGGACCGCGAGGACGACGCGCTGATCGGGGTGATGTCGACCGCGCTCCTGTTCGGCAGCGACACCCGCTGGTGGCTGTGGCTGTTCACCGGCGTCACCTTCGTCTTCGGCTTCTGCGCCTCGCTGTTCGCCGGCGGCTCCTGGTTCGGGATGATCGGCGCGGCGGCGATGGCCGGGCACATGGGCTGGCAGATTCTCCAGCTCGACATCGACCAGCCGGAGCGCTGCCTCGCGCTCTTCCGTTCGAACCGCCATGCCGGGCTCCTGCTGTTCGCGGGCCTGATGATCGACACGGTGCTCTGATGAAGCGGATCGCGTGCCTGCCTCTCGCCCTCCTCTCCGCCGTCCCGACCGGCTCCGCGGCCGCGCCGAGATTCAAGACCGCGCCCGGCACCGAGCAGACGGACGAGGGCGGCGGCTGGAGCGACTACGTGCCGATCGACACCGAAGCCGCGCCCGCATGGATGCAGGGCTCCCTCGAGTTCCTGGCCGGCAACTACGGCTACATGGGGGTCGTCGCCGTGCTGCTGATGCTGTTCCTGTTCGCCCGCGGCTCGGGCGGCAGCGAGAAGGCCGCGAGGGCCGGCAGCGGCGGCGACGACGACTTCTTCGAACCGGAGGACACGCGGAACTACCGCGGCGGCCCGCGCTAGCGCGGGTGCGCTCTCAGCGGTCGCGCCTGCTGACCCGGGCGCGGATGCGGCGCACGAACCACCAGACGGCGGCGATGATCGGCAGCGCGACGAGCGCGGTCACGCTCGCCGTGCTCCAGCCGGCACGCGCGGCGAGCGGGGTCAGCAGGATGCCGGCGAGGCCGACCGCATAGTAGCTGATCGCCACCACGGACAGCCCCTCGACCGTCTCCTGCAGCCTGAGCTGCAATTCGGCCCTGCGGTTCATCGACTGCAGGAGCTCCTGGTTCTGCGCCTCGACCGCGACGTTGACGCGGGTGCGCAGAAGGTCGGCCGTGCGTGCCGTCCGCGTCGCCAGGTCGTGCAGCCGCCCGCTGCTCGCGCGGCAGGTGCGCATCGCCGGGTCGAAGCGCCGCAGCATGAACTCGCGGAAGAGCTGCCGGCCGCTCAGCCGCGTCTCGCGCAGCATCTCGATCCGCTGGTTCACGATCGCCTCGTAGGCCTGGCTCGCGCCGAAGCGGAAGGCCGAGGCGGCGGTCAGCGCCTCGATCTCGGCCGAGAGGGCGGTGAGCTTCTGCAGGACCTCGGCCTCGGCCGGCTGCTCGCTCTCGCTTGCGACCTGCCGGATCAGCTCGCCGAGCTGACGGTCGATCGCCGTAATGCGCCGCGAGGTCTCGCGGGCCAGCGGCAGCGCCATCATCGCGAGGCCGCGGTAGTTCTCGATCTCGAGCAGCCGCTGCGTCAGGCGACCCTGGCGCTGCGGCCCGACATCGGCGTGAACGACGAGCGCGAACCGGGTGAAGCCGCTCTCGTGGATGCGGAAGTCGCCAAGCGCGATCGCCTGCGCGTCGAGAACCTGCGAGCACGCCATGCTCTCCCCGACCATGTGCCGCCTGAGCGGGCCGTCGATCAGCCGGAGCGCCTCGTCCTGGTCTCCGGCGCGGACGAGCTCGACCTGCACGGCCGCGAACAGGGCGCCCGGCGCCTCTTCGAGCCACGCGCCGGGGAGCTGGCGCGCGAGCGCGTCGTCGAACAGCCGGTCCGTCGGCCCCTCCTCGTAGAGCGAATAGGAGACGAACTCGGTGTGGCGCTCCCACTTCAGGCGGAAGCGGCCGAGATCGGCGGAGTGGTGGTTGGCGCCCGGCGCGGGATGGGCGCCGCCGTGCCGGTCGATCAGCGCCTTCAGGTGCGCGAGGTCGCCGTCCTGGTCGCGCTCGGCGGCGCTGCCCTCCGGCATGAAGGCCACCATGACCGCCCGGCCGGGCGCCTGCATCGGCGCGAAGGGGCGCGCGTGCAGCTCCGCCGTCAGCGGATAGCGCTGGGAATGGACGCGTGCGTGCCTCTCGATCATGCCGGCGC
>DATKCY010000103.1:0-9878 GCA_035512995.1 Thermohalobaculum sp.
GACGTGCGGCCGCAGGCGGACGGTGCCCTGCCGCAGGCGGTGCGCGGGCGCGGCATCCCGGTCCGCACGCGCACGGGCATCGCCAAGGTCAAGGGCGGCCAGCGGGTCGAGGGCGTCGTGACCGCGCTCCTGACCGCCACCGGCCAGGCGGGCGGCACGCCCGAAAAAATCGACTGCGACCTCGTCGCCATGTCGGGCGGCTGGTCGCCGGTCGTCCACCTCTGGTCGCACTGCGGCGGCAAGCTCCGCTGGGACGAGGATGCGGCGATGTTCCGCCCGGCGCCCGAGCGCGGCCAACCGCTCGGCCACGACGGCGAACCGTCGACCCGCACCGCCGGCGCCGCGAGCGGGGCGCTGGCGCCCGGGGCCTGCCTCGCCGACGCGGTCGAGGCGGGCCGCGCCGCCGCCGGGGCGTTGGGGCACGAGGGCGAGGCGACCGTGCCGTCCGTCGAGGCGCCGGACGAGGCGCCGCTCCGCGCCTTCTGGTTCACGCCTGCACGCGGGCGCTATGCGGCCGGCTTCAAGCACTTCGTCGACTACCAGAACGACGTGACCGCCGGCGACGTGCGGCTGGCCGCGCGCGAGGGCTACGAGAGCGTCGAGCACGCCAAGCGCTACACCACGCTCGGGATGGCGACCGACCAGGGAAAGACGTCGAACATCAACGGCCTGGCGCTGCTGGCCGACGAGCTGGGCGACGAGATCCCGAACGTCGGCACCACGACCTTCCGCCCACCCTACACGCCGATCTCGATCGGCGCGATCACGGGCTCGGCAACAGGTTCGCTCTTCAAGGCGATCCGGAAGTCGCCGCTCCACGACTGGATCGCCGGGCACGGCGGCGACTTCGAGCCGGTCGGCGACTGGTACCGCCCGTACTGCTTCCGCCGCGAGGGCGAGGACCGGCAGGCCGCCGTCCGGCGCGAGATCCTGAACGCGCGCTCGGCCGTCGGCCTGCTCGATGCCTCGACCCTCGGCAAGATCGTCGTCGAGGGGCCTGACGCGGCGAAGTTTCTCGACCTCGTCTACACCAACACGATGTCGAGCCTGAAGATCGGGCGCTGCCGCTATGGCCTGATGTGCAACGAGAACGGATTCCTGTTCGACGACGGCGTCGTCGTGCGGACCGGCGACGACGCGTTCCTCTGCCACACGACCTCGGGCGGCTCGGACCGCGTGCACGCGCACCTCGAGGAGTTCCTGCAGACCGAGTGGTGGGACCTGAAGGTCTTCACCGCCAACGTCACCGACCAGTGGGCACAGATCGGCGTCGCCGGCCCGAACGCGCGCGCGCTGATCGAGGACGCCGGCACCGACATCGACGTCTCCGCCGAGGTGCTGCCCTTCATGAGCTATGCCGAGGGCTCCATCGCCGGCTGCCAGGTGCGCCTGTTCCGCATCTCGTTTTCGGGCGAGCTGAGCTACGAGATCGCGACGCCGGCCAACCACGGCCTGACCCTCTGGAGGGCGCTGGTCGAGGCGGGCGAGCGCCGCGGTGCCATGCCCTACGGCACCGAGGCGCTGCACGTCATGCGGGCCGAGAAGGGCTTCATCATGATCGGCGACGAGACCGACGGCACGGTGATCCCGCAGGACCTGGGGCTGGGCTGGGCGGTGTCGAAGAAGAAGGACGACTTCATCGGCAAGCGCGCGCAGGAGCGGCGCGACCTGACCCGGCCGGACCGCAAGCAGCTCGTGGGCCTCCTGACCGAGGACCCGCAGACGGTGCTGCCCGACGGCGCGCATGCGGTGGCGGAGGTGAAGCAGGCCGGCCAGCCGATGCGGACGATCGGCCACGTGACCTCGAGCTATTTCTCGCCGACGCTGGACCGCTCGATCGCCATGGCGCTGATCGAGAACGGGCAGGCAAGGATGGACGAGGTGCTCGACTTCCCGCTCGGCGACGGGACCGTGGTCAAGGCCCGGGTGGCCGACCCCGTTTTCCTCGACAAGGAAGGGACGCGCCAGGATGTCTGAGCCGATCAGCGTGCTCGAGGGCGCCCGCGCCGAGGGCGGGCTCGCGCGCGTCGCCGATGCCGGCCCCGTCGGCATGGTCGCGCTCCGCGGCGACCTCGCCGCCGAGCCGTTCGCCGCCGCGGTGCGCGAGGCGACCGGCCTCGCCGTTCCGGGCGTCTGGCAGGCGGGGATCGGCGAGGAGGGCAGGGACGTCCTCTGGATGGCGCCCGACGAGCTCATGCTGCTGACGGACTATGCCGGGGCGCCCGACCTGGCCCACCGGCTGGGCGGGGCGCTGGCGGGGCACCACCACCTGGCGCTGGACGTGTCGGACGCGCGCGCGGTGCTGGACCTCTCCGGAGGCGCGGTGGCCGAGGTGCTGGCCAAGGGCGCGCCTGTCGACCTCTCGCCGTCGGCCTTCCCGCCCGGCACCACCCGGCGGACGCATCTGGGCGGAATCGCCGTCGTCTTCTGGCGCAGGACGGAGCAGGACTGGCGCATCGCCTGCTTCCGCAGCTTCGGCCGCCACCTCTACGACTGGCTCGTCACCGCCGCACGGCCCGGCAGCGGCGTCTTCCCCGGCGACAGGCGGGCTTAGCGGAATCGCGGCTGGTCGCCGCGATCGGTTCATGCGGGGGCGCGGCGGCCGGCTTCGGCGCGTGTGGCGATTGGACGCTTCTTGCTGGGGAGAAGCAGCGAGGCGGCTTCATTGCGAGCGTGCTGCCACAGTCCGAACCGCGTCAATGACGAGCCCGGCCGGCGCCGGGCGCCGGGCGTCGACGCTCCCGGGCGCGTCCTTACGGTCGCGAGCCGTCCCGCCCGGCGATCACGAGGAGGGCCGCGACGAACAGGAGCGCGAGCGCGCCGCAGAACAGCGTGCCCGCGCCGTCGGGAATCGACCCGAACCCGCCGAGTCCGAACATTCCCGCGATCACCGTTCCGATCGTGGCTATGTACCAGCCCAATGCCTGACCCTCGTCGCCTTGCCTGCGGCAAACGCGGAAGTCCTCCGGGCGTTCCCGCACTGCGGAAAAAAAATATCAGATGAAGTCTTCGGGCAGCCCCGGCACGGCGCGCCCGAAGCGGCGCGCGTGGATCGCGGCATAGGGGGCGAGGAAGCTCCGGCGCTGGGCGGGCGGGCGGCTGACTTCGTCGATCGCGATCTTGCGCCAGGCCTCGACGGCCGTGTCGAGCCCGAACGCCGCCTCCGGCGCGTCCTCGGGCAGCCAGTGCGCGAACAGGCGCCGGCGGAGCGCGGCCGGCGCCTTGCCCCCCTCGAGCAGCAGCGACACCTCCATGTCCCAGCGGAGCGAGCGGCCGTTCAGGTTGGCCGAGCCGACGATCGCCGCGTCGTCGTCCACCGTCATGACCTTCGAGTGCACGAAGATCATCTCGGCCCCGTAGGCGCCGGCCCGCGCCTCGGTGCCGGTATGGTCCGGCCGGTGCGGCACGGGCCGGAGCGGCGCGATCAGCACGACCCGGCGGCCGAAGGCGCGGCGGAGGCGCCGCGCGCCGTGCGCCTGCAGGTGCTCGCCCAAGCGCTCGAACCGGCTCCGCTTGCCGTCGAAGGCCACCTCCATCGGCGCCGCGGGCACGACGACGATCAGCCTCAGGCCCGGCTTCGTCTGGCCGGCGCGCACCAGCGCCTCGACGATGCGGCGCTTCCGCAGGAATTGCGTCTCGATGTAGATCAGCTTCTCCGCCCGGCGGATCAGCTTCAGATGGCCCCGCTCGATCTCGTTCAGCAGCGTCTTCGGCGCCAGGCGGATCAGGCCGCGGCCCTTCGGCTGCCCGCTGACGGTGCGCAGGACCTGCGCCGTGCCCTGCTCGCTCTCGACCGCGCCGGGCGCGGGGTTCTGGATCTCGTCCGGCAGCAGCCGGGCGGCACGTGCAAGCGCCGAGCCGCGGCTCACCCGCTCGCCCCTCGCCTCAACCTTGGTGTTCGCGACGTCCGCCACGTCGCGGCCGGCCCCCTCCCCGCCGCTCACCCGCTCGGGCGGGCGCGGAGCGTGACGCTCGTCGGGCAGCGGCGGCAGCACGTAGCCGCGCGGAGCGTGCGCGCGCATCGTCCGCGCCCGGGCGAGCTGGCGCGGCGCCTCACGCTCCCAGCAGGCGACGAAGTGCCGCGCGAGATCGGTCGCGATCGGCCCCTCGGTCGTCACCGCCACGTCGGCCCAGGTCTCGTTGTTCGGGCGCATGTGGCGCAGGTCGTCATAGCGCCGGTCGTTCAGGTCGAGCCCGCCGACCATCGCCAGGTTGTGGTCGATCACGGCGAACTTCTGGTGATAGGTCGCGGGGTAGAGCCCGGGCGGCGGCGCCGGCTTCGGGCGCACCCGCCCGTCCGGCGCGATCCTGAGCCCGTTCCAGAGCCCCGGCACCACGGAGATCCTGCTCTGCCGCTCGCCCAGGGGCTGGCGGTTGATCCGGCGCGCGAAGTGCACGAGGCGCCAGAAGCCGAGCGGCCAGAGCAGGACCCTCCAGATCCAGCCCGCCCCCGACATGTGCAGCACCGGCAGCGCCGCGAAGTCGCCGTGCTCCCAGAGCGGCGAGAGCGCGCGCAGGCAGCGCCAGCAGTTCTCGTGCAGGTCGGTGCCGCCGACCGCGTCGAAGTCGCTGATCATGATGCGGACCTGCACGCCCTGGCGGAGCTTGGCGCGCAGAAGCTCGCTCCAGTCGCCGCCGAGCGCGCGGCCGGCGTCGGACACGAGCGTGGTCCACGGCTCGAACACCCGGTAGGCGAGCCAGACCGATTCCGTCGCCTCCGCGACCGCGCGCTCGAGCGCGGGATAGGCCTCCTCCGCCGTGATCAGCGGACGAACCGGCGGCTGCGCCCTGACGGGCAAGGCGCCGGTCGCGCCGCGGGGGGAGCGGGTGAGCTTCATCGAGGCGCCCCCTGCGCCGTTGCCGGGCCCCGGGGGAACGTTCCCCGGGCGCCGCGAGTTTCGAAGGTGACCCTGCGGCGCCGACATGGCCGCAGGCGACCGGGAAACCCTTCAGTCCCTCTCCGGGTTCCCCGCGTGTGAGGCTGCGCGCATCGTCGCGCCGCCGGATACTGCCGCCCGCCGCCCCGACCGGCGCGGGCGGCTTCTTTCTTCAGATGAGCGGCCTCGGCTTCAGGTGGTCCTCCTCGATGCAGCCCTCGTCCCGGAGCGCCTCGATGTCCGTGACCACCAGCGTGCGCTCGCGCCAGCCCGCGATCTGCCGCTCGCGGAAGTCGCGCAGGATCTTGTTCGTGTGCACGAGCGACAGCCCGAGGCCGTCGGCGAGGTCGCGCTGGCGGTAAGGCAGGGGCATGCGTCCGTCCTCGACCATGCCGAGCGCCTCGCCCCGCATGTAGAGCCGCGCCAGCGCGTGCGCGACCCGCTCGTGCCCGTTCATCTGGCCGACGCTGGTCAGCCGGTCGCCGAGCAGGCTCTCCTCGCGCGCCGCGATCCAGGTCAGGTCGTAGGCCCTTTCGGGCACGTTCGTGAACATGTCCCAGACGCGACTGCGCGAGAACACGCAGAGCCGGGTCGGCGCCACCGCCTCGACCGTGTGCTGCATCTCGCCCAGCATCTCGCCCTGCAGGCCGAGCAGCTCGCCCTTCAGGACGAAGTTCAGCACCTGACGCCTGCCGTCGGGGAGGACCGAGTAGCGGATCGCGAACCCGTCCAGCACCGTGAACAGGTAGGGCGATTGGGTCCCCTGCTCGAAGATCACCGTCC
Source organism: Thermohalobaculum sp. (assembly GCA_035512995.1). Classification (GTDB taxonomy): domain Bacteria; phylum Pseudomonadota; class Alphaproteobacteria; order Rhodobacterales; family Rhodobacteraceae; genus Thermohalobaculum. The sequence continues at coordinate 5,661 of DATKCY010000103.1, forward strand.
CGCGCGCGACGCTGAGCTCGCCCGACTTGAACGCGCGCATGAACTCGACCTCGCGCTGGCTCATCGGCACGAAGGCCTCGAGCCGGCGCAGGGGGCAAGCGGCGCAGTCGGTGACGGACTGGTTGGCGTTCGCTCCGCGCGAGGGCCTGTTCATGGTCCCGAGCATGCATATTTCCGGCCGGTTGTCGCACCTCCATTCGCGTCCTCGGCCCCAGGGGGTGCATCACCGGGCATCGGCGGAGGCGGCGGCTTCGACCGCCCGCACGACCGGCTCGACCGCCCTGCGTGGCATCCAGCCCTCCTCCGCCGCCTGCCGGGCGGCGGCGACCAGGTTCGGCCCGAACGCCGCGCGCACGCCCGTCCGCTTCAGCTCGTCGACCAGATCGGCGACCTCGGCGCGCCGCTCGGGCGCGTTCGCGACGTCGCGGATCCAGACGGCGAGAATCCGCTCCGGATGGCCCGAGACGATGTCGGCGTAGATCCGCGCGTCCTGCTGGCCGCTGTCGCCGACCAGGACGAAGCGCATCCGCGGGTAGAACGCGAGCAGCCGCTCGATCACCTGCGCCTTGTGCGCGCGGTGGCCTCCCACGAACCACTGGTTCCGGTCGAGGCCGTAATTCTTCAGGAACAGCGGCCCGGCCGGCACGTCGCGGAGCGCCATGAAGTCGCGAAAGAGCGGATAGAAGCCCCAGGCGGCGGAGGAGACGTAGAAGACCGGCCGCCGCTGCACCCCGCGCTCGTCGTGGGTCATGCCGAGATAGAGCTCGGCCAGCCCCGGGAACGCCTCGCGCAGCTCCGGATCGCTCCGGATCGCCTGGCGCCAGTTGCGCCGGAGGTCGTGCACGCCGGTCCGCATCACCGTGTCGTCGATGTCGGAGACGAGGCCGATGTCGGCGTCCCCGCCCGGCACCAGCACCTCGCCCGAATGCTCCGACGGCGGTTGCCGGCTGCCGGGAAAATCCTCGAGCCGGACCGTCACCTCGGGCCAGAGCACCCGGTCCTCGGCCGGCAGGTCGACGTCGAGCGCGGCCTCGAAGAAGCCGTCGGAGTCGCTCGTGACCCCGGTCCCGGCGCCGCCGAGGCTGACGGTCAGCCTCGCTCCCATCACGCCCCGCTCGATGTAGCGCCCGAGCGTCGCGCGGAGGTCCGTCAGGATCGCCGGGCGGAAGCGCTTCGGCTCGCGCTCCTTGGCGATGAAGACGGAGCCCGAGACGATCACCCGCGAGCGCGTCCCGTGCCCGCGATAGACCTGGACGTGCACCGGATCGTCGAGCCCGGTCAGGCGGCGCAGATGCATGCGCGCGCGGTCGAACCCCTCCTCGACGCTGCTGGCGATCAGGCGAAGTGACCTCGGCAAACCGTTCCCCGCGGAGACGCCGCTGCTCCGTCTGCGGCCCCAACTAAGCTGCGGCGCGGTCGCGGCAAGCGGCCACCCGCGGCGGCCGCTCAGCCGATCAGCACGGCCAGCCGGCGCGCATGCGCCGCCGCCTCCGCGTCGAGCGTCGCGTGCGCGTACTCGGCCAGCCGCTCGTTCGTGCGCGGGTCGACGATGGCGCAGCTCTCGGGGAAGACGACGAGCGCCAGGTCGCGCATGCCCTCGAGCGCCAGATGGAACGAGACCGCCTCGGCGCCGCTCCGCTTCAGTGTCTTCCGCCGGTCGAAGACGATCGTCTCCAGCCGCTCGACATGGCCCAGCTCCTCGAGCCCGAGCCACGCGGCGAGCGCCGCGTGCGACCGGTCGGCCCAGTCGCAGGTCAGCTCGATCTTGTCGTGCGCCAGGTGGCCGAGACCGGCATGGTCGCTGCCGGCGCGCGCGCGGAACAGCACCAGTCGGTCGGGGTACCAGGCGGCCCGAAAGGTCTCCTTCGCCGTCTCGACGTCCCACTGCGCCTCCGCCTCGCCACCGTCGCTGTCGCCGCCGAGGGGGCGGAGCGCGAAGGGCAGCGGACGCCCGATCGTGCGGTTCAGGATCACCGCGGTGCCGGCCGCGACCGGCGAGGTGAGCCCGGCGTGAAGCTCGGCGATGCGGAGGTCGCGCAGCCGCGCGGGCCGCGCGGGATTGGCGGCGGCGACCTCCGCCAGCCGGTCCTGCAAGGCATCGGCCGGCACGACCTCGAGCCCGTCGATGGCGGCGATCAGCCCGGCGAGCGGGGCATCCGTGTCCGCGTCGCCCCCGGCCTTGGCGAAGGCCTTGTCGAGCCGCGCCGTCGCGACCGTCTCAGCACCGCCCGGGGACCGCTCCACGGCACGCGCGGCGGACCGGTGGACCTTGGCGAGCGCCGGGGCGACGCGCTCCAGCCCCTCCTGGCAACGCTCCAGCAGGGTGGGGGAGGGCGGCTCGGCAAGGTAGGCGGCGTGGCCGCCACGGGCGACCTTCGCCAGATAGGCATCGACCGCGTAGGCCGAGACCGCGTCCGGGTGGAGCTCGGCGAACGCGTAGGCGCCGTCGGCCCGCATCGCGTTCACGTAGCGGATCAGCGCGCGGACCAGCGCCCGGTCGTCCTCGCCCGGGCGGACCGCGTCGGCCGGGACGACGACGGGGGGCAGCGCGCCCGCCTCCTCCTGCTCGCGCCGCCGCCTGCCGAAACCGAGCATCGCTCAGGCCTCCCGCGCCGGCAGCGGGTGGCCCGGCATCATGTCGTAGGGATGCCGCCAGCCCTCGAGCTCGGCCACGCGGTTGCGCCAGCCGGTCAGGTGCGGGTACTCGCCCTCCCAGTTGATCGGATACTCCTCCGCATAGAAGAGATAGCCGCAGCACGAGATGTCGGCGGTGGTGGGCGCCGCGCCGACTACCCAGTCGCTGACCTCGAGGTGCGTGTCGAGGACGGCAAGCGCGCTCCGCGCCCGCGCCTCGAGGAAGGCGACCACGTCGGACGACCGCTTCTCCGGCGCCAGGAAGTTCGCGATGAAGCGCCAGGTCGCCAGCATGCCCGTCAGCCTGTGGTTGTCCCAGAGCGTCCAGCGCAGCACCTCGCGCCGCTCCTCCTCGTTCCGCGGTCCGAACCGGCCGAGCTCTGCCGCGAGGTAGTCGAGCATGACGCCCGACTGCGTGAGCACGAGATCCCCGTGCTCCAGCACCGGCACCTCGCCCATCGGGTTCAGCGTGCGAAAGTCCGCCCCCCGGGTCTCGCCGGCCATGAAGTCGACGAACACCGGCTCCCACGCGGCGCCGCAGAGCTCGAGCATCAGCGCCGCCTTGTAGGCGTTGCCGGACTGGGCGAAGCAGTGCAGGCGGAAGTCGGCCATCAGCGCGCCCCGTGACCGGGGCCGGGCGCGCCGTACTCGGCGATGAAGTCGCGGAAGGCGGCGTCGAGCCGCTCCGCGTCGGCATGGTCGTCGCGCCGCTCGAGCAGCACCGTCAGCAGGTGGTTGTTCGACAGCCCGTGGCGCGCATTGAGCGCGCGCAGCCGGGCATGGGCCGGATCGGTCACGGCCGCCGAGAATCGCTTCGGCAACGGCAGATGCCTCGACATGGGGCCCCCTTCCACGCTCGGCCGCGATACTGCCACCCTCGGGCCCGGGGCGCCAGTTCGATCCGCGGCGCATGGCCGCGCGCCAGCTTCCGCTGGACGCCCGGACGCGGCCGGTCTAGGGCTCCGCTCCGCAGGGCCGGAGACACGGACAGGATGACAGAGGACAGTGGCAGGATCGACGGGCCGGACGGCGTGCCGCCGGCGGCGGTGATCGAGGCCGTGCCGTTCGCGCGCGAGATCGGGATGCAGCTCGTCAGCGCGGGCGAGGGCACGGCTGTCGTCGCGGTCCCCTACGACGCGCGGCTGGTCGGCGACCCGGAGACGGGCGTGCTCCACGGCGGAGTGATCAGCGCGCTCCTCGACATGGCGTGCGGGCTCTCCGTGCTCTCGACGCCGGAGGGGCGGCGGGGCACGGCGACCCTCGATCTCCGGATCGACTACATGCGCCCGGCGACGGTCGGGCGGACGGTCCAGGCCCGGGCCGAGTGCTACCGCATGACCCGCTCGATCGCGTTCGTGCGCGCGCTCGCCTACCACGACCGGCCCGAGCACCCGGTCGCGTCCGCCGCCGCGACCTTCATCCTGGAGCCGCCGCGCGAGGCCACGGCATGAGACAGCCTGTGTCAACCACCAGCCAGAGGAGCAGCATGTCTGGCGGGGTTGTAGGGGGTTTGGTCCTGCCAGGCGCGCCAGAGGACGCGGGTCCATGCGCGGCCGAGGATGCGGATGGCGTGCGGGTGGCGGC
>DATKCY010000104.1:0-2340 GCA_035512995.1 Thermohalobaculum sp.
CGCGGGCGGCGCGCTCGCGGTCGATCGCGATGGCTTCTCCGCTTCCGTCACCGCAGCGCTCCGAACACATCCGGCAATCCGCATCGAGACGGCAGAGGTCGCGGAACTGCCGCCGCCCGAGTGGGGCCCGACCATCGTCGCCACAGGCCCCCTCACCTCGGCCTCACTTGCCGCGTCAATCAAGCAGGCGACGGGCTCCGACCGCCTCGCCTTCTTCGACGCGATCGCGCCCATCGTCTATTTCGACAGCATCGACATGGACCGCGCCTGGTTCCAGTCGCGCTACGACAAGGGCGAGACGGAGGAGGAGCGGACCGCCTACCTGAACTGCCCGATGGACCGCGAGCAATACGAGCGCTTCATCGACGCGCTGATCGCGGCCGAGAAGACCGAGTTCAAGGGGTGGGAGGCGGACACCCCCTACTTCGAGGGCTGCCTGCCGATCGAGGTCATGGCCGAGCGCGGGCGCGAGACGCTGCGCCACGGGCCGCTGAAGCCGGTCGGCCTGACCAACCCGCACGCGCCCGGGGACAAACCCCACGCCGTCGTCCAGCTCCGCCGCGACAACGCGCTCGGCACCCTCTACAACATCGTCGGCTTCCAGACGAAGCTGAAGTATGGCGCGCAAGCCGCTGTCTTCGCGCTCATACCGGGCCTCGAGAACGCGCGCTTCGCCCGCCTCGGCGGCATCCACCGCAACACCTTCTTGAACAGTCCGCGGCTGCTCGACGCCACGATGCGGCTCCGCGCCGAGCCGCGGCTCCGCGTCGCCGGCCAGATCACCGGCGTCGAGGGCTATGTCGAGTCGGGCGCGATGGGGCTGCTGGCCGGCCGCTTCGCCGCGTGGGAGCGGCTGGGCCGGACGCCGGCGCCGCCGCCGCCGCCCGAGACGGCGCTCGGCGCGCTACTCGGCCACATCACCGGCGGGGCCGAGGCCGCGACCTTCCAGCCGATGAACGTCAACTTCGGGTTGTTCCCGCCGCTCGAGGAGCAGCCCAGGGGCCGGCGCGGCAAGCGCGACCGCGCCCGCGCCTACACGACGCGCGCCAAGACCGCGATCGACCGCTGGTACGTCGCCACGGCGCGCGAGATGGCCGGCGCCTGACCCCGGGTCAGGTGCTTCGGCGACCGACGAACAGCGCGATCAGCACGACGACGATCACCGCGATCGCGAACAGCTCGATCGGCGCCATGCCCATGATGGACGCCGTCTGAAATTGCATCCCCCCACTCCTCCCGTCGGCAAGCCGCGGCCGCGACCGGCAAGGCCGAACCGCGTAACGGTCACTCAACCATACGGCGATTCCTTGCCGAGAGCACGGCGAAACATTGGCTGCGCGCGGCCGCGGGCTCGCGGAGCCGCGACGGACAGCCTCGCGCCTCAGGAGGACTCGTCCGCTTTCTCTCCCGGTCCCGTGCGCACGATCCGCATGCGATCGGCAGGATAGGACCGCACGAGGCCGAACGCCTCGTCCGGAGCCCCTGCGAGCCATGCCTCATGGTCGGAGGGGTCGAGGATCACGGGCATGCGGTCGGGGTGGACCGGCCGCACCAGCTCGTTCGGCCTGGTGGTCAGGATGGAGAACGTGTCGAGTTCGACCAGCTCGTCACGGTAGTTGCCGCGGAAGCGTCGCCAGATGCCGGCGAAGGCGAAGGGCGGCCAGGGGTCGCGGGGGTCGGGGCCCTCGATCGCGAACCAGTAATAGGTCGCGGGCGCCCTGCCTTTGGCCTCGCAGAAGGAGGAGGCCGGCACCAGACAGCGCCGCCGCTCGAAGCTCTCGCGCCAGAAGAGCGAGACCCGCACCTTGTCGTCGCGCGCATTGTTCACCGCCCGGGGCAGGATCGGCTGGCCGGTCTTCTTCGAGACCTGGGGCATCAGGAAGCCCCAGTGCATCGTCAGGGCCTCGCGCTCGCCGTCCTCGGCCAGCCGCACGACCGGGGCGTCGTAGCGGGGGAAGATGGCCGGCAGCGGCGGCGCATTGCCCAGGCGGTCGCGCTCGCGGCGCACATGAAAGAAGCGCCGCATCGCCTCGACCGGGGTGGTCTGGCTGTAGAGGTTGCACATGCGCGCCTTGCTCCGGACGCTGGTCGCCCGCTTCTACTGCGGCAGGAGGGCGGAAAGGCAAAGGGCCCGGCACAACCATGCACCGGATATCAATCGCTTAGGCTGGATGGTTTGGTGGAGCTGAGGGGAATCGAACCCCTGACCTCGTCATTGCGAACGACGCGCTCTCCCAACTGAGCTACAGCCCCGCTCCGAGCGGTGGAGTATGCACGCGCAGGCGTGCTGTCAAGCGCCCCCGCGGCTTGCCGCACCGGGCACCGCAGGTTAGGTAGCGG
>DATKCY010000105.1:0-7009 GCA_035512995.1 Thermohalobaculum sp.
GAGCTCGGGCGCGAACCAGCCCTCGGGCCGCTCGTCCATGATCGCCTGCGCCTCGGCGAACAGGCGCCGCGCCTCCGGCCGCTCGCCGTTCCTCAGGTGGATGTCGGCGATCAGCGCCGTGTAGTAGGGCAGGAACAGGCGCGCGCCGGTCCGCGCGAACTCCGCGATCCCCTCCCTGACCCGCCGCGCCCCGGCGTCGAGGTCGCCGTTGGCGCCGATCGCCCAGCCCTGCACGCAGATGGCGATGCAGGTCCAGATCGGGATCGGCTGGCGCTTGCTGAGCGCCAGCAGCGCCTCGGCGCCGCGGCGGCACTCGCGGATGTCGCCGCGGAACTGCGGCAGCATGCAGCCGGCGATGCCGTGCGCATAGGCGAGCGAGTGCAGGTGCTTGAGCTCCACCGCCTCCTCGATCGCGCGCCGGCCGGTCGTCTGCGCCTCCTCGAGGCGGCCCGTGAAGAACGCGCACCAGCTGAGCGGCGCGAGGCTCGCGATCCGCAGGTCCTGGGCGTAGGCGAGCACGAGGTCGCGGTGGCGCGCGGGGTCGTAGAGGTCGAGCGCGCGGCGGAGGTGACGCTCGGACTCCTCCCACCGCCCCTGGAAGGTCAGGTCGACTCCGAGGGCGCGGGTCGCGACCAGCTGCAGGTCGGCGTCGTGCTGCTCGTCCGCGGCCTTCTTGAACTGCTGCGCGATCTCGACCGCCTGCGGGATCTCGGCGCGCACCAGGCGGAAGACCGAGAGGCCGTAGTAGACCGGCCCCGACACGGCGCCGCCGGGCAGGTTGCGGCAGATCTCGACCGCGCGGTTGTAGACCTCGCCGGGCTCGGGCGCCGCGTAGCCGCGGGTCGCGATCAGCGCGCCGCCGAGGGCGACGAGCAGGTTCAGCTCGCGCTCCTCGCGCTCGGGCCCCTCGGGCAGCCCGGCCAGCGCCTTCTGCGCGTGGCGGAGCTGGCCGATCCCTTCCGTGTAGTTCGACCGCGCGAGCGTCGCCCGCCCGGCGCGCTCGAAGTATTCGAGCGCATTCTCGTGGTCGCCCGCCTCCTCGTAGTGCTGCGCCACCAGCTCGGGGCGCTGGCGCACGAGGTCGGGGAAGCGCTCGAGCATCACGGCGGCGATGCGGGCATGGGCGGCGGTGCGCTGGCGGCGCAGCATGCTGCGCGCGGCCGTGTCCTGGACGAGCGCGTGCTTGAAGGTGAAGACGGCGTCGGGGACCGTGCCGCGGCTGCTGACGAGCCCCGAGGCGCAGAGCTCGTCGAGCGCCGCCGTCAGCCGCGCCTGCGGCGCGTCGGCGACCATCTCGAGCAGGTCGTAGCGGAACTCGCGCCCGATCATCGCGCCGAGCTGGGCGATCCGCCGCGCCGGCCCCAGCCGGTCGAGGCGCGCGGTCAGCGAGTCCCGGAGCGTCTCGGGAACCGCCAGCCGCGGCAGCTCGGCGCGGAGCACGTAGCGGTCGCCGTCGTCCTCGAGCTGGCCCGATTCCAGCACGGTCTTGGTCAGCTCCTCGACGAACAGCGGCACGCCGTCGGTGCGGGACAGGATCTGGTCGACCACCTCGTCCGGCAGCGGCTTGCCCGCCACGTTCGCGACGATGATCTGCGCCTCGGAGCGGTCGAGCCGGCCGAGCGAGAGCGCCACCACGTGCGGCTGGTCGATCCAGTCCGGCCGGAACTCCGGCCGGCCGGTGGCGAGCAGCAGGACCGGCACCTCCTCGATCGCGGCGACCGCCTGCGTCAGCAGCTCGCCCGAGGACGCGTCGATCCAGTGGCAGTCCTCGATGATCAGCACCAGCGGCCGCCTGGCCGGCAGCTGCTGCAGGATCTGGACCATCAGGTCCTGCGTGCGCGCCCGCTGCTGCTGCGGCGTCAGGCCGAGCTTCGGCAGCGCCTCGGTCGAGATGCCGAGGAGCTGCGCCGTCAGCGTGACCGCCGTGTCGTCGGCGCCGAGCTCGGGGCCGAGGACGCGGCGGACCGCCTTCAGCCGCGCCTCCGGCTCGCGCAGCCGGTCGCGCCCGCTGACGCGGCGGTCGAGCTCCTCGATCACCGGCGCGAAGGCGGTGTTGCGGTGGTGGGTCTGGCACTGCAGGCGCAGGACGTTCGGCTTGTCGCCCGCGGCCCTCGCGAGCGCCGTCTCGACCAGCCGCGACTTGCCGATGCCGGCCTCGCCGCCGATCAGCACCGCCTGGCCCGAGCCCCCGAGCACGGTCTGCCAGCACCGGCCCACGAGATCGCTCTCCCAGGTCCGCCCCGCCAGCCCCTCGGACGGATCGCCGTGCAGCATGCGGATCGCCCGCCCGGCGCGGCGGGTGCCGAGCACCAGGGCAGGATGCTGGGGCTCCTCGAAGCCCTTCAGCGTCTGCGGCCCGAGGTCCTCGAGCACGAAGAGGTCGCCGATCAGGCGCCTGGTCAGCGAGGCGACCACGATGCCGCCGGGCGGCGCCAGCGCCTGCAGGCGCGCGGCCAGGTTCGGCGCGTCGCCGACGATGGAGAGGTCGAAGTCGAGCGCGCCGGTGTCCATGTCCCCGGTCACGACGAGGCCCGTGGCGATGCCGATCCGCATCTCGGTCGGATAGCGGTCGCGGTGGCGCGCGTCGGCGATCATCTGCTGCAGGTCGAGCGCCGCGCGGACCGCGCGCGCGGCGTCGTCCTCGTGCGCCTCCGGGTAGCCGAAGCAGATCAGCACGCCGTCGCCGAGATGGCGCAGCACGTGCCCCTCGTGCAGCCGCACCGCCGCGGCGCAGCGCTCGCGCTGGAGCTGAATGATCCCGCGCATGTCCTCGGGGTCGAGGCGGCGGGAGTGCTCGGTCGAGCCCACCATGTCGCAGAAGGCGAGCGTCACCTGGCGGCGCTCGGCCGAGCTCGGCGGCTCGCCCTCGGCGCGCGGCCGGTCGGCGGCCGCGCCGGCGGGCGGGCCGTCGGCCTCGGCGCCGCACTGCGAACAGAAGCGGTCGGCGGGAGCGAGCTTGGCGCCGCAGGCGTTGCAGCGCGGGCCCACGCGCGCGCCGCAGGCGCTGCAGAAGCGCGCGCCCGCCGCGAGGGTCGCGCCGCACTCGCAGCGGGGCGCGGGCGCGCCCTCGCTCATTGCGTCTTCAGGAACTCGATCAAAGCCCTGCGCTCCTCCTCCGCCAGGTCGGTGCCATATTCGTGCCCGCGGGCGCTGTTGCCTTCGAGCGTCGTGTCGAACCAGAAGATCGCGTCGTCCTCCGCGATGTCGGTGCGGTAGCCGAGGCGTTCGGGGTCGTAGTCGTAGTGCCCGAGCGGGAAGGCCTTCGGGCGCTCCGCCGGGGGCGCGAGCAGGGCCTCGATCGTCGGCACCGAGCCGTTCGAGAGGTAGGGCGCGGTCGCCCAGACCGCCCTCAGGGGCCGTGAGACCACCTGCCGGACCGGCTTCCAGACCTCGTCCTCCATCGGGGCGACCGCCTCGATCTGCATGTCGCTCCAGCCCTCCTGCGCGTAGGCCTCGGCCGTGTAGCGCGCGATCTTCGCGGAGAGCGCATCGGCGAAGCTCGGCTGTCCGGGGGCCTCGAACCGCCCGTCGAACGCCTTGGCGCCGACCGGGATCGCGAAGCTGTCGGCGTGCACCGTGTCGGTGCCGACCTCGTCGTAGGAATAGGCGCCGGCCCTGTCGTGGCAGCGGGCGCAGGCTTCGGCATAGACCGCGGCACCCGTCTCGGCGAGGCCCCGGTCGATCGGCCCGAGCACCTCCTCGGGCCACTTCGGCGCCTCGATCTTCGCGGCCAGCCGGTCCTGCTCGACGATCGCGGCGGGGGAGACGGTCGATTCGTAGTCCGCGTCGTAGAGAGCGCCGAGGCCCATGACCGTCGCGACCCCGCGTTCCATCCCCGAGCGCGTCGCCCCGTTCCAGGTCAGCCACTCGTAGTCGTCGTAGCCCCAGAGCGCGGGATAGCTCGCCGACGCCGTGCCGCGCTCGAGCCAGGCGTCCTCGTCGAACAGCAGGTTGCGCGCGAGCACCCAGTCGTCGGTGCGCCCGGGCCCGGCCGGGTGGCCGGTGTCCATCCGGCCGATCCGGCCGAAGAAGTCGAGCTTGCCGCCGAACAGGCGCCTCGTCTGCTCCAGCCGCTCGACCCAGCCGGTGAGCCGCGCCTTGACCGCGGCGCTGAACGTCTCCTCGTCCGGCTGCGGCGCGACGCCGGGCAGGCCCGACAGCTCCGCCGGCGACTTCGGCTCGAGCGGGGCGGAGGCGCCCGGCTGCACCGTCAGCCGCGTGACGAACCCGGCCAGGGTCGCCGGTTTCTTCAGCGCCTCGAGCGCGCGCGAGAGGTCGGCGGAGAAGCGCTCGAAGTCCATCAGGCTCGCGGCGCCGTCGATCCGGACGGCCTTGCCGTCATGGCGGAGCTCGGCCACGTGGCAGGCCGCGCAGTTTATGCCGGCGATGGGGCCGAGCACGCTCGAGCCGCGGCCGTGCTCCTGCGTCAGCCCGATCGGCAGGCCGTCCGGGTCGTCCGGGTCGGGCAGCATCCCGAACCGCTCCGGGTCCTCGAGGAAGTGCCTGCCGGTCGCGGGGTCCTTCAGCGCGCGCAGCACCGACAGCGGCAGGAGCTGGCTTCCGACCGAGAGGTGGTAGAAGCGCCGCCGCTCCTCCGCGCCCAGCCCCTGGTCGAGCGTGACGGTTTCGCCGTCCCCGGCGGCGGGCGCCGTGCCGGGAGCGCCGCCGAGGATGAGGGCGGAGAGGACGAGGCTGGTCGTGACGCGGAGGGCCATGCGCGTTGCCTCAGAGCGTCTTCAGGTATTCGAGCAGGTCCATTTTTGCTTCCGGGTCGAGCCCGGTGCCCTTGTCGTGGCCCTTGTTGCTGTTGCCGGGCAGGCTGGTGTCGTAGAGGACCCGGCCCTCGCCCGGACCCGAGGCGTAGCCGACCGCGACGGGGTCGAACTCGGTCGCGCCCACGTGGAACGTCGCCGGACGCTCCGCCGGCGGCGTCAGCAGCGCCTCGAGCGAAGGGACGGAGCCGTTGTGCAGGAACGGCGAGGTCGCCCAGACCGCGTTCAGGGGCCGGGCCCGATAGTTCGCCGGCAGCTCCTTCTCGCCGCAGCCGGTCGGGTCGATCGTGCCCTGCACCTTGCCGCTGCCGATGCTCTGCAGGATCTGCTTGGCCTTGCGGTAGCCGCCGTCGGCGGACTTGGTGAAGCCGCCGAGGACCGTCCTCCGCTGGTGGGTGTTGCCCGACGAATCGAAGCCGAGCCAGCCCGAGATCTTCGTGGTGAACCCGTGCAGGAGCGCGTTGCCGATCTGCCTGGCGTGGCTCGCCGCCTCGTGCGCCAGCACGCCGAGCGAGACGTGGATCAGGATTTCGGAGGCGTAGGCGACCTCGCAGAGCGGCTCGCCGACGGCGAACCCCTCCTTGGCGCCGGTCAGCGGCCCCGACGCGGCGCGGCGCGTCGCGAAGCCGACCGTCGTGGCCGGGTCGGTCCCGATCTCGTCGACCGGGATCAGCGTCGTCTTGAAGCCGGCGAGGGCCGGGCGCTTCGCCGCGTCCATCAGCCCGTGGCAGCCCTTGCAGGTCTTGTCGAAGATCTCCGCGCCCCGCGCCGCCCGCGCCTCGTCGATCGGGGGCAGAATGCCCTCGGCCGCCAGGTCGTCCCACTTCGGCGGCAGCAGCGTCTCGAGCGAATGCTCGAGGTCGCCGAGATTGCCGAGGCTGATCGACGAGGCGTAGCCTGGCGGCAGCGTCGAGGAGACGAGCGAGACCTGCCCGAAGACGCCGAGCACCTGGCCGACATTGCGCGCGAGCGCGCCCGCGCCGATGTTCGGCACGGCGCCGTTGTACTGCACGAAGTCGAGATAGGGCGCGCCCCAGACGAACGGATAGCTGACGGGCGCGGTCGCGGGCCGGGCGTTGTCCGGCCGGCCGGTCATGCCGGCCGTGACCTGGTTCAGGATGACGGTCAGCGCGTCGACCCGCCCGGGCCCCGGCTGATGGGGAGCGGCGTTCCGCACCCCCCAGTCCTGACGCTCGCGCACCACCTTCCTCAGCCGCGCGCGCAGCCCCGCCGGATCCTCGCCCACCCTTGCCGCGAAGCGCGCGAACCGCTCCGGGTCGTCGAGCGTCGCCTCGAGCGCGTCGTCGAGCGCTTCCATGAACCTCCAGAAGTCGAAGTTCGCGGGCGCGCCGTCGAGCTGCACGGTCTTGCCGTTCGCGGTCATCCGGCCGACGTGGCAGGCGGAGCAGTTCATGCCGAGCATCGGCTCGTCGCCGAGCAGGTTGTGGTCCTCGGTCAGCCCCACGGGCAGGCCGTTCGGGTTCTTGAAATGCCTGCTCTCCGGGATCAGGCCGAGGCTCGCGAGGTAGTCGTCGTCGCTGAGCAGCGCCTCGCTGCCGGGTTGCTCGAGCGCGAGGAACCACGCGAGCGGCACGATCGGCGAGCCCTGCGGCTCGTTGTAGAAGAGCCTGCGCGCGTCGTCGTCCCAGCCCTGCTCGAGGAAGATCACGCCGTCCATCGACGGACTCTCCTGGGCCTGGCCTCCGCTCGCGGACGCGGCGACGGCAACGGATGCCAGGAGCGGCGTCAGCACAGACTTTCTCCGACGCCCCATAATCTTAGCCCCCCGGCCGAAATTGCTTTGCCCTCGACGATACGATCAGGATGAGGAAGATGTAAACCTCCGCGGAGCGAGGCTATCGCCCCGGGCCCCCGCCCCGAGCGCTCGGCACCGGGCCCGGTGCGGCACGCTGCAGGCAAGACCGTTCGGGAACTTCTCCGGCGCTCCGGCGTTGGACAGCGCTTGGCGGCCCCCCCCGGAGCCTCGGCTCCTCCTCGCTGCTCCGCCGGCGCAGCACTGGAAACAGCATTCAACGCCCTTGCGCGCCGCCTCTTACCATCCATATACCATCCATACGGATGGCAAGGACCTCTTCATGGCAAGCGTTCACAGGTTTCCCGGCCGGGGCGCGGACTCCGAGAAGATCACGATCAACCTCGGCTATGTCGACCTCGGGCGGATCGACCTGCTGGTGCGCGACGGGTTCTACTCGAACCGGACCGACTTCATCCGCACG
>DATKCY010000106.1:0-3871 GCA_035512995.1 Thermohalobaculum sp.
ATGAGCCCGCGCATGGCCTGGCGCGCGATCCAGGCGGCGCTGCCGGAAAACGTGATCATCTCGACCGACATCGGCAACAACTGCGCCATCGGCAATGCCTACCCGACCTTCGAGGAGGGGCGGAAGTACCTGTCACCGGGCCTCTTCGGCCCCTGCGGCTACGGCTTCCCGGCGATTCTCGGCGCCAAGATCGGCTGCCCGGACGTGCCGGTCGTGGGATTCGCCGGCGACGGCGCCTTCGGCATCTCGATGAACGAGCTGACCGCCTGCGGGCGGGGCGACTGGCCCCATGTGACCATGGTCGTCTTCCGCAACTACCAGTGGGGCGCGGAGAAGCGGAACTCGACGCGCTGGTTCGACGACAACTTCGTCGGGACGGAGCTCAACGAAGGCGTCGAGTACGCCGAGGTGGCCAGGGGCTGCGGCCTGAACGGCGTCAAGGTCTCGACCATGGAGGAGACGACCGAGGCGCTGCGCGAGGCCGTCCGCCAGCAGATGGAGGAGGGCGTGACCACCCTCGTCGAGGTCGTGCTGAACCAGGAGCTCGGCGAGCCGTTCCGCCGCGACGCGATGAAGAAGCCGGTCAAGGTCGCCGGCATCGACCGCGCCGCCATGGCCGCGGAGCAGGTCGCCTGAGTGGCCTCCCCGCCCGGGCCGTCCTCGCCTTGCCGAGAAAAAAGGCACCTCCCCCCTGTCCCCCCTCCGATGCGGAGGGGGGAAGGCCTGGCCGCGCCGCCGGGCGCCCCCCTCTCCCCGCGGGAGAGGGGTCGGGGGAGAGGGCGCAGCGGCCCTTGACCGGGGGGAGACGCTCGGCTTCGCTGGGGCGCGGAACGGAGGCGGCGCGCGCATGACCCTCGACGCGATCACGCTCGGCGTGCTGCAGGCGGGGCTGCAGCAGGTCTGCGACGAGATGGACCTGGCGTTCAGCCGGGCCGCCTTCTCGCCCGTGATCGCCGAGGCGAACGACCGCTCGGACGGGATCTATTCGGCCGAGGACGGGGCGCTGATCGCCCAGGGGTCGGGCGGGCTGCCGGTCTTCGTCGGGACGATGCAGTTCTCGACCCGCATCCTGATCGAGCGCATCGCGGCCGGGATCACGGCCCCTCCCGAGCCCGGCGACACCTACATCGTCAACGACCCCTATCTCGGCGGCACGCACCTGATGGACGTGCGCTTCGCCCGGCCCTTCTGGCGGCAGGGTCGCATCTGGTGCTGGCTGTCGAACACCGGGCACTGGCCCGACATCGGCGGCGCGGTGCCGGGCGGGTTCTCGGCGAGCGCCACGGCGGTCGAGCAGGAGGGGCTGCGCCTGCCGCCGGTGAAGCTGTTCAAGCGGGGCGTGCTCGATCCGGAGATCTACGCGATCATCTGCTCGAACATCCGCGTGCCCGAGCAGCGGATCGGCGACGTGAAGGCGCAGGCCGCGGCGCTGGCCGTCGGCGAGGCGCGGCTCGGCGTCCTGCTCGACCGCTACGGCGACGGGACGGTGGCCGAGGCGATCGCCGAGCTTCGCCGCCGCGCCGCCAACCAGATGCGCGCGCACATCGCCGCGGTCCCGGCGGGCACGTATCGCGCCACGGCGATCGTCGATTCGGATGGCGTGGTCGACGAGCCGCTCGAGATCCGGCTGGCGGTGACCGCGGCGGACGACCGGCTGGTCTTCGACTTCGCCGGCTCGAGCCCGCCGTGCCAGGGGCCGATGAACAGCGTGCTCGCGACCACGCTCTCGTCCGTCTATCTGGCCGTGCGCCACGTGTTCCCCGACGTGCCGATCAGCGCGGGCGCGTTCGAGCCGCTCGAGGTCCGGCGCCCGGAGGGCACCTTCCTCGACGCGCAGTACCCGCGCCCGGTCTCCGGCTGCGCCGCCGAGGTCAGCCAGCGGATCGCCGAGGCCGTGTTCGCCGCCCTCGTGCAGGCGGTGCCGGAGCGGGTGACGGCCGCGCCCGCCGGCACCAGCGGCAACTTCGGGCTCGGCGGTTGGGACCCGCTGCGCGGCCGCGGCTATGTGATGTACCAGCTCTCGGGCGGGGGCTACGGCGGGAACGCCGATCACGACGGCCTGTCGAACGGCTGCTCGACCATCGGCATCTCGAAGGCGCCCCCCGTGGAGATCATGGAGCAGCAGTTCCCCGTCCTCTACCGCCGCTATGCGCTGCGCGAGGGCTCGGGCGGGGCCGGCCGCCACCGCGGCGGCTTGGGGCTAGACTACGAGGTCGAGCTCAGGCGCGGCGAGGCCCGCGCGAGCTTCGTCATGGACCACGGCCGGGTCGGACCGCAGGGCGCGCTCGGCGGGGCCGACGGCGCGCGGAACGAGGTGACGGTCTGGCGAGACGGCGCGGCGCATGTGCCGGAGCACCTGTCGAAGGCGCAGGACATCCCGCTCGGCCCCGGCGACCGCGTCCACGTCCGCACCCCCGGCGGCGGCGGCTACGGGCCGCCATTCGAGCGCGACCCCGCCGCGGTGCTCGAGGACGTGCGGCTGGGACGCTACACGAGGGAGCAGGCGGCGACGCTGTTCGGCGTCGCCGTCGCCGGGGATGCGCCCGAGATCGACCGGGACGAGACGGCGCGGCTCAGACGTGGGTAACGGCGAGGCATCGCCCTGCAGGGCGGGCTTCAGCCCACCGAAGAGTCGCTCGGGCGAGGCCGGTGGTGGATTGAAGCCCACCCTGCGGGCGCCGGCCTAAAGCGCCGGCGCCTCCGCCGTCCTCTCGGCCGTCCGGAACCGGCGCGGATCGTCGATGGCGAGCACGTGGCTCACGACGCGGCGGACGCCGCGCGTGGTCCTGGCGTGGTCGATCACGCGGGCGATCTCGTCCGGCGAGCGGGCGAGGCCGGTCAAATGCACGACGCCGTTCACCGTCTCGACATTGTAGTTGACCGACTTGACCTCGCCGTCGGCAACCAGGTCGTAGCGGATCTGGTTCGAGATCAGCACGTCGTCGACATAGGAGCCCGTGCTCTGGTCCGCGCCGACCGTCAGCGCGTCCTCGACCGCGCGCACGCCGCTCGTGTCCCAGGCGAGGCGGGTCGCCTCGACCTTGTCCGCGCGCGTGGGCACCGAGCCCGTCAACAGCACGCGGCCCTCGTTCACGTCGACGCCGACGTCGGCGAAGAGCGAGGGCGAGGCGCCCAGGTACTTCGACTTCAGCCGCACCTTGATCGCGCTGTCGGTCAGCGCCTGGCCCGCCGTGCGCTCCTGCGCGACCGAGTAGGCCACCGTGCCCGCCCCGGTGCCGACGGCGAGCGGTGCGCAGCCAGCCACGGCCAGCCCGGCTGCCAGCAAAGAGATCATCCCGTGTCTCATGGTTCTCCTGCCCCCAATGGGACCGGCGTCCGCCATGCGGGCCGGCCCTTCTGCTCAACCGAACATGCGGGCGTTCTCGATGACCTCGAGGCTGCCGTCGGGCCCGGCGAGCGCCAGGTCGAAGCGGCAGCCGCGGGCGGCGCCCGTCAGCTCGCCATGCCCCATCATATAGCGGCTGGCCGCAGCCTCCAAGCGGCGCCACTGCGCCTCTCCCACGGGGTCGTCGCCGTGCAACACCCGTCTGAGCTTCACCTCGACGAAGACGAGGACGCCGCCCTGCAGGACCACGAGGTCGAGCTCGCCCTCGGGCGCCCGCCAGCGCCGCGCCAGCACCCGGCCGCCCATCGCCTCGTAGCGCCGCGCCGCCGCGTCCTCGGCGGCGGCGCCGGCGCGTAAGGCGCGGCGGCCGCGGACCTGCCGGCTCACCGGTCCCTCAGCTCGAGCGCGCGGGCATAGACCTCGCGCCGCGGCAGGCCGAGCCGGTCGGCCACCGCGCGCGCGGCGTCCTTGACGCTCGAGCCCTCGAGCGCCTCCAGGAGCGCCGCGTCGAGCGACGGCGCCTCC
>DATKCY010000107.1:0-10990 GCA_035512995.1 Thermohalobaculum sp.
CGAGCACCTGAAGCCACACCTCCCCGGCCACCCCTTCACGGGCGGCGATGCAGGGCCGGTCTCGGCCGCGCCCTGGGGCTCGGCGTCGATCCTGCCGATCAGCTACGCCTACATCCTGCTCATGGGCGGCAAGGGCCTGACGCAGGCGACGAAGGTCGCGATCCTGAACGCGAACTACATCGCGCGTCGGCTCGAGGGCGCCTACGACGTGCTCTACAAGTCGGCGTCGGGCCACGTCGCGCACGAGTGCATCGTCGACACCCGGCCATTGCAGAAGAGCGCCGGCGTCAGCGTCGACGACGTCGCCAAGCGGCTGGTCGACAACGGCTTCCACGCGCCGACGATGAGCTGGCCGGTCGCCGGCACGCTGATGATCGAGCCGACCGAATCCGAGACCAAGGCCGAGCTCGACCGCTTCTGCGACGCGATGCTCTCGATCCGCGAGGAGGCGCGCGCGATCGAAAAGGGAGAGATGGACGCCGAGAACAACCCGCTCAAGAACGCGCCGCACACGGTCGAGGACCTGGTCGGCGACTGGGACCGGCCGTATTCGCGCGAGCAGGCCTGCTTCCCGGCCGGCGCCTTCCGCGTCGACAAGTACTGGCCCCCGGTCAACCGCGTCGACAACGTCTACGGCGACCGCAACCTCGTCTGCTCCTGCCCGCCGATGGAGGCCTACCAGGAGGCGGCGGAGTAGGGGCCGGCGCGGGGCCGCTCCCGTTCGGGAGGAGAATCGTGGCCAAGCTGGCGCACTCCAATATCCGGGTGCTCGACGAGCAGCGCTCGACCGACTTCTATGTGAGGGCTTTCAGCCTCGAGGTGAGGGACCGCCTCGTCTTCGAGGACTTCTCGCTCATCTTTCTCGCCAGCCCCGAGAGCGATTTCGAGCTGGAGCTGACCGTCAACCATGGCCGCAGCGAGCCCTACAGCCACGGGACCGGCTACGGCCACCTGGCGCTGACCGTGGACGACATCGAGGCTGCGCACCAGCACTGCGCCGGCCTCGACCTGGCACCGACTCCGATAAAGGAGCTGCACAGCGAGGGTCGGGTGGCGGTCAGATTCTTCTTCGTCACCGATCCCGACGGCTATCAGGTGGAGATCGTGCACCGGCAGGGGCGCTATCGCTGACTCCGCGTGCCGTAATTCAGTCGCGCTCGATCCGCGTCTCCGACACGCGCTCGCCGCTCGCGGCATCGAAGCCGTAGAGGCGTTCGGCGCCGCCCGCATCGCGCGTGACGACGAGCAGGCGGCCGCGGCCCTCGCCGACCGTGACGATCTCCTCGCCCGACGGAAGCGACAGCGCCCCGGCGGTGATCGCCGTCCGCTCGGTCCCCGTCAGCGCCGAGAGGTTGATGACAAGGGCCGCGACCACCGTTACCACGCCTCCGATGAGGACGAGGATCAGCACGCTGACGAGCACGCGGAGCCGGCGGAGCCGCGGCGGCTCCGGAAAGTCCTCGTCCCGCCCCCGGGGCTGAGCCATGGCCGTCTCCTCCGACGATGGGGACGCCGGAGCGGCCTCCGGCGAGGTGGTTCTGACCGTCGCCCCGGACCAGGCGGGCGAGCGGCTGGACAAGGCGCTCGCCGATGCGGCGACGGTGCCGGGCCTCTCGCGCTCGCGCCTCGCGCGGCTGATCGCCGCCGGTGCGGTGCAGGACCCGGACGGGCGGACGGTCGAGGACCACCGTGCCAAAGTCAAGCCGGGGGCGTGGCGGGTCCGCCTGCCGCCCCCCGCCCCGGCGCGGCCCGAGGCGCAGGCGATCGCGCTCGACATCGTCCACGAGGACGCGGCGATCGTGGTCGTCAACAAGCCGGCCGGCATGGTGGTCCATCCCGCGCCGGGCGCCGAGCGGGGCACGCTCGTCAACGCCCTCCTCCACCACTGCGGCGCGGGCCTCACCGGCATCGGCGAGGAGGCCCGCCCGGGGATCGTGCACCGGATCGACAAGGACACCACGGGGCTGCTCGTCGTCGCGAAGACGCAGGCCGCGCATGCGGCGCTCGCCGGACAGTTCGCGGCGCGCACGATCGAGCGGCGCTATCTCGCGCTGCTCTGGGGCGCGCCCGACATGGCCGACCCGCGGCTTGCCGGTCTGCCCGGCATCTCGGCCGAGGCGGGCGGCGTCCTTCGCATCGACGCGCCCCTCGCGCGCCACCGGACCGATCGCAAGCGCATGGCAGTCGCGGCCGGCGGCAGGCGGGCGGTCACGCGGGTCCGCGTGCTCGAGCGCTTCGGCACCGGCCGCCCGCTCGCGTGCCTCGCCGAATGCCGGCTCGAGACCGGGCGCACGCACCAGATCCGCGCGCATCTGGCACATGTCGGCTTTCCGCTGATCGGGGATCGAACCTACGGCCGTGCGCGTAGTCTGCCCGAGGGCGTGCCGGAGGACCTGCGCGCGCACCTCCGCCGCTTCCCCCGGCAGGCGTTGCACGCGGCGAGCCTGGGGCTGAGCCATCCCGGCACCGGCGAGTGGCTGTCATGGGAGAGCCCGCCGCCCGATGACATCGACGCACTGTTGCGTGATTTGCGACGGATTGGGTCGCCCGCGCGTTAGAATGATTGTAAGGTGGGTGGGTGAAGGTTGCATCGGCAGCTGGAGCCCATACGTATGTGGGTTCGCCCGAGGGAGAATGAAGCATGGCCACGACGTATTCGTCGCTGCCGGCCCCGTCGCCGGAGCAGGGTCTCGGTCGCTATCTGTCCGAGATCCGCAAGTTCCCGATGCTGGAGCCGGAAGAGGAATACATGCTGGCGAAGGCCTGGGTCGATCATGGCGACCGTGAGGCCGCGCACAAGCTGGTGACGTCGCACCTGCGGCTCGCGGCCAAGATCGCCATGGGCTATCGCGGCTACGGCCTGCCGACGGCCGAGGTGATCTCGGAGGCCAATGTCGGCCTGATGCAGGCCGTCAAGCGCTTCGACCCCGAAAAGGGCTTCCGCCTCGCGACCTATGCCATGTGGTGGATCCGCGCCTCGATCCAGGAATATATCCTGCGCTCGTGGTCGCTGGTCAAGCTCGGCACCACGGCGGGGCAGAAGAAGCTGTTCTTCAACCTGCGCAAGGCCAAGGGCAAGATCGGCGCGCTCGAGGACGGCGACATGCGCCCCGAGCACGTGGAGAAGATCGCGACCGACCTCGGCGTCACCGAGACCGAGGTCGTCAGCATGAACCGGCGTCTCAGCGGCGGCGGCGACAGCTCGCTCAACACGCCGCTCAAGGGCGACGCCGAATCGACCAGCGAGTGGATGGACTGGCTGCGCGACGACGAGGCCGACCAGGCCGCGGCCTATGCCGAGAGCCAGGAGCTCGACGCGCGCCGCGAGCTCTTGGGCCACGCGATGGAGACGCTGAACGAGCGGGAGAAGCACATCCTCGCCGAGCGGCGCCTCAGCGAGGATCCGAAGACGCTCGAGGACCTGAGCCAGGTCTACAATGTCAGCCGCGAGCGCATCCGGCAGATCGAGGTGCGTGCCTTCGAGAAGCTGCAGAAGCGCATGCGCGACCTGGCGGCGAAGAAGGGCATGATGGCGGACGCCGAGGACTGATCGGGAGAGGACAGCGGCCCCGGATCAGGTCCGGGGCTGCCAGCCTGTTCCGCGCGCCCCCGTCAGCTGGCGCTGCATCCCTGGATGTCGGCGACCAGCGCCGGGTCGAGCACCGTCATCCGAAGGGCCGAGCGGTCGATCCAGGCGTCGTCCGATGCGAGCGTCAGCGTCGAGCTGACCTCGAGCGTCC
This sequence comes from Thermohalobaculum sp., assembly GCA_035512995.1. Classification (GTDB taxonomy): domain Bacteria; phylum Pseudomonadota; class Alphaproteobacteria; order Rhodobacterales; family Rhodobacteraceae; genus Thermohalobaculum. The sequence continues at coordinate 3,741 of DATKCY010000107.1, forward strand.
CGCCCTCCGCCATCGCCGAGGTGCCGTGGAACCAGCCGGTCTCCTCCGGCGCCTCGAGCACGACGAACGGGTCGGCGAGGGTCTGGCCGATTCCGAGCGTCGCGGTGAACGCGCGGTCCTCGCCCGTGCCGGCGATCCGGCAGGACACCGGGCCGATCCCGGCGGCCTCGGCGGCCGGGGGCTCCGCGGCGCGGGCAAGCGCGATGCGCATGGCGGCAGGCCCCGGCGCACCGGGCGCGATCGAGGCGCCGAGCTCGGTCTCCTCCAGCACGCAGATATCGCGGCAGACGCCGAGCGCGAGGTCCAGCACCGCGTCAATCGGCCGGGCCGGGTCCTGCGGCGTCAGGCGGAGCGGCAGGACCACCGTCCCGGCATAGCCGACGGTCTGGAGCCCGAAGCTCTCGAACACCTGGGGCGCCGGCCAGCCGACCTCGACGCCCGCGAGGTTGGCGGACCGCGACCAGTCGAATCTGGGCGGGATGCCGGCCTCGCCGGGCGCGCGCCAGTAGGTCTTCCAGCCGGGCTCGACGCGGAGCTCGAGGCCGGCGTCGCGGCTGCCGTCGTCCCGCGGCTCGCCGACCAGCAGGCGCGCGTCGACGAAGGACTCGCCGCTCGAGACGATCGCCTGCGCCGCCCCGCGGGGCGCCGGGAAAGCGGCGGCGAGAATCGACGCGCCGGCCACGATGCCGAGCATCGCTTTCATCGGGCGGCGGGAAGCACATATGCTGGAGACGAGCATCGTAGCCTCGTGTCGCTGAGTCGGCGCGCAGGCTTGATAGCACGGCGGCAGAGGGCGTGACGGCATGAATTCCGATGCCAATTACCTGAGCGGAAAGCTGCTGGTCGCGATGCCGAGCATGGGCGACCCACGCTTTGCGAGCTCGCTCGTCTATCTCTGCGCGCACTCGTCCGACGGCGCGATGGGACTGATCGTCAACAAGCGGGCCGAGGCGCTGACGCTGACGGACCTGTTCGGCAAGATCGGCATCCCCGTCGGCGACGTGCTGGGGAGCCAGCCGGTGCACTACGGCGGGCCGGTCGAGATGGGGCGCGGCTTCGTCCTGCACTCGGCCGACTACCACGCCTCGGACGCGACGATGCGGGTCGATGACCAGACCTCGATGACCGCGACGATCGACGTGCTGCAGGCGATGGCGGACGAGCGCGGGCCGGAGAAGGCGCTGGTCACCCTCGGCTATGCCGGCTGGGCGCCGCACCAGCTCGAGGCCGAGCTTCAGGCGAACGGCTGGCTGACCGTCGATCCGGACCCCGAGCTGCTGTTCGGCGTCGCCGACGACCGGAAGTGGAACCACGCGCTGAAGAAGATCGGCATCGACCCGGCGTTCCTGACCACGGGCGGCACCGCCTGAGGGCGAGGGCCGCGCAGCCCCTGACCGCGAGCGTTGCCGGAGAAGGCCCCGGATCAAGTCCGGGGCTGCGAAACTCCGCAGCGCAGGGGCTGGCCCTCTCCATCCGCTCCTTTGCCTCCCCCCTGTCCTCCCTCCGAAACGGTGGGGGGAAGGCCCGGCCGCGCAGCGCGGCGCCCCCCTCTCCCTTGGGAGGGGCCGGGGGAGAGGGGCTGCCATGTGCGGGCTTCGAGTGGCGCTGGTCGGCTCAGACCCTGCCGCGGCGGTCCTCGCGCAGGGCTGCGTAGAGCACGTGGTTGCGCCAGCGCCCGGCGATCTGGAGATAGGCCTGCGCCACGCCCTCGTACTTGAACTGGCAGCGCTCGAGCAGGCGGCGCGAGGCCTCGTTCTCCGGCAGGCAGGCGGCCTCGAGGCGCGAAATGTCGACCTCGCGGAAGGCGAATACGCGGAGCGCCGCCAGCGCCTCCGTCATGTAGCCCTGCGCGGCGAAGGGCGCGCCGATCCAGTAGCCGAGCGTCCCGGCCTGGGCCGGCTCGCGGCGGATATTCGACAGCGTGAGGCCGCCGACGATCTCCTCGTCCTCGGCGCGAACGAGCAGGAGCGGCCACGCCTCGCCCTGCCGGATCATGCGTTCGGACCAGGAGACCCGGTTCCGAAAGGCCCGCGCGGTCAGATGGTCGGGCGACCAGCTCGGCTCCCATGGCTCGAGGAAGGCGCGGCTCTCGCGGCGGAGGGTGGCCCAGGGCGCGTGGTCGCGCATCTGCGGCGGGCGGAGGATCAGGCGTTCGGTCGTGAGAACGGCGGCGGGTCTGCTCCGCCGGGCGAATAGCCCGGTCATGCGGCCAGCCGCTCGGCCAGCTCCTCGAGCGTGCCCGCCCCCTCGACCGGTCCGAGCAGCGCGAGCGCCGGGGGCGACGCGGCGAAGCGGGCGACGGCCGCGCGCGCCTCGCGCACGCCGACCGCCTCGATCGACGCGACCGATTCCTCGAGCGGCGGCACCCGGTCCCAGATCGCGAGCATCCCGGCCATGCGCTCGGCCCGCGCCGACGGGCTCTCGAGCCCCATGACGAGGCCGGCGCGGATCTGGGCGCGGGCGCGGGCGACCTCCTGCTCCGTCAGGCCTTCGGCTGCGCGCCGCATCTCGTCGGCCGTGAGGTCGATCAGCCCGCGAAGCTCCGCGCCGCCCGTGCCGGCGTAGATCATCAGGAGCCCCGAATCGATCCAGGACGAGCACTGCGCGAAGATCGAGTAGCAGAGGCCGCGCCGCTCCCGCGCCTCCTGGAACAGGCGGGACGACATGCCGCCGCCGAGCGCGGTCGCCGCGATCTGGGCGGCGTAGTAGTCGGGCTCGCGATAGCCCGGGGCGTCGAGGGCGAGCGCGAAATGCGCCTGCTCGAGCGGCTTCGTCTCGCGCCGCTCGCCGCCCTGGAAGCGCGCGGGCTCGACCGGCTCGCCCGCGCCGCGCCCCATGTCGCCGAACGCCGCCTCGGCGAGCCGCACCAGCCGGCCGTGGTCGACGGCGCCGGCCGCCGACAGGATCATGCGCTCGGGACGGTAGTGCCGTCCGATGAAGCCGCCGAGGTCGGCGCGGCCGACGCGGCGGATGCGCTCCGCAGGGCCGAGGATCGCGCGGCCCATCGGCTGGGCGGGATAGGCGGTCTCCTGCAACCAGTCGAAGATCAGGTCGTCGGGGGTGTCGTGCACCTGCCCGATCTCCTGCAGGATCACGCCGCGCTCGACCTCGATCTCGGCCTCGGCGAGGGCCGGGTTCAGCAGGATGTCGGCGAGGAGGTCGAGCGCCAGCGGCACGTCCTCCTCGAGCACGCGCGCGAAATAGGCCGTGCGCTCGCGCGAGGTGTAGGCGTTGAGGTAGCCGCCGACGTCCTCGATCTCCTCGGCGATGGCCCGGGCGGATCGGCGGGCAGTGCCCTTGAACGCCATGTGCTCGAGGAAGTGCGCGACCCCGTTCTCGTCCTCGCGCTCGTGCCGGGCGCCGGCGTCGATCCAGACGCCGAGAGCGGCGGAGGCGAGGCTCGGCATTCGCTCGCTGACGATGCGAAAGCCGTTCGCGAGCGTGGTCAGCTCGACGCTCAAGGCCGCCGCCTCTCGCCGATCAGCGCCTGAAGGGCGGGCAGGTCGTTGTCGATCACGGTCACGCGCTCCTCGCGCTCCATCAGGTCGGCCATGCGCGGCGGCAGCGGGGGCCGGGTGCCGCTCGCCTCCTCGACGGCGTCGGGGAACTTGGCGGCGTTGGCCGTGCCGAGCGCGATCATCGGCACCGCCCGGTCGCCGCGGCAGTCCTCGGCCGCCGCGACCCCGAGCGCGCTGTGCGGATCGAGCAGAGGCCCGCCCTGCGCGCGGACGCGGGCGATGGTCTCGAGGGCGCGGCGTCGGTCGATCCGCGCGGCCGCGAAGTCTTCGCGGAGCCGCTCGGCCGCACCCTGGCCGAGTGGGAACCGGCCGTGGCGCTGCAGCTCGTCCATCGCGGCGGCGACGGCGGTGCCGTCCTCCCCGTAGAGCTCGAACAGCAGCCGCTCGAAGTTCGAGCTGACCTGGATGTCCATCGAAGGCGCGATCGTGGGGACCACGCCTTCCTTCGCGTACTCGCCGGTCTGCATCATGCGGTAGAGGATATCGTTCTCGTTGGTGGCGACCACAAGCGTCTCGATCGGCACCCCCATCCGGCGGGCGACATGGCCGGCGAAGATGTCGCCGAAATTGCCGGTCGGCACCGTGAAGCTGACGGGCCGGGCCGGCGCGCCGAGGGCGACCGCAGCGGTCACGTAGTAGACGACCTGCGCCAGCACCCGCGCCCAGTTGATCGAGTTGACTGCCGCCAGCCGCACCTCGTCGCGGAAGGCAAGGTCGTTGAACATCGCCTTGACCAGCGCCTGGCAGTCGTCGAAGTCGCCCTTCACGGCCAGCGCGTGCACGTTCGCCTCGGGCGGCGTGGTCATCTGCCGGCGCTGCACCTCGGACACCCGCCCGTCCGGGTAGAGGATGAAGACGTCGGCGGCGTCGAGGCCCCGGAACGCCTCGATCGCGGCCGAGCCGGTGTCGCCCGAGGTCGCGCCGACGATGGTCACGCGCTCCCCCCGCCGGGTCAGCACCGCCTCGAACATCTGGCCGATCAGCTGCATCGCCACGTCCTTGAAGGCCAGCGTCGGCCCGTGGTGCAGCTCCATCAGCCACTCGTTCGGTCCGAGCTGGACCAGCGGGCAGCGCGCCGGGTGGGCGAAGGAGGCGTAGGCGCGGTCGACGATGGCGCGGAACTCGTCCGCGCCGAAGCAGTCGCCGATGAAGGGCAGCATGACGCCGTGCGCGACGTCCTCGTAGGATCGCCCGGCGAAGGCGCGGAGATCGTCGTGGGAGAGCGCCGGCACCGCCTCCGGCACGTAGAGGCCGCCGTCGCGGGCGAGGCCCGAGAGCATCGTCTCCTCGAACGAGAGCACGGGTGCCCGGCCCCGGGTGCTGACATAGCGCATTGGTGTTCCAGCCCCCTCGGCCCGTTCGCACGAGCCCCGGCTCTTAGCGCGGCGGGCGAGGGTTCACAACGGGCCCCCCTCCCCCGGGGCAAGAGGGAGGGACGGCAGCTCCGCCGGCGTCAGGCGCGGAGACGGCGCTCGCGGCGGACGAGGAGCGCGGACATCACCGCCCAGACGAGCGCGAGCGAGAACCAGGTGAGCGCATATCCCAGGTGGTTGTTCGGCACGTCGATGCCGAGGCGGAGCGGCATCGGCCATTGGCCGAGGTCGTGCGCCTCCGCGACGACCAGCACGGGCTCGGTTTCCAGCGCATCGGCCATCGGGACGAGGTCGCGGGCGAACCAGGTTTCCTCGGCCCGGTCGGGCTCGGGCGTGAAGCCGTCGACCTCGTCGGGCCAGTAGAGCGCGCCCGTCACGCGTGCCTGCGTGCCGCTGCCGGGGAATCCGCCGGTCCGCATGTCGTCGGGCAGGAAGCCGAGATCGACGAGCACGCGCCGTCCGGCCGCGGTCTCGAGCGGCGCGATCACGCGGTATCCGGGCCCCTGCCCGCGCCGCGAGGTCAGCACGTGGAGCGCCCGCTCGCCGAGCCTCCCGTCGGCCGAGACGCGCAGAAAATCGTCCTCCGCCGGGTCCGGCTCGGCCGGCAGGGCCGCGGGCTCGGCCGCCAGCCGCGTCTCGAGCCGGGCGATGACGCCCTCCTTCCACTCGAGCCGCTGGAGCTGCCAGACGCCGAGGGCTATCAGGACGGCCGCGCCGAAAAGGCCGAAGGCGGCGGCGGCAAGGGCGCGGCGGGTCATCCTGGGTCCCGGTGCCGCGGAAGGGCCGGCGCCGGGAGCGGGATCAGCCGCCCCAGATGTAGACCCCCGAGAACAGGAACAGCCAGACCACGTCGACGAAGTGCCAGTACCAGGCCGCGGCCTCGAAGCCGATATGCTTGTCCGGCGTGAAGTGCCCCTGGGTCGCGCGGAACAGGCAGACCGCCAGGAAGATCGTGCCGATGATCACGTGCGCGCCGTGGAAGCCGGTCGCCATGAAGAAGGTCGCGCCGTAGATGTTGCCCGAGAAGCCGAAGGCCGCGTGGCTGTACTCGTAGGCCTGGAAGGCCGTGAACAGGAGCCCGAGCGCGACGGTCGCCGCCAGCCCCCAGACCAGGCCCTTGCGGTCGCCCTCCAGGAGCGAGTGGTGCGCCCAGGTGACGGTCGTGCCCGAGAGCAGCAGGATCAGCGTGTTGATCAGCGGCAGGTCGAAGGCGTCGAAGGTGATGATCCCCTCGGGCGGCCACACCCCGCCCATCGGGAAGATCGCGTGCTTGAAGAACGCCCAGAACCAGGCCGAGAAGAACATCACCTCGGAGATGATGAACAGAATGATGCCGAAGCGCAGGCCGAGCTGGACGACCGGCGTGTGGTCGCCGATCCGGCTCTCGATGATGACGTCCTTCCACCAGACATACATCGTGTAGAGCACGGCGATGAAGCCGAGCACCGCGACCCACGGGGTTATCTCGTGCATCCACAGCACGGCGCCGATCAGCATCGTGATCCCGGAGACGGCGCCGATGAACGGCCACGGGCTCGGATCGATGATGTGGTAGTCGTGGTTCTTCTCGTGCGCCATCGGTCCCTCCTCAGTTCGCCCCGCCCGCCCCCGGGGCGCCAGGCCCGAGCGCCGCCTGCCGGCCGAGCTCGGTCTCGTAGAACGTGTACGACAGCGTGATCTCCGGCACACCCTTCGTCTCGGGATCGCGCGTGATCTCGGGATCGACGTAGAAGGTGACGGGCATCTCGACCGTCTCGCCCGGCATCAGCGTCTGCTCGACGAAGCAGAAGCAGTCGATCTTGACGAAATAGCTGCCGACCGAGAGCGGCGCGACGTTGAAGGTCGCGGTGCCGGTGATCGGCCGGTCGGTCGGGTTGTGCGCCTCGTAGAAGGCAAGGCCGGTCTCGCCGATCCGGATCTCGTGCGTGGTCTCGACCGGCTTGAAGCGCCACGGCATCGTGCGTGCGGTCGAGGCGTCGAAGCGCACTGTGATCGTCTGGTCCAGGACCTCGGCGCTGCCGACCTCGGCGGTTCGCGGCGTGCCGCCGAAGCCGGTGACCCGGCAGAAGAGGTCGTAGAGCGGGACCGACGCGTAGGCGGCGCCCAGCATCACGAACGGCACGAGGAAGAAGGGCAGCGCCTTCCGCCTGAGGTCCCTGGCCGTCGCGCGCCCGCTCATCTCAGCCCCACGGATTGGCCGCGTTCGGCCCGAGCTTGACGATCGTGACGGCGAACAGCAGCACGACGAGCGCCACCGCCGCCCAGAGGACCGCGAGGTTCCGGCCCCGCCGGCGCTTGTGCAGGTCGTGGTCCCTGTGCATCGCTCAGATCCACCGCGGCCAGCCGAAGTCGCCGAGGA
>DATKCY010000108.1:0-5028 GCA_035512995.1 Thermohalobaculum sp.
TCCGGAGTCTTCCTGCGACTCCGGCGCCGCCGACCGGTCCGCGGCGCTCGCCGGCTCCGGCTCCACGGGCGCCTCGACCCCCTCCACGGTGTCGGAAGAGGGCTGCGATTCCCGAGACACCGCGCCGGCGGCATCGGCGACTTCGGTCTCGTCATCCGGGGATGCTCCGGGCACCATCGAAGGATCGGTCCTGCTCCCCTCCGCCGTGCCGTCAGCGGCGGTCGCCGGATGGGGCGGCCCCTCCGCGAGCGGAGGCGTCGCGTCAGCCGCCTGCTCGGCGGTCGCCGCATGCAGCTGCCCCGCCGCGTCGTCGGCGGGCGGCGCCTCCGTTTCGTGCGCGGCGAGGACCGCCGCGCGCAGGCCGGCAAGGGCTGCATCGGCATCCGGATCGGCGGTGGGGACGCGGGCCGCTGCGGCCGGCTCCTCCTGCGCCTCCGCTCCATCGCCGCGCTTGAGGACAAGCCCCGGCATCGCGGAGACATCGCCGCCGGCAAGCGCCGCGATCTCGCCCTCGAGCCGGCGGAGCGTCTCGGCGTCGAACAGCGGACGCCCGGCATCGGGCATCGCCGACTGCACGTCTCGCAACTCCTGCAGGATGCGCGTCAGCGGCAGGATCGGGTCGTCGAACCCCTGCAACGAGCAAGCGAACGGGCCGAGCCGGAGGTCGATCCGCTTCTCCCGCACCTCCATGATGTTCCCGTCCTCAACGCCCCACCCGTGCGGGAGAGTCGCCGATTTGCCGAATCGGGTCAACGCGCGGGCACTGCCCGGCCCGCTCCGCCGCCGTTGACGGGCTGCGCGCGAGTCGCGGATGCTGCCGCGATGACACAGGACCTGCCGCTCCGCTTCGATCAGCCGGTGACGCTGGTCGGCGACGGCGCCTTCGACCGCGCGATGCTGGAGGAGGCGCGGGAGCTGGGGCCCACCGTGATCGCCGCGGACGGCGCGGCCGACCGTCTGGCGGCGCTCGGCGTCCGGCCCGCCGTCGCGATCGGCGATCTCGACTCGATCGGGGCGGAGGGGCGGGCGGCGGCCGGGCGCGTCGTGAAGATCGACGAGCAGGACACGACCGACTTCGAGAAGTGCCTCCATGCCACCAGGGCGCCGCTCTACCTGGCCGTCGGGTTCACCGGCCGGCGGCTCGACCACACGCTCGCGGCGCTCCACGCGCTGCTCGCGCGGCCGGAGGCGCGCGTGGTGCTGGTCGGCGAGGCGGAGGCGATGGCGATGGCGCCGCCGCGGGTGACGCTCCGGCTGGACCTGACGCCGAGGGCGCGTGTCTCGGTCTTCCCGCTCCGGCCCGTGACCGGCCGCTCGATCGGCCTCCGCTGGCCGCTCGACGGGATCGCGCTCGCGCCGGGCGTCGCGATCGCCACGTCCAACGAGGCATCGGACGGCGCCGTCGAGTTGAGATTCGACGGTCCAGGCGCTCTGGTCATGCTCGAGCGCGCCTGGCTCGAGACGCTGGCCGAGGTCATCGGCGCCGTGCCCCCCGGCGCGACGGCCGACCGCGCCTGAGCGCGCGCTCCGCCCATTTACGCTCCTCTCGGGAGCGCACTCGAGTGGCGCCGCGGGTCATCCCGGCCGGGCGGAAGGGGGGAGAATCCATGAAGCGACCGACCACGGCGGAGGAGGCGATCGCCTTCGTCCGCGAGCGCGAGGCGCCGTTCCTGAAGCTTGGCCTCTTCGACGTCGACGGCGTCATGCGCGGCAAGTACGTGTCGGTCGAGAAGTTCGCCTCGTCCGCCGAGAAGGGTCTCGGCTTCTGCGACGTCGTGCTCGGCTGGGACTCGAACGACCAACTCTACGACAACGTCCAGGTGACGGGCTGGCACACGAGCTATCCGGATGCCGAGGTGAGGGTTCTGCCCGGGACGGCGCGGCTGATCCCGTTCGAGGACGACCTGCCGCTGTTCCTGATGGAGTTCGCGGGCAGGTGGGAGGACGTCTGCCCGCGCGCAGCACTCCGTCGCATGATCGCGAAGGCGGACGCGATGGGCTACGCCGTCAGCGCCGCGGCCGAGTTCGAGTTCTTCCTGTTCGAGGAGACCCCGCACAGCGTCCGCGAGAAGAATTACCGCGATCTCGACAGTATCACGCCGGGCTTCTTCGGCTACTCCGTGCTCAGGAGCAGCGTGGAGGCCGAGTTCTACCACGAGCTGCTCGAGCTCGCCCGGGCGATGGAGTTCCCGCTCGAGGGGCTGCACACCGAGACCGGGCCGGGTGTGCTCGAGGCCGCCATCGCGGTCACGGACGCGCTGGAGGCGGCGGACCGGGCGGCGCTCTTCAAGACCTTCGTCAAGGCGCTCTGCCAGCGCCGCGGCTGGATGGCGACCTTCATGGCGAAGTGGTCGCCGGACTGGCCGGGGCAGTCGGGCCATTTGCACCTGTCGCTCGAGGGCAAGGACGGCCGGGCGGCGTTCCGCGACGAGGGCAAGCCCGACACGATCTCGGACGAGATGCGCTGGTTCATCGGCGGTCAGCAGAAGCTGATGCCCGAGCTGCTCGCGATGGTGGCGCCCACGGTCAACAGCTACACGCGGCTGATCCCGGGCTTCTGGGCGCCGACCGCCGCGACCTGGGGGGTCGAGAACCGCACCTGCGCGCTCCGCGCCATCCCGGGCTCGGACAAATCGCAGCGGGTCGAGTACCGGATCTCGGCCGCGGACATTAATCCCTACATCGCGCTTGCCGCGGCGCTCGGCTCCGGGCTCTGGGGCATCGAGAACCGGGTCGAGCCGGAGGCGGCGGTCGAGGGTTCGGCCTACGACCGCGAGCACGGCGAGGCGCTTCAGCTTCCCCGCACGCTGATGGAGGCGGCGACGCGGCTGCGGCGCTCGGAGGCGGCGCGCGCGCTCTTCGGCGACGCCTTCGTCGAGCACTATGCGGCGACGCGGGAGTGGGAGGAGCGCGAGTTCCGCAAGCACATCACCGACTGGGAGATGGCGCGCTACTTCGAGATCGTCTGACCGGCCGAAGAACCGGCGCAAGGGAGAAAGACAATGCAGGCTGCGAACTGGTCCTATCCGACGGAGGTGCGCTTCGGGCCGGGGCGGCTCGCGGAGCTGGCCGAGGCCTGCCGCGCCACGGGCATCCTGCGGCCGCTGCTCGTCACGGATCCCGGCGTCGTCGAGCTCGACATCTGCGCCAGCGCCATGGCCGTGCTGCGGGACGGCGGGCTCGAGCCCGCGGTCTTCGCAGAGGTCCGGCCGAACCCGGTCGAGGCGAACGTCACGGCCGGGGTCGCTGCGGTGAGGCAAGGCGGGCACGACGGCGTCGTCGTCTTCGGCGGCGGCTCGGCCATGGATGTCGGGAAGTCGGTCGCGCTGATGGTCGGGCAGAGCCGGCCGATCTGGGACTTCGAAGACGTCGGCGATTGGTGGACGCGGGCCGACGCCGACGCGATTCTGCCCGTGGTCGCGGTGCCGACGACGTCGGGCACGGGCTCGGAGACCGGCCGCGCCGGCGTCATCACCAACACCGAGACGCACGTCAAGAAGGTGATCTTCCACCCGCGGATGCTGCCGAAGGTGGTGATTCTCGATCCGGAGCTGACGGTCGGCCTGCCACCGGCGCTCACGGCGGGGACGGGAATGGACGCCTTCGCGCACTGCCTCGAGGCCTATTGCGCGCCGAGCTTCCACCCGATGAGCGAGGGTATCGCGGTCGAGGGGCTCAGGCTCGTCGCCCGGGCGCTGCCGCGGGCTCACGCGCAGGGGTCCGACATCGAGGCCCGCGGCATGATGATGGCGGCGGCGGCGATGGGCTCGGTCGCGTTCCAGAAGGGCCTTGGCGCGATCCACGCGCTCAGCCATCCGCTCGGCGCCCTCTACGACGCTCCGCACGGGCTGACGAATGCCGTGGTCATGCCTTACGCGCTCGCCTGGAACCGCGAGGCGATCGAGCCGAAGATCGCGCGCCTCGCGGCGTGGCTCGAGCTCGAGCAGCCGGACTTCGGCGGCTTCCTTGCATGGGTGCTCGACATGCGCGCACGCCTCGGCGTGCCGCATGACCTGACTGGGCTCGGCGTCACCGACGACACGCGCTTCGAGGAGCTGACCGAGAAGGCGCTGGTCGATCCGACCGCCGGCGGCAATCCGCGGCCGCTGACCCGCGAAGGGGTGCTCGAGATGTACGCGGCGGCGCTGGCGGGCCGGGTATAGGGTCCGGGCTTCTGCGCGCCGCGCGTGTGCGGGGCGCGGTTAATTCGATCTCCGAAGGTGCGTGAAAGGCGCACCCCCACGGCGCGGCGAGCCGATCAGACGCTCGGGCAGCCCTCGGCCTCGGGACGCCAGGCGGGGTTGTTGACGCTCCAGGCGCAGCGGGCGAGGACGCGGCGGCTGCCGATCCTCAGGCAGGCGGTCTCGCCCATCTCGACCCGCTGGCCGTCGCTGTCGGTGCAGTAGCAGTCGGGGTAGCTGAACCCCTCCTTCGGCGGCGGCGGGTCGTAGTTCGGGTTGCCCGGCGGCACGTGGGCGCCCCCGGCCATCGCGAGCGACGCGGACAGCGCGAATGCGAGTGCAACGGAGGCCTTCATGGCCGGCAGTCTACCATGGCGCCGGCCTTCCGGCACGCGCCCATCTTGACCTTCGACCGCGCGCGGCGCCGGTGAGCGCGATGGTGCCCGAGGACCGACTGCAGGAGATTCTCGACCGCTTCGGCTATCTCGAGGCGCGGATGGGGGGTGCGACCGATCCGGCCGAGCTCGCCGCGCTCGGGCGCGACTATGCCGGCCTGCGCGAAGTCGTCGCGACGGCGCGGGAGTGGCGGAAGACGCGAGATGAGCTCGCCTCGGCCCGTGCCATGCTCGACGACCCCGAGATGGCGGCGCTGGCGCGGGACGAAGTCGCGGCGCTCGAGGCCCGGCTGCCCGGGCTCGAGGAGGCACTGCGGCTCGCCCTCCTGCCAAAGGACTGGGCCGACGACCGGCCGGCGATCGTCGAGATCCGTCCCGGCACCGGCGGCGACGAGGCGGCGCTGTTCGCGGGCGATCTCTTCCGCATGTATCAGCGCTACGCCGAACGCCAG
>DATKCY010000109.1:0-3516 GCA_035512995.1 Thermohalobaculum sp.
GGCGGCGTGGTGGTCGAGACCTTCCTGACCGGCAATGACTACCGCTGCCTCGTCATCGGCGGCGTGCTGCGGGCGGTGGCGCAGCGGGTGCCCGCGCACGTGGATGGCGATGGCAGGCACTCGGTCAGCGAGCTGGTCGAGATCACCAACGCGGACCCGCGCCGCGGCATCGGCCACGAGAAGGTGCTGACTCGCATCAAGGTCGACGAGGAGGCCGTCTCGTACGCCCGCGAGCAGGGCTTCGAGCTGTCCGACGTGCCGCCGCGTAGCCAGCGGATCTACCTCAAGCGCACCGGCAACATGAGCACCGGCGGGATCAGCATCGACCGGACCGAGGAGATCCACCCCGACAACGCGGAGATCACCGAGCTGGCGGCGCGGGTGGTCGGTCTCGACATCGCCGGCATCGACCTCGTGTGCCCGGACGTCAGCCTGCCGATCCGCGAGACCGGCGGTGGCATCGTCGAGGTCAACGCGGCGCCCGGCTTCCGAATGCACACCAACCCGACCGAGGGCGAGGCGCAGTACGTCGCGAAGCCAGTGATCGATCTCCTCTTCCCGGCCGGCGCGCCGTCACGCATCCCGATCGTGGCCGTGACGGGGTCGAACGGCAAGACGACGACCGCGCGGATGATCGCGCACATCATGAAGGGAATGGGCCGCAAGGTCGGCCTCACCAGCACCGACGGTATCTACGTCGACGGACGGATCGTCCGCAAGGCCGATGCCTCCGGGCCGAAGTCCGCCTCGATGGTCCTCCAGAACCCGACCGTCGACTTCGCCGTCTTCGAGGTTGCCCGGGGCGGCATCCTGCGCGAGGGCCTCGGTTACCAGCGCAACGACGTCGCCGTGGTGCTGAACGTGACCGGCGACCACCTGGGGCTCGGCGGCATCCACAGCATCAAGCAGCTGGCGGAGGTCAAGCGCGTCGTGGTCGAGGCCGTGCCGCGCGACGGCGTGGCCGTCATCAACGCCGATGACCCGCTCGTGCTCGCCATGGCGCGCTACACGTCCGGATCGGTCATCTACTTCAGCATGGACCCCGATCACGATCGGCTGAAGTTCCAGGCGTCGCGCGGCCGGCGCGCGGTGACCATCGAGCAGGGCCGCAATGGCGAGAAGATCGTCCTGCGCCACGGCCGCAAGTCCATGGACCTCGTCTGGACCCACCTCATCCCCGCCACCTTCGAGGGACGGGCGCGGATGAACGTGCAGAACGCGCTCGCCGCCGCGGCGGCCGCCTGGGCCGCGGGCGCCCATCTCCACGACATCCGCCAGGGACTGCGCACCTTCACCACCAGCTACTTCATGGCGCCGGGCCGGCTGAACATGTTCGAGCTCGACGGCTACCGAGTGGTGGTCGACTACGCCCATAACCCGCCGGCCATGGAGGCGCTCGGCGACTTCGTGACCCGCCTCACCGAGCCATCGGCGGGCGGCGCGCGCGCGTCGGTCACCGGGCGACGCATCGGCGTGATCGCCACCGCGGGCGACCGGCGCGACGAGGACATCCGCGAGATCGGCCGCGTCTCGGCCCGCTACTTCGACGACATCGTCGTCCGCGAGGATGCCAACAACCGTGGCCGGGAGCGCGGCTCCACCGCCGCCCTGATCGTCGAGGGTATCGAGTCGGCCGGGGAGGAGCGACGGGTCGGCAGAGTGCGCACGATTCTCGACGAGCTCGAGGCGACGCGCGCCGCGCTCGACGAGGCCACCGAGGGCGACGTGGTGGTCGTCTGCGTCGACCACGCCAACCACGTCTGGAAGGAGCTCCAGCGCCGTCAGCACGGGGCCGCGACCGAGACCGACGGCCTCCGCGCGCTCGTCGGCGTCATCGACGGCGAGGACGAGATCGACCTCGACCTCTGAAACCTATGGGCGAGTCAGCCGACGAGCAGCTCCCGCAGCCGCTCGGCACCCACCGGCCGGAAGCGCTCGGACTCGAGCCAACGGAAGAGCTCGGCGCGGTCGACGTGGGCCATGACGACACAGACATCGCCGCGCTTCGCATGGCCGAGCAGCAGCTGGAGCGCGACGAGCTCGTTGGGGACCGAGGGAATGTCGCCCTCGTACCCGCCGTCCCGAGCCCCGGCCCGCAGCAGCTCGTTCATCTCCGCGAGCTCGCGGCCGCGCAGATAGTGCTCCTTCTCCGCGATGACGATGTCGTCGGCGCTGCCGGCGATCACCCCCAGCCGGTGGAGGATCTCGTCGGTGCGGTCGCCGGCGGTCCCGAAGGCGAGCCGCACGCGGCGGCCGCGGGCGACGGCGCGCGCGACCTCCAGCAGCCCGGTCATTCCCGCCTCGTTGTGGGCGAAGTCGACGATCGCGAATGTGCCTCGGCGCTCGAACAGGTTCAGGCGCCCGGGGTTCGACGCGGCATCGAGCGCGAACGAGCGCAGGCCGGCGGCGATCTGCCGGGTCGTCAGCCCCAGGGCGTCGCACGCGGCCGCCGCCGCCAGCGCGTTGGCCACGTTGTAGCGCGAGGCCCCGGCGAACGTCACCGGCACTTCGGTCGCCTCGGCGAGGCGGCGAGGCCGGCGTCCCGCCGCGCGCAGGACGAGAGCGCCGCGCTCGAAGACGGCCGCACGCCCTCCCGCGTCGAGGGCCGCCTCCACGTTCGGGGTCCGGCCGTCCATGCTGAAGGCGTAGATCCCGGCGCGCGTCTCGCGCCGCATGGCCCAGACGCGCGGGTCATCGGCATTGAGGACCGCCCAGCCATCGCGCTTCGTGATCCGCACGATGGCGCCCTTCACCTCGGCAAGCTCGTCGAGGGTGTCGATCCCCTGCAGCCCCAGGTGATCGGCGCTGACGTTGGTCACCACGCTGACGTCGTTCGAGTTGTAGCCGATGCCGCGCAGCAGGATGCCGCCGCGCGCCGTCTCGAGCACGGCCACGTCGAGCCCCGGCTCGGCGAGCACCCGCGACGCGCCGCCGAAGCCGGTCCAGTCCCCCGCCTCGACGAGCTCCCCGCGCACGAAGATGCCGTCCGAGTTCGTCATCCCCACCGCGCGGCCGGCGGTGGCGCAGATGTGGGCGATCAGGCGCGTCGTAGTGCTCTTCCCGTTCGTGCCGGTGATGGCGATGATCGGGATCCGCGGTCGCGGCAGCTGCGGAAGCGGCCCGTACGCCACCGCGCGCAGGCCGGCGAGCTCCCGTCGGTCGGTCGAGCGGCCCAGGGCCAGGCGGGCGGCACCGGCCCCGATCGCCTGCGAGATCGTGCGCCGGCGCCACGGGTAGGCGATCGCGGTTCGCAGCCGGTCGACGGAGTGCCGGGTCGCGATCCGCGGCTCGGGAAGCTCCAGCGCGTTGTGCAGGCGTTGCACGGCCATGGCCGCCGCGGCGGCGACCGTCGCCGCGTCCCCCGGGGCGTCGCCACGGAACTCGAGCTTCACCGCCGGACGGGTGAAGAAGCGGTTCGGCCCGTCGAGCACGCGCAGCTCGACCAGCTCGACGTCGGGCTCGCGGTGGTCGGCCTCGCGCGGCATGGGCGTGAGTATATTGGGCGGCATGCCCGAA
>DATKCY010000110.1:0-22502 GCA_035512995.1 Thermohalobaculum sp.
GGCGCATCAGCCTGTTGCCCGTCGCGTCCTCCCGGCGCCCGCCGCGCGGCGGGTCTCATGCGGGCCGTCCAGCGACGAGCAAGCTTGGCCGTCGCGGCGGGGCACCGGAAGCGGAAGACTCGCACCATCGGACACGAACCCTCCAGAGCGGAGGGTGGCCTAATGAGCGGGCTCCCGCTCCATGCCGAGCGCGAGGCCGAGCGCGACCGCCTGCTCCAGGCGCTGCTCGAGACCGTGCCCTACCACCGCCTGCTCGGCGTGCGCTTCGACCGCCTCGGCGACGAGCTGACCGCGCGGCTGCCCTACGAGGAGAAGCTGATCGGCAACCCGCGCATCCCGGCGCTGCACGGCGGCGTGACCGCCTCGTTCCTCGAGATCGCGGGCCAGATGCAGCTCGCCTGGGACTTCGTCAGCCAGAGGGTGGAGGGCGGCGGCGCGGTCCCGGCGGGCCTGTTCCCGGCGATGCCGAAGACGATCGACATCACGATCGACTATCTGCGCCGCGGCCGCCCGCGCGAGACGTTCGCCCGGACCCGGGTGCAGAAGGCGGGCCGGCGGGTCGCGCACCTGCACGTCGAGGCCTGGCAGGACGAGCACGCCCGCCCGATCGCCATGCTGCGCGGCAACTTCCTGATGCCCGAGGCCTGAGCGACGGGGGTCGGGAGCGGGTGAGCGACACGCCATATTCCGCCGGAGAGCACGGCGCGCCCCGCGCCATCACCGTCGGCCGCGTTGTGCGGATCGCGCTCCCCGTCGTGCTGTCGAACGCGACCGTCCCGCTCCAGGGCGCCATCGACACGGCGATCATCGGCAATCTCGGCGCCGCCGCGCCGCTGGCCGCGGTCGCGCTCGGCGCTGCCGTGATCTCGCTCTTCTTCATGCCGTTCAACTTCCTGCAGATGGGCGCGAGCGGGCTGACCGCGCAGGCGGAGGGCTCAGGCGACCGGCGGCGCGTGATGAACACGCTCCTCCGCACCCTCATCGTCGCGCTCGCGATCGCCGCGGCCCTGGTCGCGTTCCGCGCATGGCTGGTCCCGCTGTCCCTGAGAATCTTCGAGGCGAGCGCGGAGGTCGAGGCGATCGCCGCCGGCTATCTCGCGATCAGGCTCCTGGGCGCGCCGGCCGAGCTCGCCAACTTCGCGCTCCTCGGCTGGTTCACGGGGCAGGAGATGACGCGGCGGCTGTTCGAGATGCAGGTCCTCGTGTCGGTCGTGAACGTCTCGCTGAACCTCCTGTTCGTGCTCGGCCTCGGCTGGGGGGTCGAGGGCGTGGCGCTCGGCACCGCCATCGCCGTCTATGCCGGGCTCGGCTACGGGCTCTGGCGGGCGCGGCAGCGGCAGCGGGCGGTGGCCCCCGGCTGGCGGGTCGAGTGGCCGCGCGTGCTCGACCGCGCCGAGCTCGTTCAGGTCATGGCGCTCAACCGCGACATCATGGTCCGCACGCTCCTGCTGATGGGAGCGTACACGTGGATGACGCGCCTCGCCTCGGTGCAGGGCGACCGCATCCTCGCGGTCAACGGCGTGCTGATCCAGTTCTTCCACATCTCGTCCTACGGCCTCGACGGCTTCGCGATGGCGGCCGAGACCCTGGTCGGCCAGGCGCTCGGCGGGCGGAGCCGCGACCGCCTGCGCCGGGCCGTGCTGGTCTCGGGGCTGGCGGCGCTGGTGCTCGCGGCGGCCCTCGCGCTCGTCTTCACGGCGGCCGGGCCGGCGCTGATCCGGCTCTTCACCAATGTCGAGGCCGTGCGGGCGGACGCCTACGCCTTCATGCTCTGGGCAACGCTCCTGCCGCTCGCGGGGGTTCTCGCCTTCCAGGCCGACGGCGTCTTCATCGGCGCGGCCGAGGGGCCCGCGATGCGCAACACGATGATCGTCTCGGCGGCGGTCTACTTCCCGCTGGCCTGGGTGCTGACCGAGGCCTACGGCAACCACGGCCTCTGGGCCGCGCTCCACGTGTTCCTGCTCGTCCGCTTCGCCACGCTCGCCGCCTGCTACCCCCGGCTCGAGGCGCGAGCCACGACGTGAGCGCCGGCGCGCCGCAGTCCGGGCCGGGTCAACGATCGCGGAACGCGACCCGGCGCCAGCCGGGCTTGTCGTTGACGCGGCCCGGACTGTGGCACACGCTCGAAGAGAAGCCGCCTCGCGGCTTCTCCCCAGCCAACCGCGCGCGATGCGCGCTCACACCTCTCCGGGCGGCGGAGCCGCACGGAGAGGGCAAGGGCGTATCGCGGCGCCAGCCGCGATTCCGCTAAGCCGGTCCGTCCGGCGCGAGCGGCACGTCCGCTCCGACCGCCTCGGCGACCGAGCCGAAGCCGTCGCGCGCGAGCAGCCGGTCGAGGTCCTCGGCGATGCGGCCGGCGAGGCCCAGCCCCTCGAACACCAACGCCGTGTAGAGCTGCACGGCCGTCGCCCCGGCCCGGATCTTCGCATAGGCCTGCTCGGCCGAGCCGACGCCGCCGACCCCGATCAACGGCATCCGTCCCTCCGTCAGCCGGCGGAGCGTCGCCAGCACCTCGGTCGAGCGGGAAAAGAGCGGCTGCCCCGACAGCCCGCCGGCCTCGCCCGCGTGCCGGTCGGCGAGGCGCGGCCGCGCCGTCGTGGTGTTCGTCGCGATGATGCCGTCGAGATGGTGGCGCCGCGCCAGGCGCGCCACGTCCGCCAGCTCCGCATCGCTGAGGTCGGGCGCGATCTTCAGGAAGACGGGCTTGCGCTGGCGCGCGAGCGCGACCCGCGCCTGCATCACGGCGCCGAGCAGGCGGTCGAGGGCTTGCGGTCCCTGCAGATCGCGCAGCCGCTCGGTGTTCGGCGACGAGACGTTGACGGTGAAGAAGTCGGCCAGGTCGTAGAGCCGGCGGAAGAGCGTCGCGTAGTCCTCGAGCCGGTCCGCGGCGTCCTTGTTGGCCCCGAGATTGACCCCGACGATGCCCGCACCCCGCGCGCGCTCGAGCCGCGCGGCCATCGCCTCCATGCCCTTGTTGTTGAAGCCGAAGCGGTTGATGACCGCCTGGGCTTCGGGCAGGCGGAACAGGCGCGGGCGCGGGTTGCCGGGCTGGGGCAGGGGGGTCACGGCGCCGACCTCGAGGAAGCCGGGGCCGGCGACCAGAATCGGCCGCACCGCCTCGGCGTTCTTGTCGAAGCCCGCGGCGATGCCGACCGGGTTCGGCAGGTCGA
Organism: Thermohalobaculum sp.; assembly: GCA_035512995.1. GTDB lineage: Bacteria > Pseudomonadota > Alphaproteobacteria > Rhodobacterales > Rhodobacteraceae > Thermohalobaculum. The sequence goes on from DATKCY010000110.1 coordinate 3,171, forward strand.
GCCCCGCCAGCCGCGTCCTCAGCCGCGGCGACGTCACCGGCCCGCCGCGGGGCCCGAGCCCCAGCCGCAGCGCCCTGAGCGCCAGCCCATGCGCCCGCTCCGGCTCCAGCCGGTGCAGCAGCGCGAGCCCCCGCCGTTCCCATTCGCCGCGCATGCCGGCCCCCGTCCGTCCGCTCTGGCGGGCTTCCTCCCGGCTCGGCGCCGCGCCGTCAAGGGCGCGTCAGAGCGGCGTCCTCGCCCGCCGCGCCGCGGTCCGCCGCGCGAGCAGCCCGAGCTGCCGCTCGCGCCAGAAGATCGCGAGACCGGCGGCGGTGACGATCGCGGCGCCGATCACCACCATCGACTCCGGCACCTCGCCGAACGCGAACCAGCCGATCAGCAGCCCCCAGATCATCGCCGAATAGTCGAAGGGCGCGAGCGTCGAGGCCTCGGCATGAGCGTAGCTCTCGGTCATCACGATCTGGGCGACGCCGCCGAACAGGCCGGCCCCGACGAGCAGCGCCCAGGTCCCGGGGTCGGGCCAGACCCAGCCCCAGGGCAGCGACAGGAGGGCCGCGAGCGAGCAGGTCACATGGAACCAGAAGACGATCGCGAGCGTCGGCTCGGTCCGCGCGAGCTGGCGCACGTGGATCTGCGCCAGCGCCATCAGGAGCGCGCTCCCCAGCATCAGCATCGCGCCGAGCGCCGCCCCGCTCTGGACGCCCTCGCCGATCAGCGTGAGCCGCGGCCAGACCATGACCATGACGCCGATGAGCCCGACGACCACCGCGGTCCAGCGGTAGAGCCGCACGACCTCGCCGAGCAGGAAGATCGCCAGAACGACCGTCAGGATCGGCGCCGCGAAGCCGATCGCGATCACCTCGGGCAAGGGCAGCAGCCCGAGGGCCGCGAAGGAAAGCCCCATGGCGCTCGCCCCGATCACCCCGCGCCAGGCATGCCCGCGCACGTTTCGGGTGAACACGGCGTGCCGGACCCGCCCCCGCCACGCCGCATAGCCGAGCACCGGCACGAGCGCGATGAAGGAGCGGAAGAACACCGCCTCCCCCGCCGGCGCCACGTCCCGCGCCGCCTTCACGCAGGCCGCCATCACCGCGAAGATCGCGATCGACAGCAGCTTCAGCGCGATGCCGCGGAGGGGGGTCAAGGCCGGGGCGGCATCGAAGGAACGGTGTCGTTCACCCCAGGTGCCCCTCGGCCCTGGCCCAGGCGTGGGTCGCGTCGAGCGAGGCCTCCATCGGGGCGAACAGCTCGTCGATCTGGTCCTCGGTGATGATCATCGGCGGGCAGATGCCGATGGTGTCGCCCATGGCGCGGACGATGACGCCGCGGTCCAGCATCTCGGCCTGGAGGCGGGCGCCGACCTTGCCGGGCTGGCCGAACGTCGCGGCGCGGGCGCGGTCGGGGCTGAGCTCGATGCCGCCCATGAGGCCGGCGCCGCGGCACTCGCCGACGAGGGGGTGGCCGGCGAAGGCGCGCAGCTTCTCCTGAAAACGCGGCATGACGCGGCGGACGTGGCCCAGGATGTCCCGCCTGACGTAGATGTCGAGCGCCGCGCACCCGACGGCACAGCCGAGCGGATGGCCGCCATAGGTGTAGCCGTGGCCGAGGCCCGGGTGCCGCCCCGATTCGGCCTCGACCGCCTCGGTCATCGCGCGGTCCATCGCGACGGCCGAGAGGGGCACATAGGCCGAGGTGAGCTGCTTCGCGAGCGAGACCGACTGCGGCGCCATGCCGAAGGTCTCCATGCCGAACCAGTTGCCGGTCCGGCCGAAGCCGCAGATCACCTCGTCGGCGATCAGCCGCACGTCGTGTTTCTGCAGCACCGGCTGGATCGCCTCGAAATAGCCCTCCGGCGGCACGATCACGCCGCCCGCGCCCATCACCGGCTCGGCGATGAAGGCCGCGACCGTCTCCGGCCCCTCGGCCTCGATCATCTCGTCGAGTTCCCGGGCGAGGCGGGCCGAGAAGTCGGTCTCGCTTTCGCCCGGCTCCGCCTCGCGCCAGTGGTGCGGGCAGCGGGCATGGCGGACGAAGCCGAAGGGCAGGTCGAAACTGCCGTGGTTGAGCGGCAGCCCGGTCAGCGAGGCCGCGACCAGCGTGACCCCGTGATAGCCGCGCTTGCGCGCGATTATCTTCTTCTTGTCAGGCCGCCCGAGGGCATTGTTCATGTACCAGGCGAGCTTTACCTGAGTGTCGTTCGCCTCCGACCCGCTGGAGCAGTAGAAGACCCGCTCCATCGGCACGGGCAGCATTTCCTTGATCTTCTCGGCAAGCTCGACCGCCGGCCCGTGCGTGCGTCCGGCGAAGACGTGATAGTAGGGCAGGCGGTGAAGCTGCTCGGTCGCCGCCGCGATCAGCTCCTCGTCGCCGAAGCCGAGGGCGGAGCACCAGAGCCCGGCCAGCCCCTCGATGAAGCGGCGGCCGGAAGCGTCGTAGACGTAGATGCCCTCGCCGCGCTCGATCAGGTGCGCGCCGACCTGCCGGTGCTGGACGGCGTTGGTGTAGGGATGCAGCAGCGCATCGGCGTCCCGCGCCTCGAGCTGGCTCAGCGTGTCCTTCGCCATCGGATGGTCCCCGCGATGTGACGGAAGCCCGAGAGACTAGCGCGGCGGCGCGGGCGCGCCAAGCGGCCGGCGGCGATACCCGCCTTGACCGGTGGTCAACGCCGGAGGGCCCCCGTGCGTGCGTGCTCCGTGCTCCGGCCTCGGCGCCCCGCTTCCCGGCGGCCGCGCCAGCCCCTATTGTCAGGCCGAGCCGCAATCGTCCGGAGGCCCCGATGACCGACACCGACCTCGACCAGCACCGCGCGCGGATGCGCGAAGCGATCCTGCCGGACGAGGCGGCCGTGGTCACCCGGCTCCGCGACGAGGCGGCGCTGTCGCCGGACGAGCGCGCGGCGATCTCGGAGCAGGCCGCGGGCTATGTCGAGGCCGTGCGCGGCGCCTCCGAGCCCGGTCTGATGGAGAGCTTCCTCGCAGAATACGGCCTCTCGACGCGCGAGGGGGTCGCGCTGATGTGCCTCGCCGAGGCGCTCCTGCGCGTGCCCGACGCGGAGACGATCGACGCGCTGATCGAGGACAAGATCGCGCCCTCGGACTGGGGCAAGCATCTCGGCCATTCGTCGTCGCCGATGGTCAACGCCTCGACCTGGGCGCTGATGCTGACCGGCAAGGTGCTGGAGGAGGACGAGGGGCTGGCGGGCGCGCTTCGCAACGCGGTCCGCCGTCTGGGCGAGCCCGTCATCCGCGTCGCCGTCGGCCAGGCGATGAAGGAGCTCGGTCGCAACTTCGTCCTCGGCCGCGACATCCGCGAGGCGATGGAGCGCGCGCGCGGCATGGAGAAGCAGGGCTTCACCTACTCCTACGACATGCTGGGCGAGGCGGCGCGGACCGATCGCGACGCCCGCCACTACCTGCTGTCCTACTCGGGCGCCATCGCCGCCATCGCCAGGGCCTGCACCTCCGACGACATCCGCGAGAACCCCGGGATCAGCGTCAAGCTGTCGGCGCTGCATCCGCGCTACGAGTACGGGCAGCGCGAGCGCGTGCTGCCCGAGCTCGTCTCGCGCACCCGCTCGCTCGCCGTGCAGGCGAAGTCGGCCAACATGGGCTTCAACATCGATGCCGAGGAGGCCGACCGCCTGGACCTCTCGCTCGACATCATCGAGGGCGTGCTGAGCGACCCCGCGCTCGCCGGCTGGGACGGCTTCGGGGTCGTCGTCCAGGCATACGGGCCACGCGCGGTGCACGTGCTCGACTGGGTCCATGCGCTCGCCGAACGGCTCGACCGGCGGATCATGGTCCGCCTCGTAAAGGGCGCCTACTGGGACACCGAGATCAAGCGCGCGCAGGTGCTGGGGATCGACGGCTTCCCGGTCTTCACCCGGAAGGCCAACAGCGACGTCTCCTTCATCTCCTGCGCGCGCAAGCTGCTGGGGATGCCGGACCGGATCTACCCGCAGTTCGCGACCCACAACGCGCACTCGGTCGCCGCCGTCCTGCACCTCGCGGGCGAGGACCGGAGCCGCTTCGAGTTCCAGCGCCTGCACGGCATGGGCGAGGCACTGCACCGCCAGGTGATGGAGGAGGAGGGCACGCGCTGCCGCATCTACGCCCCCGTCGGCGCGCACCGCGACCTGCTCGCCTATCTCGTGCGCCGGCTGCTCGAGAACGGCGCGAACTCGTCCTTCGTGAACCAGATCGTCGACGAATCCATCCCGGCGGCCGAGATCGTGCGCGACCCGTTCGAGCTGGTCGAGCGCTACGGCAACGCCATCGCGAACCCCTCGATCACCCGGCCCCCCGACCTGTTCGAGCCCGAGCGGCGGAACGCCCGCGGCTGGGACGTGACCGACCCGCGCGAGGTCGCGGCGCTCGACGAGGCGCGCGGACGCTTCCGCGCCGCCCGCTGGACCGCCGGCCCGACCGTCCCGGGGCACGCGAGCGCGGGCACCGCGCGCGAGGTCGCGAACCCGACCCGGCCGGCCGAAGTCGTGGGCCACGTGACCGAGGCGACGCCCGAGGACGTCGACGCCGCGATCGCGGTTGCCAAGGAGGCGGCGCCCGCCTGGGCCGCCCGGTCCGCGAAGGATCGCTCCGACTGCCTCCGCCGCGCCGCCGGGCTCTACGAGGAGAACGCCCCCGAGCTCTTCGCCATCGCAGCGCGCGAGGCCGGGAAGATTCTGCTCGACTGCGTGGCCGAGGTGCGCGAGGCGGCCGACTTCCTGCGCTTCTACGCGGCCGAGGGCGAACGGCTCGAGGGCAACGGCACGCCCCGCGGCGTCTTCGTCTGCATCAGCCCGTGGAACTTCCCGCTCGCGATCTTCACCGGCCAGCTCTCGGCGGCGCTCGCCGCCGGCAACGCGGTGATCGCCAAGCCCGCCGAGCAGACGCCGCTGATCGCCCATCGCGCGGTCGAGCTCCTGCACGAGGCGGGGGTGCCGCGCGAGGTGCTCCAGATCCTGCCGGGCGACGGGCCGACGGTCGGCGCGGCCCTGACCTCGGACCCGCGGATCGACGGCGTCTGCTTCACCGGCTCGACCGGGACGGCGCAGGCGATCGGCCGGGCGATGGCCGAGCACCTCGCGCCCGACGCGCCGCTGATCGCCGAGACCGGCGGGCAGAACGCGATGATCGTCGACAGTAGCGCGCTGCCCGAGCAGGCGGTCCGCGACATCGTCGCCTCGTCGTTCCAGTCGGCCGGGCAGCGGTGCTCGGCGCTCCGCGTGCTCTACGTGCAGGAGGACGTGGCCGACCGGATGCTCGAGATGCTGAAGGGCGCGATGGACGCGCTCTCGCTCGGCGACCCCTGGTCGATCTCGACCGACGTGGGCCCCGTGATCGACGAGGAGGCGCGCGACGGCATCGAGGCGCATGTGAGTGCCATGGCCGCCGACGGGCGCCAGCTCCACCGCCTGGCTGCGCCGCAGGAGGGGCATTTCGTGCCGCCGACGCTCCTGAAGGTGAAGAGCATCACCGAGCTCGAGCGCGAGATCTTCGGCCCCGTGCTGCACGTCGCCCGCTTCGACGTGAACCGCATCGACGCCGTGATCGACGAGATCAATTCCACCGGCTACGGCCTGACCTTCGGGCTGCACACCCGCATCGACGACCGCGTGCAGCACATCGTCGAGCGGGTGCGCGTCGGCAACAAGTACGTCAACCGCAACCAGATCGGCGCCATCGTCGGCTCGCAGCCGTTCGGCGGCGAGGGCCTCTCCGGCACCGGGCCGAAGGCCGGCGGGCCGCACTACGTCGCCCGCTTCCGCCGCCTCGGGGCGGACGATCCCTCGCTCCCCGCCGACCCTGGCCGCGCAGTCGAGGCCGGCGAGGCGGCGAAGGCGCTCGCCCGCCTGCCGCGCCGGGACACACCGGTCGGCGCGCCCGCGACGCTGCCGGGGCCGACGGGCGAATCGAACCGCCTCTCGCTCCACGCCCGCGGCCGCGTCCTCTGCCTCGGTCCCGGCCTCGACGCGGCGGTCGGGCAGGCCGGGATCGCGCTCGACCGCGGCAATTCGGCGGTGGTGATCGTGCCGGGCGCGCCGCAGGCGAATGGTCGGCTGCCGCAGGACGGCCGCGTCGCCCTGATCGACGGCACGCTCGCGCCAGAAGCGCTCGAGCACCTCGACGGCTTCGACGCCGTGGCCTGGCACGGCCGCGGCGAGCGCGCGGGCGCGCTCCGCCGGGCGCTCAGCCGGCGCACGGGCCCGATTTTGCCGCTGATCACCGAGCCCGACCCCGACCGCTACGTGATCGAGCGCCACCTCTGCATCGACACGACCGCCGCCGGCGGCAACGCCGCGCTGCTGGCCGAGGCGGGGCAGGGCGCCGCGACGGGCAGCACCGCGACGGTGGAGGGCGTCTGATGCCGGGACGGGCTCGTCGGGCGGCTCGGCCGCGCCGCCTCGGCAGCAGCCGCAACGACATCGTCGCATTCGCCGCGTAAGCCCAGGCGAAACCGGCAGAGGACGCATCCCATGCAGCACCAGGCCTTCGCCGCCCCCGGCGACTTCTTCAAGGGCAACCTGCACACCCATTCGACCCGTTCGGACGGCGCGCTCGACCCTGCCGAGGTCTGCCGCCGGTACGCCGAGGCCGGCTACGACTTCATCAGCCTGACCGACCATTTCCTCGGCCGCTTCGGCTATCCGGTCACCGACACGCGCGCCTTCCGCACCAACCGCTTCACGACGATCCCGGGCGCCGAGATCCACGCCGACACACTCGCGAACGGCGAGCTCTGGCACATGGTCGCGGTCGGCCTGCCGGACGACTTCGCGCCGCCCGACGTCCACGACTGGGACCCGCGCGAGACGTTGGAGCCGGCGCCCGCCTTCGCCGCCCGCGCGCGCGACGCCGGCGCCTTCGTCGCGCTCGCCCACCCCGAATGGTTCGGCATGACGGTGGGCGACGCCCGCGCGATCGAGGCCGCGCACGCGGTCGAGATCTACAACCACGGCTGCGAGGTGCAGCAGGACCGCGGCGGCGGCTTCGCCATCCTCGACGCGCTCCTCTCAGAGGGTCGCCGCCTGAGCGGCTGCGCCACCGACGACGCCCACTTCAAGGGCCGCGACCACTTCGGCGGCTGGGTCATGGTCAAGGCCGAGGCCAATGAACCGCAAGCCCTGCTCGAGGCGCTGAAGGCGGGCGCCTACTACTCCTCGACCGGGCCGGAGCTGCACGAGGTCGCGGTCGATGGCGACGCGCTGGTGGTCGAGTGCTCGCCCGTCCGCGATATCCTCGCGGTCGGCCACGGCTCGGCCTCGACCTTCGCCGAGGACGAGAGCGGCGGCCCGGGCCTGACCTCCGCCCGCCTGCCGCTCGCGCCGTTCGTGAAGGGCGGCTGGGTCCGCGCGACGGCCGTGGACGCCGAGGGCCGCAAGGCCTGGTCCAATCCCCTCTGGCTGGGCTGACGGGGCCCCGTGGCGGAGCTGGACCGGGTTTCGGCGCCGAGGCTCGCCGACGTCGATCTGTCGCCGAAGATGTGCCCGGACGAGTACGACCGCACCCTCGGCGAGCTGCAGCGCACGCTCGCGCAGATCCAGCAGGCCTACCTCTTCAGCGGCGACGCGGGCGTGCTCGTGTTCGAGGGCTGGGACGCGGCCGGCAAGGGCGGCACGATCCGGCGCGTCTCGTCCGCGCTCGACCCGCGCAGCTTCAAGGTCTGGCCGATCGGCGCGCCCCGGCCCTACTACGTCGACCGCCACTTTCTGCTCCGCTTCATGGAGCGGCTGCCGCCGAACGGCGCGATCTCGGCCTTCGACCGCTCGTGGTACGGGCGCGTGCTGGTCGAGCGGGTCGAGGCGCTGACGCCCGAGCCGCGCTGGCGGGCCGCCTACCGCGAGATCAACGACTTCGAGCACATGATCACGGAGGACGGCACGCGGATCGTGAAGCTCTTCTTCCACATCAGCCCGGACGAGCAGCTCGCCCGCTTCGAGAAGCGCCTGCTCGACCCGATGAAGCGCTGGAAGCTCACCTACGAGGACTTCCGCAACCGCACCCGCTGGAAAGACTACGCCGAGGCGACCGACGAGATGCTGGCCCGCACCTCGACCGCCCGCGCGCCCTGGCACGTGGTCCCGGCCAACGACAAGAAGTTTGCCCGCATCGACGCGCTCAGCCGGATCGTGCGGGTGCTGGGGGAGGGCGTCGACCTCTCCCCGCCCGCCGTCGACGAGGCGACGCTGAAGGCCGCCCGCGAGCACCTGGACCTCGATGGCGACCTGGTTCGGAGTCTCCGCGGCCGGACCGAGTGAGTCCGCCCGCGAAGCGCGCCCGACGGACGCATCGGCAGGGCGGGCGCCGTTAATGCTCCGGCAAGGGAGATCGCTGAGGGTCGGTGGCGAACCGGGTGCCGGTGGTCCAGCTCGGCTGGAGCGCGCGACGAGGCTAGCCGAGCGTCCCGGCCCGATCGCGGCGGCGTCTATTGCGTCGCGTCGATGTCCGGCGCGTCCTCGGCCTTCATGCCGACGACGTGGTAGCCGCAGTCGACGTGGTGGCACTCGCCCGTCACCCCTGACGACAGGTCCGACAGCAGGTAGAAGCCAGCCTTGCCGACATCGTCCTGGGTGACATTGCGGCGGAGCGGCGAGTTCAGCTCGTTCCACTTCAGGATGTACCGGAAGTCGCCGATCCCCGACGCCGCCAGCGTCTTCATCGGCCCGGCCGAGAGCGCGTTGACGCGGATGTTCTTCGGCCCGAGGTCCATCGCCATGTAGCGCACGCTGGTCTCGAGCGCCGCCTTGGCGACCCCCATGACGTTGTAGTGCGGCATGACCTTCTCGGCGCCATAGTAGGTCAGCGTCAGCATCGCGCCGCCCTCGTCCATCAGACGCTCGGCCCGTTGCGCCAGCGCCGTGAACGAGTAGCAGGAGATGTTCAGCGAGCGCTCGAAATTGCCGGGGCTGGTGTCGACATAGCGGCCCTTGAGCTCCGCCTTGTCGGCATAGGCGATCGCGTGGAGCATGAAGTCGAGTCGTCCCCAACGCTCCCCCAGCGCCTCGAAGACCGCGTCCATCGAGGCCGCGTCGGTCACGTCGCAGGGCAGCACGAAGTCCGAGCCGACCGACCCGGCCAGCGGCCCGACCCGCTTCTTCAGCGCATCCCCCTGGTAGGTGAAGGCGAGCTCCGCTCCCTCGTCGGCGCAGGCGCGCGCGATCGCCCAGGCGATCGACTTCTCGTTGGCGACGCCCATGATCAGGCCCTTCCGGCCAGCCATCCGACCTGTGCTCATCGTCGCCTTCCCCGCGCCGCCGACCGATGCCCGCGGGGTTACGGGATTGTGCCAACGGCTTCAAGAAAAACGGCTCTGGCCGCTTCCCCGCACCGCGGGCCCGGACTAGGTTCGCCGGGCATCCGCGACGGCCAGGAGGAAGCGATGGCGGAGCTGAGCACCGGAGGGCGGCTGAGCGGCATCTTCGCGGCCGAGGACCCTTACGCGCTGGCCCGCGCCTGGCTGGCTGAGGCCGTGGAGACCGAGCCGAACGACCCCGGCGCGATGGCGCTCGCCACCGTCGACCGCGGCGGCCTGCCGAACGTGCGCATGGTGCTCCTGAAGGAGATCGAGGAGGACGCGTCCCGCGGCGGCTTCGTCTTCTTCACGAATTTCGAGAGCGCCAAGGGCCGCGAGCTCGAGGGCCAGCCGAAGGCGGCGGTCGTGCTGCACTGGAAGTCGCTCCGCCGCCAGGTGCGCGCGCGGGGGCCGGTCGAGACGGTCTCCGCGGCCCAGGCCGACGCCTACTTCGCGACCCGCGCGCTGCAGAGCCGCCTCGGCGCGATCGCGTCGCGCCAGTCGCGCCCGCTCGCCAACCGCCGGACGCTGATGGCGGACGTCGCGCGGGTCGCGGCGAAGCACCCGGTGAGCCCGCCCCGCCCGGCGTACTGGGGCGGCTACCGCATCCGGCCCGTCGAGATCGAGTTCTGGGCCGACGGCGACTTCCGGCTGCACGACCGTTTCCGCTGGACCCGCCTGAAGCCGGACGCGACGCAGTGGACGGTGCAGCGCCTGAACCCCTGAGCCCGCGAGGACACCTCATCATGCCTGCCGCCAAGACCCTGCTGCTGACCGGCGCCTCGCGAGGGATCGGCCACGCCACCGTCAAGCGGTTCTCGTCCGCCGGCTGGCGCGTCATCACCTGCTCGCGCCACCCGTTCCCCGAGGACTGCCCGTGGGAGGCGGGGCCCGAGGACCACATCCAGGTCGATCTCTCCGACCCCGCCGATGCCGAGCGGGCCGTCGCCGAGATCCGTGGGCGGCTCAAGACCGGCCGGCTCGAGGCGCTTGTCAACAACGCGGGCATCTCGCCGAAGGGGCCGGAGGGGCAGCGGCTGAACACGCTGAACACCGACATCCAGACCTGGTGGCAGGTCTTCCACGTCAACCTCTTCGGCCCCGTCATCCTCGCCCGCGGGCTGGTCGACGAGCTCGCGGCGGCCGGGGGCGCGATCGTCAACGTGACCTCGATCGCCGGCGCCCGCGTGCACCCGTTCGCGGGCGCCGCCTATGCGACCTCGAAGGCCGCGCTCTCGGCGCTGACGCGCGAGATGGCGTCGGACTTCGGGCCGCGCGGCATCCGCGTCAACGCCATCGCGCCGGGCGAGATCGAGACCGCGATCCTGAGCCCCGGCACGGAAAAGCTGGTCGATACCCTGCCGCTCCGCCGCCTCGGCCGGCCCGAGGAAGTCGCGCGCACGATCTACTATCTGTGCACGGCGGAGAGCAGCTCCGTCACCGGCGTCGAGATCGAGATCAACGGCGGCCAGCACGTCTGAGGGGGTGGCCGGCGGGGTGGTCGGACGCCGGCCCTGCAACACATCCCTCCGTCCGGGCAGCGGAAGGAGCGGGCGCATGATCGACCTCTACACCTGGACCACGCCAAACGGGCGCAAGGTCTCGATAATGCTCGAGGAGCTGGGCGTGCCCTACGAGGCGCACGGCATCGACATCGGCGATGACGAGCAGTTCGCTCCGGAATTCCTGAAGATCAGCCCGAACAACAAGATCCCGGCAATCGTCGACCGCGACACCGGCGTCAGCCTGATGGAGTCGGGCGCGATCATGATCTATCTGGCGGAAAAGCACGGGCAGTTCCTCGAGGTTGGCGAGGGCCGCCTCCGGGTCATCGAGTGGCTCATGTGGCAGATGGGCGGGCTCGGGCCGATGGCGGGGCAGGTGCACCACTTCGTGCGCTTCAATCCCGGCAAGGCGCCTTATGCCGAGGAGCGGTATTCGAAGGAAAACAGGCGTCTCTACGGCGTTCTTGACAATCGGCTCGAAGGCCGGGACTTCATCGCCGGCGCCTACTCGATCGCCGACATGGCGTGCTGGCCCTGGATCAGCCGGTTCGAGTGGCAGCAGATCGACCTGACCGAGTTCCCGAACCTGCGCGACTGGTACGTCCGCATCGCCGAGCGCCCGGCGGTGCAGAAGGGCTACCAGGTCCCGAAGAAGGCGAACGACATCCCGATGCCGTAGTCGGGGGCCGGCGCCATTCGCGCCAGCGCGCCCGAGGCAATGGCGGAGGCTCAGACCTCGACCACCACGGTCCCGAGCTTGGCTCCCGCCTCGACCGCTTCGTGCGCCGCCGCCGTGCGGTCGAGCGGGAAGGTCGCGGCCACGGCGTGGCTCAGGCGGCCCTCCTCGAGCCAGCAGGTCAGCTCGGCCTCGGCCCGGCGCCGCCGCCCGGGGTCGAGCAGGTAGACCAGCATCATGCGCAGCGTCACGTTGCGGAACATGAGCGCGTAGAACGAAAGCGTCGGGGTCATGTCGGCGGCGCTCGCATAGGCCGCGATCGTGCCGCCCTCGGCGATGATCTCCTGGCTGATCTTCTGGTTGGCGCCGAAGTCGACCTCGACGATGCGCTCGACGCCGCGGCCCCCGGTCAGCTCCATGACCTTCGGCGCCACCTGCTCCTCCCGGTAGTTGAGGATGTGGTCGGCCTCGCCCGCGTGCGCGGCCTTCTCCGGGCTCGAGACGGTGGTGATGACCGTCGCGCCCGAAGCCCGGGCGATCTGCACGGCGTAGCGCCCGACCGTGCCGGCGCCGCCGCTGACCAGCACCGTCTGCCCCTCGACCGGCCCGTCGCCGAGCACGCCGTACCACGCCGTCAGCGCCGGGATGCCGAGGCAGGCGCCTTCGGCAAAGCTCGTGCCCTCGGGCAGCCGCACCGCCTGGCTTGCGGGCAAGGCGATGTACTCGGCCGCCGTCCCGTGCGCCCGGCGCCACTGGCCGTTCCAGATCCAGACGCGCTCGCCCTCGCGCGCGGGGTCCACGCCCTCGCCCACCGCCTCGATCACGCCGGCGCCATCGGAATGGGGCACGATCCGCGGGAACGCCATCGTCGCCCCGGGCCGCGCCCCCGCCCGCAGCTTGACGTCGGACGGGTTCACGCCCGAGGCGTGGAGGCGCACCAGCACCTCGCCCGGGCCCGGCTCCGGCGTCGGCATCTCGCCCGCCTGCAGCACCTCGGCGGCCGGGCCGAAGCCCTCGTACCAGACGGCTTTCATCGCGTCTCCCTCACGCCTGCGGGCGCGCCAGCTTCCGCAGCCTCAGCTTGGTGATCTGGTGGCGCTCGCGTTCGAGCACCTCGAAGCGCACGCCATGGAACGAGAACACCTGGCCCTCGGTCGGGATCGTCTGCGCCTCGTGGATCATCAGCCCCGCGACCGTCGTCGCCTCGTCGTCGGGCAGCTCCCAGTCGACGGCGCGATTGAGATCGCGGATCGTCATCGAGCCCGGGATGACGACCGAGCCGTCGTTCTCGCGCTCGATCTTCTCCTTGTCGACGTCGTGCTCGTCGGTGATCTCGCCGACGATCTCCTCCAGGATGTCCTCGAGCGTGATCAGCCCCTGCAGCGTGCCATACTCGTCGACCACCAGCGCGAAGTGCTGCTGGCGCTTCAGGAACGCCTTGAGCTGGTCGTCGAGCGGCCGCGTCTCCGGCACGAACCAGGGCTTCATCGCCACGGCCATCACGTCGAGCTCGGGCGGCGTCGGGCCGGGGTCCCTCGATTCGCGGAGCTGGCGCTGCGCGGCGCGCAGCAGGTCCTTGGCGTGGACGACGCCGACGATGTTCTCGGGCTCCCCGCGCCAGAGCGGGATGCGCGTGTGGGGCGAGGAGAGAAAGAAGTCGATGATCTCCTCCGCCGGCGCGTCGGCCGATATCGAGACGATGTCGCGGCGGTGGCGCATGACCTCGGCGACCTCGCGCTGCTTGAGCTCGAGCGCGGCGAGCAGGCGGTCGCGCTCCTCCTTCTCGACCGCGCCCTCCTTGTGGTGCATCGCGATCGTGCCGCGGATCTGCTCGTAGGGCGCCAGCACGTGCGCGTCCGGGTCGGTCACGACGCCGAGCAGCGACAGCGACAGCCGCACGAGCAGCCGCACGGCGCCGACGAAGGGTGCGAGCACCCAGACGACGATGCGGATGACCGGCGCCACCAGCACCGCAGCCTTCTCGGGATAGGTGATCGCGTAGGTCTTCGGCAGCACCTCGGCGAAGACCAGCACCAGGAAGGTCATCACCAGCGTCGCCCAGGCGACGCCGGAATCGCCGAAGGCCGCGGTGAAGATGGCAGTCGCGAGCGACGCGGCCAGGATGTTGACGAGGTTGTTGCCGAGCAGGATCGACCCGATCAGCCGCTCGTTGTCCTCGGTCAGCTTGAGCGCCGTCTCCGCCCCGCGCGAGCCGCGGGCCGAAAGCTGGTGCATCGCCGCGCGGCTCGCCGCGGTCAGCGCCGTCTCCGAGCCCGAGAAGAAGGCCGAGAGGCAAAGAAGCACGAGGATCGTCAGGGCGCTCCACAAGAGCGAGGGGTCCATTTCGGCGCCTTTTCTCTGTTGCCGTTCGCGGTTCTGTTATGGGGCGGAGCACGGGGAGCGGCAAGCGGGGGCGCGCCAGGCGGTGTCTTCCGGCGGCCGGCCCCGGCCTCACCCCGCCAGCGGATGCTTCTCGAGCACCAGCCGGCGCAGCCGCTCGTCCAGCACGTGGGTGTAGATCTCGGTCGTCGAGACGTCGGCGTGGCCGAGCAGCTGCTGGATCGCGCGCAGGTCGGCGCCGTTGGCCAGCAGGTGCGTGGCGAAAGCGTGGCGCAGCCGGTGCGGCGTCACGCGCGAGGGATCGACGCCCGCGCGTGCGGCCAGGCCCTTCAGCGCCTGGTAGAAACCGACGCGGGTCATGTGCCCCTTCCGGCCGCGCGCCGGGAACAGGTGGCGGCTCGGGGCGAGGCCCGCCTTCCGCGCCGCCTCCTCCTCGCGGTCGCGGAGCCCAAGCCACGCCTTCAGCGCGCGCCGGGCCGGGTCGGCCAGCGGCACCAGCCGCTCGCGCCCGCCCTTGCCGCGGACATGCAGCATGCGCGGATCGCCGCGGGCGGCGGCCAGCGGCAGCGCGACGAGCTCGCTGACGCGGAGCCCGGTCGCGTAGAGCACCTCGACGAGGCAGAGCATGCGCTGGCCCGCCGGCCCCGCGGCGGCCTGCCGCGCAGCCTCCGCCAGCAGGCGCTCGACCTCGCCCGTCTCCAGCGTGCCCGGCAGCTTCCGCCCCGCGCGCGGTCCCTCGATGCGCGCGGCCGGGTCGTCGCCGCGCCAGCCCTCGGACAACGCGAAGCGGTAGAAACGGCGGATGGCCGACAGGCGGCGCGCGCGCGTCGCCGGCGCCCGGCCCTCGCTCTCCAATGCGTGCAGATAGCCCTCGATCGCCGCGCGGTCGGCCGAAGCGAGCGCCGCGCCGCGCGCCGCCAGCCAGTCCGCGAAGCCCTGGAGATCGCGCCGGTAGGCGGCAAGCGTGTTGGCGGCAGCCCCCCGCTCGGCCGCCATGGCCTCGAGGAACGCCTCGACCCAGCCGGCGCCGGCGGTCACTCGGACGCGGCGCCGCCACCGCCCGCCGCGGGCGCTTCGAGCTCGAGCCTATAGGTCTCGCTCGGCGGCGGCAGATCGGCGAAGAACGCATAGCCGACGAAGACGACCGCGGCCAGCACGAGCAGCCTGAACAGATACTTCCAAACCCAGTGCATGCCTGTCTCTCGCCCCGCCCCCGCTTGCCTTTGCCGTCGGCCCGTGCAAAGGCGCTGGGACCCGCCCCGGCCTCGTCGGAACTCTAGCCCGCGGTGCGGCCGGGGGCAACCGATCGGGGAGGAGTTCGCGCGATGAGCACGAAGACCGAGCCCGCGCTCGTCCGCCCGGTCGTGCTGGTCGGTCTCATGGGCGCGGGCAAGACGTCGGTCGGCACGCGGCTCGCCGCCCGCCTCGGCGCCCCGTTCCGGGATTCGGACGACGAGGTCGAGCAGGCCGCCGCCATGACCATCCCCGAGATCTTCGAGCGCTACGGCGAGGCTGAGTTCCGCGACGGCGAGCGCCGCGTGATCCGGCGCCTGCTCGAGGGGCCGCCACACGTGCTCGCGACCGGCGGGGGCGCCTTCATGAACGGCGAGACGCGGGCGCTGATCGGCGAGCTCGGGGTGTCGGTTTGGCTCAGGGCGGATCTCGACCTGCTGGTGGCGCGGACCGAGGGGCGGACGCACCGCCCGCTCCTCAACCGCGGCAGCCCGCGCGAGGTCCTCGCCCGGCTGATCGAGGAGCGCCATCCGGTCTATGCTGAGGCCGACGTCAGCGTCGAGAGCCGCCGGGGCCAGTCGCACAACGAGATGGCGGCGCGCATCGTGCGCGCGCTCGAGGAGCACGGGCGCCGGACGAACAGGGGCGCGCTCGCGCGCGTCGAGGCGGAATGAACGCCAGTGTCCGGGTCGATCTCGGCGCCCGCGGCTACGAGATCCGGATCGGAGCCGGGCTCCTGGACCAGGCGGGCGCGCTGATCGCGCCGCTGCTGCCGCGGCCGCGGACGGTGATCGTGACCGACGGGCGGGTGGCCACGCACCACCTCGGGCGGCTGCGGCGCGGGCTCGCGGCCGCCGGGATCGAGGCCGCCGAGATCGTCGTGCCGCCGGGGGAGGGCACGAAGTCGATGGGCTGGCTCGGCCACGTGCTCGACCGGCTGCTCGCCCTCGGCGTCGAGCGCGACGACCTGATCCTCGCCTTCGGCGGCGGCGTCGTCGGCGATCTTGCCGGGTTCGCGGCGGCGGTGCTGCGCCGCGGCGTCGGCTTCGTGCAGGTCCCGACGACGCTGCTCGCGCAGGTCGACAGCTCGGTCGGCGGCAAGACCGGCATCAACGCCGCCGCCGGCAAGAACCTGATCGGCGCCTTCCACCAGCCCCGCCTCGTCCTCGCCGACACCGACGTGCTCCGCACCCTGCCGCGGCGCGAGCTGCTGGCGGGCTACGCCGAGGTCGCGAAATACGGCCTGATCCGCGACGCCGCCTTCTTCGGCTGGCTCGAGGAGCACGGGCCCGGCCTGCGCGACGGCGACGAGGCGGCGCGCGTGCACGCGATCCGCCGCTCGTGCGAGATCAAGGCCGCGATCGTCGCCGAGGACGAGACCGAGCAGGGCAGCCGCGCGCTCCTCAATCTCGGCCACACCTTCGGCCACGCGCTCGAGGCGGTCACCGGCTATTCCGGCCGCCTGCTGCACGGCGAGGCGGTCGCGATCGGCACGGGCCTCGCGCTCGACCTGTCGGTGCGGAGCGGGCATTGCGACGCGCGCCTGCCCGAGCGGGCGGCAGCCCACTTCGCGGCGATGGGAATGCCGAGGACGCTCGCCGACATCCCGGGCCCGCTGCCCGGTCCGGACGCGCTGATGGCGGCGATGGCGCAGGACAAGAAGGTGCGTCAGGGCCGCGCCGCCTTCATCCTCGTCCGCGCCGTCGGCGACGCCTTCGTCTCGCGCGACGTCGATCCGGCGGTGGTGCGCTCGGTGCTCGAGGATGCGCTTGCGAAGCGCGCCGCGTAGGGTACGCCTCGGCGCACCTACGCCGAGCAGCTCGCGCCGCCGAGCACGCAGAACTTGGCGCAGTGCGGATGGTTCAGCGCCACCGGGCGGGCGGCCTCGGCCAGCGTCTCTCCGAGCTCGAACGCCGGGTCGTAGGCGAGCAGCGTGCAGCTCAGCACGACCGGGCGCTCGGCGCCCCGCCGCTTCACGACCATGCGCGAGGAGGCGCACATCACGTCCTCCGGGCTCTTGCCGAGGATGCCCCAGCAGGCGGTCGTGATCTCGGGCACCTCCGCCGTCTCGTCCATCTCCGGGAACAGCACGCAGGCGGCCGGGTCGGCGGCGTCGATCGCGAAGCCCTCGGCCGCGAACAGGCGGGCGTAGCCGTCCCGCGCCTCGGCCTCGGGCTCGCCCCAGCAGGTGCGCCCGGCGACGGCCATCGTGACGCCGGCGTCGCGGAGCCAGCGCATGCCCTCGAGCGCGGTCCCGAAGCTGCCGCGGCCGCGCTCCGCGTCGTGGCGCTCCGCCGTGTAGTGGTCGAGCGAGACGCGAAGCGTCAGCCGGCCGCCGTGGCGCCGGGCGAGCGCCGCGATCCGCCTGCCGACGCCAGGGCGCATCATCGGGCGCATCGCGTTCGTCAGGATCAGCACACGGTGCCCGCGCGCGAGCGCCGCCTCGGCCATGCCGGCCATGTCCGGGTTCATGAACGGCTCGCCGCCGGTGAAGCCGATCTCCTCGGTCGGGAGCCCGGTATCGGCGATCTCGTCCAGATAGCGCTCGACCTCGGCGAGCGTCAGGTAGACCAGCGCGTCGTTGGTCGGGCTCGACAGGATGTAGCAGTTCGCGCACTCGATGTTGCAGAGCGTGCCGGTGTTGAACCAGAGCGTCCTGAGCGCGCCCAGGGCCACCCGCGCCCGCGGCTCGCCCTTCGCCGTCCGCTCGGGATCGGTGAAGGGCGCCGGGGTCGCCGGCGCGGGCATCCTGCTCTGGTCGTTCATGCGTCCGTCCTGCCTTGGGCGGTGTCCCGAGCACGTTGTCGTCCCGGCCCTCGATGTCAAAGCCGAAGCCCGCCCGCTTACTCGATCGTGATCCGTCGTGCGTCCGAGGCGGCGCCCGAGCGGCTCGAGAAGCGCCTGGCCGGCCGCCTCGGCTGCCCGGGCCCACGCCTGCGGCAGAGGGCCGCCAAGGGCCATGCCGGGGGGCGACACGGGCGCCGCCAGCGGCTATGAGTGCCGCGCCATGAACCTGATCGACTCGACCGAGGAGCTCGCCCGCGTCTGCGCGGACTTCGCGCGCCACGATTACGTCACCGTGGACACCGAGTTCATCCGCGAGCGGAGCTATTACTCGCAGCTCTGCCTCGTCCAGCTCGCCCGCCCGCTCGGCGAGGGGGAGGAGGGCGACGACGGCGCCGTGATCGTCGATCCGCTGGCCGAGGGCATCGACCTCGCCCCCCTCGACCGGCTCATGGCCGACGAGGGGGTGCTCAAGGTCTTCCACGCCTCGCGCCAGGACCTCGAGATCTTCCACAACCGCACCGGCGAGGTGCCGGCGCCGCTGTTCGACACCCAGGTCGCGGCGATGGTCTGCGGCTATGGCGAGCAGGTCGGCTACGAGACGCTGGTCCGGCGGATCGCGAAGGCCGAGCTCGACAAGTCGTCCCGCTTCACCGACTGGGCGCGCCGGCCGCTGACGACGAAGCAGCTCTCCTACGCGCTCGGCGACGTCACGCATCTCCGCCAGATCTACGAGACGCTGGCGGCGCGGCTGGCCGAGACCGGGCGCGGCCACTGGGTCGCCGAGGAGATGGCGGTGCTGCGCAACCCCGAAACCTACACGAACGACCCGCGCGAGGCCTGGCGGCGCGTCAAGGCGCGCTCGTCCAGCCCGAAGTTCCTTGCGGTGGTGCGCGCGCTCGCCGAGTGGCGCGAGGCAACGGCGCAGGCGCGCGACGTGCCGCGCTCGCGGCTCCTGAAGGACGACGCGCTGCTCGAGGTCGCGAACGCCCGGCCGAAGGCGATGGAGGACCTGGGCCGGCTGCGCCTGCTCCAGCGCGAGGCGCGCAAGCCCGAGACCGGCAGCGAGATCCTGGCCGCGGTCGCGGCTGGCGAGGCGTGCCCGCCCGACCAGCGCCCGGAGCCGCCCGTAGCGCCCCGGCGCAGGGAGGGCTCGGCCGCCGTCGCCGACATGCTGAAGGTGCTGCTGAAGGCGCGGGCCGACCAGCTGGGCGTCGCCTCGAAGCTGATCGCGTCGAGCAGCGACCTCGAGGCGCTCGCCGGCGAGGAGGACCCGGACCTGCCCGTGCTGGCCGGCTGGCGCCGCGAGGCGTTCGGCGAGGACGCGCTCCGGCTGCGCGAGGGCAGGCTGGCGCTCGTGGCCCAGCCGGGCGGCGTCAGGGTGATGCCGCTCGACTGATGCCGACGGCACGAAGTCCTGAGCGCTCCGACGTCATCGCCCGGGCTCCGTCCAATCACATTCGAACAGACAAGGCGGCCATGGCGGGGTCGGCGACCGCCGCC
>DATKCY010000111.1:0-2030 GCA_035512995.1 Thermohalobaculum sp.
GAGTAGGCGTCGCCGACCATCCAGTCGCGGCCGTCGAGCCGGGTCTCGAGCACCGCGAGGTTGCGCTCGTACTCGCCCCGGTACCGGTCGCGGCCATAGTCCTGCCCTTCCGGCGCGTAGTTGACGAAGTGGCTGAGCTGCCCTGCCAGCGGCCCCTGGTTCGCGGCCTGCCAGAACAGCCACTGCAGCATCTCGAGCCGGTGCTCGGGGCCGGGCAGGAAGCGGCCCGTCTTCTCGGCCAGATAGATCAGGATCGCGCCTGATTCGAAGACGCTGGTGCCCGTCCCGCGGTCGACGATCGCGGGCATCTTCGCGTTCGGGCTGATCTTCAGGAACCCGGGGTCGAACTGGTCCCCCTCCGAGAGGCGCATGAGATGCGTCCGGTAGGGCAGCTCCGCCTCCTCCAGGAAGATCGCGATCTTCCAGCCGTTGGGGGTGGGGGCGTAGTAGAAGTCGACCTCGGGGGTGTCGCTCATCCCGCCATCTCCCGCGCGTCGACCGCCACGCCGTCGGCGATCAGCGCCTCGATCTCGCCGGCGTCGTAGCCGATGCACTCCAGCACCGCGCGGGTGTCGGCGCCGAGGAGCGGCGCCGGCCGCGGCTCGCGCCCGATCCCCTCGGCGAAGCGCGCGGGCGTGCGCGCCTGACGGATGCGGCCGGCCTGCGGGTGGTCGTACTCGACGAGGATAGCGTTCGCCCCGATTTGCGGGTGCCGGCGGGCCTCTGTGCGGGTCAGCACCGGCGCGCAGGGCACGTCGTGCGCCTCGAGCCGCTCGGTCGCCTCGGCCGTGGTCAGCCCGGCGAGCGCCGCTTGCGTCAGCTCGAGCCGGGCGTCCTTGTGCACCTCCCGCCCCTCGGCCGTGCGGAAGCGCTCGTCCTCGAGGAAGTCCGGCCGGTCGAGCGCCTCGGCCAGGTCCCGCCAGTTCCGGTCGTGCATCGCGGCGACCGAGATGTGGCCGTCCGCCGTCTCGTAGATCAGGTCGATGAAGGACTGCGACCGCTCCTCCTCCGGCTCGTCGCCGACGAAGGTGTGGCCGACCATGTCGGACGACCACAGGAACGCCATCAGCGTGTCGAGCATCGAGAGGCGGATGTGCGCGCCCTGGCCCGTGCGCTCGCGCCGGAAGAGGGCGGCCGAGATCGCCTGCGCCGCCTGCACGCCGGTCAGCTTGTCGGGCAGGATCGTGCGCACGAGCCGCGGCCGGGCGTCGTCCGAGCCCGCCTGCACGCTGGCGAGACCCGAGAGCGCCTGGATGAGCGGATCGAAGACGGGCTTGGCCGCATATGGCCCCTCGAAGCCGAAGCCGGCGATCGAGCAATAGACGATGTCGCCGCACGCGGTCCGGACGGCGGCCTCGCCGAGGCCCAGCCGCTCGGCCACGCCGGGCCTGAAGTTCTGCACGAAGACATCGGCGCCGGCCGCGAGGCGCAGCACCGCCTCGACCCCGCGCGGGTCCTTGAGGTCGAGCGCGACCGAGCGCTTGCCGCGGTTGTTGTTGAGAAACGCGGCGGAGAAGCCGCCGCGACGGCCCGCGACGCTCCGCGCGAAGTCGCCGGTCTTCGGATGCTCGACCTTGATGACATCGGCGCCCTGGTCGGCGAGCGTCATCGTCGCGAGCGGCCCCGAGACCATGCTGGTCAGGTCGACGACCCTGATCCCCTCGAGCGGTGCGGCCATGCTTGTTCTCCGTCCGATGCCCGCGCGGATCGCGCCGCGCGCTCCTCACATAGCACAGGCGGAGGCGCGTGCGCTGGTCGAAACCCGTCGGCACAGACCGCGCTGCCCCGCCCGCGGCCGGTCCTCGTCGCCGGTCCGCGTTTTGCTCCCCAACGCGCGAGGCGGTGTCCGGTTACGGGTCAGGCGCGGGTGAAGGCGACGATGCGGTTGCCGGCGGGCATCGGCAGCACGTCGGGCGGCACCGCGAACCCCGCCGCGCGGGCGAGCCGGGCGAGGTCGCCGGTGTCGCGGATGCCCCAGGCGGGGTTCTCGGCGCGGAGGGCCGCGTCGAAGCGGCGGTTGCCTTCGCCGT
>DATKCY010000112.1:0-4854 GCA_035512995.1 Thermohalobaculum sp.
GTCGTCGACATTCGCGGTGATTGCCTGGTCCTTCGCGCTCTCCGACGGCATCAGCGAGTTCGCCGAGTTCGCCTTCAGGATCGTCGGCACCTGGCCCGCGAACGTGTCCGCCCCGGCCTCGAGCATGCCGAGCGGCGCGGCATAGGCGCTGAGCCCGGCGTCGATCGCAAGCTGGTAGTGATAGTGCGGGTCATAGGCGTCCGGGTTCGGCGCGAAGCTGCGCGCGGGACCGTGCTCGAAGCCCTGGTCGACCGGCAGGATCAGCATCTTGCCGGTGCCGCCGAGCTTGCCGTGCATCAGCATCTGGCAGAGCTTGCCCTTCACGCCGGGCGTCTCGCCCTCGTAGTTCGACAGGATCTTCTGGACGGCGCGGCTGGCTTTCATCGGGCTTCTCCTGAAGGACGCGAAGACGGGCGCCAAATTGTGCGCGGTGCCGGGCCGGGGTCAAGGCCGGGCAGGGCACGCTCGCGTCAGCGCATGCTGAGCGCGATCAGGCGCGCGAGCACGCCCCGCGGCGCGCTCCGCGCCGCAAGGACCAGGGCCTTGTTGGCGGCCCCCGGAACGGCGAAGCGTCTTCCGGCCATCGCGGCACGGAACGCGTGCTCGGCGACGTCGCCCGCGCTCTGCTTCGGCGCGCGCTCGATCGCCTTCAGGTGCGTCATGCCGGCCGTCTCCTGGAACTCGGTCTCGGTGATGCCGGGGCAGACGCAGGTGACGCTGACGCCCGAGCCACGCATCTCCTCCGCCAGCGATTCCGAGAAGCTGACGACATAGGCCTTGGTCGCGTTGTAGACGGCCATGCCGGGCCCGGGCAGCACGCCCGCGACCGAGGCGATCTGCAGGATCCGCCCGCGGCCAGCCGCCGCCATCGGTGCCACCGCCAGCTTGGCGAGACGGGTGGTGGCGGCGACGTTGACCATGATCGAGGCCTGCTCCTGCTCCCAGCCGTCCTCGGCGAAGCGGCCCCAGCGGCCGAGGCCGGCATTGTTGACGAGGAAGTCGACCTCGCGCCCGCCCGCCGTCGCCTGGCTCCAGAGCCGGTCCGGCCCGTCGGGCTGGCCGAGGTCCGCTGGCACGACCGCGATCTCCGCCCCGTGCGCGTCGCGGATCGCACCCGCCAGCCGCTCCAGCGCCTCCTCGCGCCGGGCGGTCAGGATCAGCCGCTGCCCCTCGCGCGCGGCGATGCGCGCGAGCGCCGCCCCGATCCCGCTCGAGGCGCCGGTGACCAGGGTCCATCCGCTCATGCGGTCATACCTGTTGCTTGCGGTAGGAATCCTTCACCGCGATCAGGCCGCCGCGGAAGGTGAAGACGTCGCATCCGCGCGCGGCGACCGCCCCGTCCGGCCCGGTGGCGGTGTAGAGCCACTGGCTGAGCCCCCGGTCGCCCGCGACGAAGTGCACCGGGTCGCGCCACTGAGCATCCGGGAACGTCGCGAACAGCTCCTCGATCGCCGAGCGCACCGCCGTCTGCCCCTCGAAGCGGAGCCCGCCCTCGTCGCTGCCGGCGAACTGGGCGAAGACGCAGTCGGGCGTCATCGCGGCGAGGATGGCATCGGCGTCGTGCCGGTTCGACGCCTCCGCGAAGTCCCGGAGCAGGGCGAGCCTGGCGGTGTCCTCGGTCATTCGGCGTTCCTCCTGCGGTCGCGCCCGCCCGGTCCCGGGGCGGAATGTCCCCTGCCGGAACCGCGGCGCATGCGTCTTCAGCCGAGCGCCGCCACACCGGGCAGCGTCTTGCCCTCGAGCCATTCGAGGAACGCGCCGCCCGCGGTCGAGACGTATGTGAACCGCTCCGTCACCCCGGCCCGGTTCAGCGCCGCGACCGTGTCGCCGCCGCCCGCGACCGAGACCAGCGCGCCCGCATCGGTCAGCCGCGCCGCTTCCTCCGCGCAGGCATTGGTCGCGGCGTCGAAGGGCGGCGTCTCGAACGCGCCGAGCGGGCCGTTCCAGACCAGCGTCTTCGCGGCGTCGAACGCTGCCTTGATCGCCTCGGCCGTGTCGGGCCCGAGGTCGAGGATCATCATGTCGTCGCGCACGTCGCCGGTCGGCACCGTCTCGCTCTCCGCGCCTTCCTCGAGCGTCTCCGCCACCACCACGTCGTTCGGCAGCACGATCCGGCAGTCCGACGCCTCGGCCTTCGCCATGATCCCGCGCGCCGTCTCCAGCAGGTCGGGCTCGTGCAGCGAGCGCCCGACGCCCATTCCCTCGGCCGCCAGGAACGTGTTCGCCATTGCGCCGCCGATCACCAGCACGTCGGTGCGCGCGATCAGGTTCGACAGAAGGTCGATCTTGGTCGAGACCTTGGCCCCGCCGACGACCGCCACGAGCGGGCGCTCGGGCGTCTCGAGCGCCCGGGTCAGCGCCTCGATCTCGGCCTGCATCAGCCGCCCGGCGCAGGCCGGCATGAGGTGCGCCAGCCCCTCGGTCGTCGCGTGCGCCCGGTGGGCGGCCGCGAACGCATCCATGACGAAGACGTCGCCGAGCCGGGCGAAGGCGCGGGCGAGCCCGCCGTCGTTCGCCTCCTCGCCCGCGTGGAAGCGCGTGTTCTCGACCAGCAGCACCTCGCCGGGCGCGAGCGCGCGGCTCGCTTCGACCGCCGCCTCGCCCGTGCCCTCCCCGCCGAAGCGCACCTCGCGCCCCAGCGCGGCCGAGAGCGCCGGCACGACCTGCTCGAGCGAGAGCTCGGGCCGCGGCTGCCCCTTCGGCCGGCCGAGATGGCTGAGCAGCACCGTCCGCCCGCCCCGGGCCACGATGTCGTCAATGGTCGGCCTGACCGCGCGGAGCCTCGTGTCGTCGGTGACGCGCCCGTCCTTCAGCGGCACGTTCAGATCGACCCGGACGAGCGCGCGCAGGCCGTCCAGATCGACGTCGTCGAGCGTCCTCATGGCCTCACGCCACCCGCCGCCCGGCCGCCTCCTGGGCGCCCATCGCGGCCGCCAGGTCGATCATGCGGTTCGCGAAGCCCCACTCGTTATCGTACCAGGCCAGCACCCGCAGGAAGCGCCCGTTCAGCACCCGCGTCTGGTCGGCGTGCACGATCGCCGAATGCGGGTCGTGGTTGAAGTCGACCGAGACGAGCTTCTCGTCGGTGTATCCGAGCACGCCCCTGAGCGCGCCCTCGCTCGCGGACTTCATGGCGGCGTTGACCTCCTCGGGGCTCGTCTCCCTCTTTGTCCGCACCTTCAGGTCGACGGCCGAGACGTTCGGCGTCGGCACCCGGATCGCCGAGCCGTCGAGCCGGCCCTCGAGCTCGGGCAGCACCAGGCCGACCGCGGCCGCGGCCCCGGTCTTGGTCGGGATCAGCGAGGTCGCGGCCGAGCGCGCGCGATAGAGGTCCTCGTGGTTCGAATCGAGGGTCGGCTGGTCGAGTGTGTAGGAGTGGATGGTCGTCATGTAGCCTTCCTCGATGCCGCAGGTGTCGCACAGCACCTTGGCGACGGGGGCGAGGCAGTTCGTCGTGCAGGACGCGGCCGAGACGACCAGGTGGTCGGGCTTCAGCGCCTCGAGGTTCACGCGGTAGGCGACGGTCACGTCGGCGTCCTTGGCCGGTGCCGAGACCAGCACCCGCCGCGCCCCCGCCTCGAGGTGCAGCGCCGCGTCGTCGCGGGCCGTGAACACGCCCGAGCATTCGAGCACGACGTCAACCCCGGCGTCCCCCCAGGGGCAGTCCCGCGGAGTCTCGTGCTGGGTGTAGGGGATCGGCCCCAGCCCGACGTCGATGCTCTCGCCCTCGAGGGTCACCGTGCCTTGGAACCGTCCGTGCGAGCTGTCATAGCGCAGGAGGTGAGCGGCGGTCGCGGCCGGGCCGCGGCTGTTCAGCCCCACCACCTCGAGATCGTCGCGCCCGCTCTCGACGATGGCGCGGAGGGCGAGGCGACCGATTCGGCCGAAGCCGTTGATGGCGATGCGGGTGGGCATGAGACGACTCCGGTTCCCTCGTTCACGATGATGCGGCACACCTAATGCCCGGGCCTCGCCGGGGCAATCGGGCGGATCGTCCTGCGGGCGGGCGCGGCATTCAGCCCAGCAACGCCTTCACGCGCGCGACCGCGGCCTCGGCCGTGATCCCGAAATGCTCATAGAGCTCGGCTGCCGGCGCGGACGACCCGAAGCTCTCCATGCCGATGAAGCCGGCCTTGCGCCAGTTGCCGCCCTCGGCCGAGAGCCAGCGGTCCCAGCCCATCGGCGAGGCCGCCTCGATCGCGACCCGAACCGGGCCCGCGGGCAGCACGCGGCGCCGGCGCTTCTCGTCCTGGGCCGAAAAAAGCTCCCATGACGGCATCGAGACGACGCGCGTGCCGATCCCCTCAGCCTCGAGCCGCTCGCGCGCGGCGAGCGCGACCGAGACCTCCGAGCCGGTCGCGATCAGGATCGCGCGGCGCGTCGCCCCGGCCTCGGCCAGCACATAGGCGCCCTCGGCGCTCAGATTCCGCGTCTTGTGCCCGGTCCGGACCGTCGGCAGCCCCTGGCGCGACAGCGCGATCACCGTCGGCCCGTCGCGGTTGAGCGCGATCTCCCACGCCTCCGCCGTCTCGACCGCGTCCGCCGGGCGCAGCACGCAGAGCCCGGGCGTCGCGCGCAGCATCGCCAGGTGCTCGATCGGCTGGTGCGTCGGCCCGTCCTCGCCGAGCCAGATCGAATCGTGGGTCATGACGTAGACGACCCTGACCCCCATCAGCGCGCTGAGGCGCATCGCCGGGCGCAGGTAGTCGGCGAACACCATGAAGGTGCCGCCATAGGGCAGGACGCCGCCGTGCAGCGCCATGCCGTTCGCGATGGCGGCCATGCCGTGCTCGCGTACCCCGAAGTGCAGCGTGCCGCCGCCCGCGAAGCGCTCCCGCGTGATGGCGGGCAGGC
>DATKCY010000113.1:0-13786 GCA_035512995.1 Thermohalobaculum sp.
CCCGAGAGGCCGGTCTCGAGCGACTCGACCCGGCTGACGAGCTCGGCCCGCTCGCCCGCGGCAGCCTCGAGACCCGCGCGCGCGTCGGCGTCGGCGCCGGCGCCGGGCACGCCCGCTGCGGCGAGCTGGGCGCGGATGTCCTCGATCTGACCCTCGAGCGTCTGCAGGTCGGGCTGTGCCGCCAGGAGCTGTTCGGCCTCCGCCTCGCGCGTCGCGATCCGCGCCTCCAGATCGCCAAGCCGGTCCTCGACCGCGATCTGGCCGGGCGTAAGGTAGCGCGCGATGCTGCCGGGGAGATACGGCGCCGCCTTCGGCGCGAGCCAGAGCGTCAGCACCGCGACCACGATGATCCCGGCAAGGGCCATCAGCGCGATCGCGGCGGCGCCGGGCCGGTCGTGATCCGACTCGGGGTGCAGGCCGTCGTGGTGGTCCGACGCCCCGTATGCAGCGGCGCCGTGGCCAGGCGCGGGGTCCGGGTCGCCCGTGCCGTGGGGATAGGGGTCCGACGCGGGACGCGCATCCGCCCCTGCTTCGGCCCGATCCTCGGTCGGATCGCTCCGCGCCGCCGCGGCGGCCGCGCCCGGCACCGGCTCCTTCTGCTCGGTGACGGCGCGGTCGGCCTCCCTGGCCGCTTCCTGCGAGGCTGCGACGGAGGCGCGCTCGGTGCTCTCGGAAGGCGCCGCCTTGCCGGCGCGCCCGGTTTCGGCGGCGCTGGCCGCGGCGGCCGTACCCGCCTCGCCCTTCGGGCGGGACGAACCGGCCTCGCTCTTCGCCGCCGCCGGCGGCCTGTCGACGAAATCGTGCGCGGTGGCGAACGCGGCCGAGGCCGCGGCGGGCGTCCCGGCCTTGGCCCCGTTCCCCGCGCCGGCGGCGCCCTTCTTCGTTCCGGTCGTCTTGCGTCTGGAGCGAGCCATGCCCGGCGATACGCCTCTTTCCTGCCTGCGCCGGCGGTGCGGCCGTCGGCTGTCGGTACCACTTTATGACGTTGCACGAGCAGAGCAAACGCGCAAACGGAGGTTTATCGACGCAGCGCGGACCCGAGGATCAGTCGGATCATCGACGGCCGGTCCGGGCGGTCGGCGATTGAGATGGAGCCGAAGCCGAGCCCGTCCAGCGGCTCGGCCGCGCGCGCCGAGATCGCGGCGGCCGCGACTGCGGAGAGGGGGCCGGGGGGCGCCCGGCGCCAGCACTCCGCCAGAAGCCGGGCGTTGCGCGCCGACCAGAGGGTGACGACGCGGACCGCGCCGGCGGCAAGCGCCCGCGCCACGGCCGGGGGCGGCGGACCCGTCGGCTCGGCGGCGTAGACGACCTGATCGGTCACGGCGAGGCCGTGCGGCGCGAGGACGGCCGAGAGGTCGGCGGCGGCATCGCGACCGCGCGGGTGGAACAGCCGGCGGAAGCCGGCCTCGGCCGCGAGCTCGACGAGCGCCGCGGCGTCTCCGTCGGCGCACCGCACCTCGGCGAAGCCGCATTCGCGCGCCAGGCGGGCGGTGCGGGCGCCGACGCAGAGGGCCGGCAGCCCCCGCTCCGCCCGCGCCTCGGCGAACGCCCGGACCGCGTTGGCGGAGGTGAAGAGGATTCCCTCGGTATCCTCCGGCAGCACGACCGGGCCCGGGCAGCGCTCGATCCGCGTGAGCGGCCAGAGCAGGCTTTCGACCCCGTGCCGGGCCAGCTCGCCGGCGATCTCGCGGCTCTCGGCCTCCGGTCGGGTCAGCAGCACGCTCACGCGGCGAAGAAGCCTGGACCGGCGCGGCGTCTGAGCTCCTCGGCGGCGTCGCGGCCCATCCGCGCGGCGTCGGCGGCGGGGCCCGTCCGCTCGGTCGCCAGCCGCTCGGAGCCGTCGGGGCGGATGATCTCGCCTCGGAAGCGCATGGTCCCGTCAGCAAGCTCGGCGAGGCCGCCGATCGGCGTGGTGCACGAGCCGTCGAGGGCCGCGAGGAAGCTGCGCTCCGCCGCCAGCCGCGTTTCGGTCTCGGCATGGTCGATCGCGGCCAGCAGCGCGATCAGCCGGTCGTCGCCGGAGCGGGTCTCGATGCCGATGGCGCCCTGGGCGATCGCCGGCAGCATCTCGTCGGGCTCGATCGCGGCGCCGATCGCGTGCGCGAGCCCGAGGCGGCGGAGCCCGGCGCAGGCCAGGAACGTCGCCTCCGCGACCCCGTCGTCGAGCTTCTTCAGCCGCGTCTGCACGTTGCCCCGGAATTCCACGACGTTGAGGTCCGGGCGCCGGTTCAGAAGCTGCGCGCGGCGGCGGAGCGACGACGTGCCGACGACCGCGCCCTCCGGCAGGTCGGCGATGGCGGCGTGCCGCGGGCTGACGAACGCGTCGCGCACGTCCTCGCGCGGGAGCAGGCAGGTGATGGCGAGGCCGTCCGGCAGCCACGTCGGCATGTCCTTCATCGAGTGGACGGCGAGGTCGATCCGGCCGTCCGCCAGCGCCTCCTCGATCTCCTTCGTGAACAGGCCCTTGCCGCCGAGCTGCGCAAGCGGCCGGTCGGTCACGCGGTCGCCGGTCGTCCGGATCACCTCGATCCGGAACGCCGCCTCGGGGAGCCCATGCGCCGCCATCAGCCGGTCGCGCGTCTCGTGCGCCTGCGCAAGCGCCAGCGCCGAGCCGCGGGTCCCGATCCGAACCGGGCGGTCGGGCGATATCTCTTCCATGCGCTCCCCTTCCCGCTGCGGGTGCGCGCCCTTAGTAAGGAGGCTGGCAAGGGGACGCAACGGACGGGCGATGGCGCGCCGGCTCACGGTTCTGGGGCTCGAATCGAGCTGCGACGAGACCGCGGCCGCGGTCGTGCGCGCCGACGTCGTCGGCGGCGGGGCGGTCGCGCCCGGGGAGATCCTGAGCGCGCCGGTGTTCGGGCAGGAGGACCTGCACCGCGCCTATGGCGGCGTGGTCCCCGAGATCGCGGCCCGCGCCCATGCCGAGCGGGCCGACACCGTGGTCGCGCGGGCGCTCGACGAGGCAGGCGTCGGCCTCGGCGGACTCGACGCCGTGGCGGTGACCGCGGGCCCGGGCCTGATCGGCGGGGTGCTGGCGGGCGTGATGACGGCGCGCGGCATCGCGGCGGGCGCCGGGCTGCCGCTGATCGGGATCAACCACCTCGAGGGGCACGCGCTGACGCCGCGGCTGACCGACGGGATCGGCTATCCCTACCTCATGCTGCTCGCCTCTGGCGGGCACTGCCAGCTGCTCGGGGTCGCCGGCCTCGGCCGCTATCGCCGCTATGGCGGCACGATCGACGACGCGGCCGGCGAGGCCTTCGACAAGGTGGCGAAGATGCTGGGCCTCGGCTTCCCCGGCGGCCCGCTGGTGGAACGCCGGGCGGCCGAGGGCGACCCGTCGCGGTTCGACCTGCCCCGCCCGCTGACCGACCGGCCCGGGGCCGACATGTCGTTCTCGGGCCTCAAGACCGCCGTGATCCGCGCCCGCGACCTTCTGGTGAAGGCCCAGGGCGGGCTCCACCGCCGCGACGTCGCCGACCTCTGCGCCGCCTTCCAGGCGACCGTCGCCGAGGTGCTGGCGCTGAAGACGGCGCGGGCGATGGCGCTGTTCCGCGCGGACCATCCCGGTCTCGCCGACCTCGTGGTGGCCGTCGCGGGCGGGGTCGCGGCGAACCGGCCCCTGCGTGCGGCGCTCGAGGGGGCGGCGTCGGAGGCAGGCTTCCGGCTGGTGGCGCCGCCCCTCTCCCTCTGCACCGACAACGCCGCGATGATCGCCTGGGCGGGGCTCGAGCGATTGGCCGCAGGCGCGGCCGAGGCGGAGGTCGCCGCCCGCCCGCGCTGGCCGCTCGACGCCGAGGCCCCACCTCTGCTGGGGTCGGGAAAGCGCGGGAGCAAGGCGTGACACGGATCGCGATCCTCGGACAGGGCGCCTGGGGCTCGGCGCTGGCGGCGACGCTGGCGGCCGGCGGCAACACCGTGATCGGCTGGCGGCGGCACGACGACCCGAGCGATCTCGGGCAGGCCGAGCTCGTCCTGTCGGCGGTCCCTGCCCAGGCGACGCGGCAGGTGCTGTCCGACCTCGCGCCCCACATGGCCGGGGACGTGCCGATCGTGCTGACGGCCAAGGGACTCGAGCGCGAGACCATGAAGCTCCAGTCCGACGTCGCGGCCGAAGCGGCGCCGGGCCATCCGCTCGGCGTGCTGACGGGGCCGAGCTTCGCTGACGACCTGGCTGCGGGGCAGCCGACGGCGGTGACGCTCGCCTGCGCCGAATCGGCCCTCGGCGAGCGGGTTCAGCAGGCGCTGGCGACCCCGTCGCTCCGCCCCTACCTGACCGACGACGTGATCGGCGCCCAGGTCGGCGGTGCGCTCAAGAACGTCATGGCGATCGCCTGCGGCGCGGCGATCGGTGCGGGGCTGGGCGAGAGCGCGCGCGCCGCCCTGATGACCCGCGGCTTCGCCGAGCTGACCCGCCTCGGCACGGCGATGGGCGCAAGGGCGGAGACGCTGGGCGGGCTTTCCGGCCTCGGCGACCTGGCGCTGACGACGGCGTCGGAGAAGTCGCGGAACTTCGCTTACGGCTTCGCGCTCGGCCGCGGCGCGACCCCCGCCGAGCTGGCGGCCGACGGGCGCACCTACGAGGGCGCGACGACCGCCCCGGCGGCGCAGGCGCTCGCCCGCCGGCTGGGCCAGGAGGCGCCGATCACCGACGCGGTCGCGGGTCTGGTCGCCGGCGACCTCGCGGTGGCCGAGGCTTTCCGCAAGCTGATGCACCGACCCCTGAAACGCGAGACCTGAACCGGGAGACGCCCATGCTTTACGTCCTGATCTGCATCGACAAGCCGGGGGCCGCCGGCATCCGGCAGGCCAACCGCAAGGCCCATCTCGAGCACCTTCGGATGGCCGGCGAGGCCATCGTTCAGGCCGGACCGTTCCTGGACGACGCGGGCGAGATGTGCGGCTCGATGATCGTCTATGCGGCAGCGAACCGGGGCGAGGCCGAGCGCTGGTTGCGCGATGACCCGTACGAGAAGGCGGACCTGTTCGAGTCGGTCACCATCCGTTCCTGGAGGCGGACCGTCGGCTGATGGCCCGCGCGCGACGCCACTGGCTCTTCAAGTCCGAGGCCGGATCGTGGAGCTGGGACCAGCAGGTGAAGGCCGGCGACAAGGGCTCCGAGTGGGACGGGGTGCGGAACTACCAGGCGCGCAACAACATGCGCGAGATGCGACGAGGCGACCTCGGCTTCTTCTATCACTCGGTCGACGAGAAGCGGATCGTCGGCGTGGTCGAGGTGGTGGCCGAGGCGCACCCCGACAGCACGACCGAGGACGAGCGGTGGGAATGCGTCGACGTCCGCGCCGTCCAGCCGATGCCGCGCCCCGTGACGCTGGCCGAAATCAAGGCGGAGCCCAGGTTCGCCGACTTCGCGCTGGTCCGGCAGTCGCGCCTCTCGGTCGTGCCCGTCACGGCGGAAGAGTGGGCGACGATCTGCGAGATGGGAGGCTACGAGGGGTAGCCGCGTCTGCGCCGCGATGCTCTCCCGCGAGGTCACCTGTCGATCGTGCCTGCGTCAACGCTCGGGCTTGCGGTGCGGGGCCCGCCGATGCACAGACTCGCGCAAGCACTCGAGCGCGCCCACCCCGCGAGGCGCTGCCGGAAGAACGAAAGGGAGATCCATGACCGAAGTCACGAAGCACCCCGTCTCCGCCGAGGCCGCCGCGCGCGCCCATGTCGACGAGAACGGCTACGAGGACATGTACGAGCGCTCGATCCGCGACCCGGAGGGCTTCTGGGGCAGCGAGGCGCGCGCGCGGCTCGAATGGATAAAGAAGCCGACCAAGATCGACGAGAGCTCGTTCGACTACGACAATCTTTCGATCAGGTGGTTCGCGGACGGGACGTTGAACGTCGCGGCCAACTGCATCGACCGCCATCTGGACCGCCACGGCGACCGCACCGCGATCATCTGGGAGCCGGACGAGCCGACGGACGAGGCCAAGCACATCAGCTACCGTCAGCTTCACGGCGAGGTCTGCCGCTTTGCCAATGTTCTGAAGGAGCTCGGCGTAGCCAAGGGCGACCGCGTCGTCATCTACCTGCCGATGATCCCCGAGGCGGCCTACGCGATGCTCGCCTGCGCGCGGATCGGCGCGGTCCACTCGGTCGTCTTCGCGGGCTTCAGCCCCGATGCGCTGGCGCAGCGGGTGAACGATGCGGGCGCGAGCCTCGTCATTACCGCCGACGAGGCGCCGCGCGGCGGCCGCAAGACCGCGCTCAAGGCCAACGCCGACAAGGCGCTGGCGAAGTGCGACGCGAGCGTGAAGGCGCTGGTCGTGCGCCGCACCGGGGGCGACGTGCCGTTCGACCAGGGGCGCGACCACTGGCTGCACGAGGTGGCGGAGAAGGTCTCCGACGACTGCCCGCCGGAGGAGATGGGGGCCGAGGACCCGCTCTTCGTCCTCTACACCAGCGGCTCGACGGGCAAGCCGAAGGGCGTGCTGCACACGGGCGGCGGCTACCTGCTCTACGCCGCGATGACGCACCACTATGTGTTCGACTACCACGACGGCGAGATCTACTGGTGCACGGCGGACGTCGGCTGGGTCACCGGACACAGCTACATCGTCTACGGCCCGCTCGCGAACGGCGCGACGACGCTGATGTTCGAGGGGACGCCCGCCTATCCCGACGCCAGCCGTTTCTGGCAGGTGTGCGAGAAGCATGAAGTGAACATCTTCTACACGGCGCCGACCGCGATCCGCGCGCTCATGGGCAAGGGAGACAGCTTCGTCGAGGGCGCGGACCTGTCGCATCTGCGCGTGCTCGGCACGGTCGGCGAGCCGATCAACCCGGAGGCCTGGAACTGGTACCACAAGGCCGTCGGCAAGGGAAAAGTGCCGATCGTCGACACCTGGTGGCAGACCGAGACGGGCGGCATCATGATCACGCCGCTGCCGGGCGCGATCGCGACCAAGCCGGGCTCCGCCACCCTGCCCTTCTTCGGCATCCAGCCCGCGGTGCTCGAGGCCGAATCGGGCAAGGAGATCACCGAGACCGAGGCCGAGGGCGTGCTCTGCATCAAGCGGTCGTGGCCGGGCCAGATGCGCACGGTCTACGGCGACCATCAGCGCTTCGCCGACACCTACTTCCAGCAGTACAAGGGATACTACTTCTCGGGCGACGGCTGCCGGCGCGACGCCGACGGCTACTACTGGATCACGGGCCGCGTCGACGACGTGATCAACGTTTCGGGCCACCGCATGGGCACGGCAGAAATCGAGTCGGCGCTGGTCGCCCACCGCAAGGTCTCCGAGGCCGCGGTCGTCGGCTTCCCGCATGACGTCAAGGGCCAGGGCATCTACTGCTACGTGACGCTCATGTCGGGAGAGGACCCGAGCTCCGAGCTCGAGAAGGAGCTCTCGGACTTCGTGCGGAACGAGATCGGCCCGTTCGCGAAGCCCGACGTGATCCAGTTCGCGCCGGGCCTGCCGAAGACGCGCTCGGGCAAGATCATGCGCCGCATCCTGCGCAAGATCGCCGAGAACGACACCGGCGCGCTCGGCGACACCTCGACGCTGGCCGAGCCCGAGGTGGTCGACAACCTGATCGAGAACCGCGCCGCGAACCGGTGAGGCGGCTTGTCCGGCAGCCCCGGCCTCCGCGCCGGGGGCCCCGGGACGGCGAGGCCCGGATCGGATCCGGGGCTGCGCATTCCCGGGCGGATGGAAGTCAGCTCTTCTCCAGCGCCTTCTTCCGGACCTCGTCGTAGGTCGCCTCGATCTCGGCCGCGAGCGTCGCGGCGGCCTCCTCGGGCGGGAGGTCCGTCGCCGCGCGATCCTCCTTCCGCCACTCCGTCAGGTAGGCGTCGCTGCCGTCGAGGCCGCGCTTCATCGCGATCAGGTCGATCAGCTCCTGGAAGCGCTGGCTGAGCTGGACCTTGTGCGTCTTGCGCCCCTCTTTGGCCTCGACGAGCGACGGGATCTCCTGCCAGCAGACGACTTTGAGACCGGTCACGGGCTCCCTCCCCTCGTGTCGGGGCGGGATATGCACCGGCGGCGAGGTCGGGGCAAGAGGCTTCGCGGACAGCGGCGCTCAGGCCGCGGCGTCGGCGCTCGTCTCCTCCGGGTAGGTCGGGTAGAGGCCCAGGTTAATGCCGAGCTGCTGGACGAGGCCGAGCACGACGTCGATCGTGGGCGTCGGCTGCCCGGCGATGCGGCCCATCTCGGCGACCGCGGTCACCAGCGCGTCGATCTCCATCGCCTTGCCGGCGTCGAGGTCCTGGAGCATCGAGGTGCGATGCGCCCCGACCTTGGCGGCGCCGTCGATGCGGCGCTCGACATCGACCCGGAAGGAGGCGCCCAGCGCCTCGGCCACCGCCTGCGCCTCGAGCATCATCGCCTTCGCGGTCGCCCGCGTCGTCGGGTGCGAGGCGACCACGTCGAGCGTGCCGCGGGTCAATGCCGAGAGCGGGTTGAAGCAGAGATTGCCCCAGAGCTTCAGCCAGAGCTCGGAGCGGATGTCGTCGAGGACCGGCGCGCGGAAGCCTCCCGCCTCCAGCAGCTCGGACAGGCGCTTGACGCGCGGGCTCGCCGAGCCGTCGGGCTCGCCGAGCGCGAACTTGTCGCCGTAAGTGTGGCGGATGACGCCCGGCTGCGCGACCTCGGCCGCCGGATAGACCGAGCAGCCGATCGCGCGCTCCGGCCCGATCGCGCGCCACTGCCGGTCTCCGCGGTCGACGGCGTCGAGCCGCTTGCCCTCATGCTCGCCGCCCACCCCGTGGAAGTACCACCAGGGCACGCCGTTCTGGCAGGTCACGACCGCCGTATCGGGACCGAGCAGCGGCGCGAGGTCCTCGGCCGAGGCCCAGGCCTGGTGCGCCTTGAGGCAGTTGAAGACGGCATCGACCGTCCCGATCTCGGCCGGGTTCTCGGCCGCGGTCACGGAGCGCGTGCCGGACCCCTCCTTCGTCTCGAGCGTCAGCCCGTTCTCGCGCAGCGCCTCCAGATGCGCACCGCGGGCGATCACCGCGACCTCGCAGCCGTCGACCCCCGCGAGCCCGTGCGCGAGATAGCCGCCGATCGCGCCGGCGCCATAGATGCAGACTTTCATCGTCCCTCCTCCGGCATCCGCTGATGGGGCCGCCGCGCCTGCGCGCTCTGGGCATGGTCTGGCGTCTGCGGCGGCTGCGTCCGGCGGCCGCCGCGCCGAAGACTATGAAATATAATTGCGCAATAAAATTGCGAATCACCCCTTCGCAGGTGCGAAAAATTGCCTCCCCCGGCTCAGAAGCCGACGTCGCGGACGAGCAGCGGGCACTCGAACGCCTGCGCCTCGGCCGCGCCGCCGAGGTCGTGGCGGACGCCGTGCAGGCCGAAGCCGAGCCAGTAGACGCAGGTCGCGGAACCCGCCCCGGGCCCCGGTGTCCGCACAACATTGTAGCCGGTCCGCGTGACGAACAGCGTCACCGCCGTGGCGCCGGTCAGCAGAAGCGCGATCAGGAAGATCCGGCCGAAGACCGCGCGGGTCACGGCCTGAGCAGGATCTTGCCGCGATGGCCCGCGGCCTCCATCATCTCGTGCGCCTTCGCGGCCTCGGCGAGCGGCAGGACGGCGTGGGTCACGGTGCTGAGCCGTCCCTCGGCGAACAGCGGCCAGACCTGGTCCTCGAGCTCGCGCGCGACCGCGGTCTTGAACGCGTCCGGCCGGGTGCGGAGGGTCGAGCCGGTGTAGGTCAGGCGCTTCAGCATGACGGGCATCAGGTTCAGCTCGACCTTCGAGCCCTTGTTGAAGGCGAGCTGCACGATGCGGGCGTCGGGACGCGCCGCCTTGAAGTTGCGCGCGATGTAGTCGCCGCCGACGATGTCGAGGATCGTGTCGGCCCCGCCCGCCTCGCGCACGATCTCGACGAAGTCCTCGGAGCGGTAGTCGATCGCGCGCTCGGCGCCGAGGTCGCGGCAGAAGGCGAGCCCTTCCTCCGAGCCCTCGGTGGCGAAGACGCGCTGCCCGAAGGCGACGCCGAGCTGGATCGCGGTCGATCCGATGCCGCCCGCGCCGCCATGGATCAGGAAGGTGCCGCCCGGCTTGACCGCGCGGCCGTGGAACAGGTTGGACCAGACCGTGAAGTACGTCTCGCAGAGCCCGGCGGCGTCGGTCTCGTCGACGCCCCGCGGCAAGGGCAGGCAGTGGTCGGCGAGGACGGCGACCTGCTCGGCATAGCCGCCGCCGTTGGTGAGCGCGACCACGCGATCGCCGGCGGCGAGCCGGGTGACCGTCTTCCCGAGCGCCACGACCTCGCCCGAGACCTCGAGGCCGAGCAGATCGGAGGCTCCCTTCGGGGGCGGGTAGAGGCCCTTGCGCTGCATGATGTCGGGACCGTTGACGCCGGCGGCCGTGACCCTGATCAGCACCTCGTTCGGCCCCGGCTCGGGCACCGGCCGGCGCCCGGGCACCAGCACCTCGGGACCTCCGCCCTCGCCCATCTCGATCACGTTCATCTCGGACATCTGCCGCGCCTCCCGACCCGCACCGGACCATGATCTAGCGGCCGCGGCGCCCGCTCCGCAACGGTGCATCTGGTTTGCGACGACGCGTCGCCTGCGCTAGCTAGGGCCCGCACCATCGGCCCCGGGGGTAAGCATGACCGACATCCGCTACGCAGCACCGCTGCCCCATTATCTGAAGACGCACCACGCGACGTGGCGCGAGCGGGTCTACGAGCCGGACCGGGCCTGGTACGCGCGGCTCGCGACCGGCGGGCAGCGGCCGCGCGCAATGCTGATCAGCTGCTGCGACAGCCGCTTCGACGCCGTGCAGACCTTCGGGGCCGAGCCCGGCGACCTGTTCGTCGTGCGCAACGTCGCGGCCCTGGTGCCGCCCTACGACCCCGACCACGGCCACCACGGCACCTCGGCCGCGGTCGAGTTCGCGGTGACCGCCCTCAAGGTCGCGCACATCGTCGTCGTCGGCCACTCCGACTGCGGCGGCGTCCGGGCGTGCGCCGCCATGTGCTCGGGCCGCGAGCCGGCATTCGAGAAGAGGTCGAGCTTCGTCGGTCGCTGGATGGACATCCTGCGCCCGGGCTACGAGCGCGTGGCGGGAACGGGGGAGCAGGACCCCGAGGCGCTGCAGACACCGCTCGAGCACGAGGCCGTGCTGACCTCGCTCCGCAACCTCGAGACCTTTCCCTTCGTGTCGCAGGCCTGCGATGAGGGCGTGCTGACGCTCCACGGCTGCTGGTTCGACATCGGCACCGGCGCCCTCGAGGTCTACGACCCCGGGGCCGGGGCCTTCCGCTGACCGGGGCGCCGGAGCACCGGGCCGGGCCGGGCGAACGCACGGAGCGCCGCCGGCGCATCCTCGTCTGGGACCTGCCGACGCGCCTGTTCCACTGGGGTCTCGTGCTGGCGCTGGCCGCCGCCTGGACCTTCGTCTGGATGAACGAGATGACCTGGCACATGTACGCGGGTTATTCGGCAGCGACGCTGGTCGTCTTCCGCCTGATCTGGGGGCTGATCGGCTCCGACACCGCGCGCTTCTCGCAGTTCGTGCGGGGGCCCGCGACGCTCATGAACTATCTGCGGACGGGCGTGCACGACCGCGCCGGGCACAACCCGCTCGGCGCGCTCTCCGTGCTGGCGCTGCTCGTGTTCGTGCTGACGCAGGCGGGCACGGGGCTTTTCTCGAACGACGACATCTTCTTCGACGGCCCCTGGGCGCGGGTGGTGACCAAGGACACGTCCGACGCGGTGACGAGCTATCATAAGCTCAACAAGAACATCCTGCTCGCGCTGATCGCGCTGCATCTGGGCGCCGTGGCCTGGTACCACTGGCGCGGCCGGAACCTGACCCGGCCGATGCTGACCGGCCGGGCGGAGGCGCCGGCGGAGCTGGCCGAGCCGCGGCGCCGGCCGCTGTGGCTCGCGGCGCTGGCACTGGCGCTGGCGGCGGGGCTGGTCGGCGTCGCCTTCCGCTTCTGGTGGCTCTGAGGCGAAAGGCCCTTGGTCAGTCCTCGCGGTACTCGTCGTGGCAGCCCTTGCAGGTGTCGAAGATCGCCTTGAGCTGGTCCTGGGTCACGTCGGCGCCGGCCTCGGCGGCCGCGGTCGTGACCTCGCCGAGTTTTTGCAGCCGCTCCTCGAAGTCGTCCCAGTTCTCCCAGATGTCCGGCAGCGCCGTCGTCTTCGCCATGCCCTGATCGGCCGTGTTCTGGCGGAAGGCGGCGGTCGTCGCCTGCGGCTCCGCGGCGGTCGCGAGCTGATCGAGGAAGTGCGCCATCAGCTCCTGATGCGCGACCTCGCCCTTGACGATGCCGCCGACCGCGCCGGTCGGGCCGCCGATGCCCTTCATCACGCTCTGCCGGAACTTGATCGCGTTGTCGGGCTCTGCCTCCTGGGCGGGTGCGGTGACGGGCGCGGCCAGCACGGCGGCGGCAAGAGCGGCGAGAGAAATCTTCGTGGTCGTGGTCCTCGTCATGGTCACCGTCTCCGATCGCTTGCAAGGGCGGGCGAGCATGCCAGAAGCGGATGCGGCCGACCACCGAATGCCGTTCGGGGAGGCGGTCTGCCTCATCCGCGCCGTTGCGCCGGCCAGGCGGTTGCGCCGGCGAATCCGGGAACGGTCGTAGCCTCGAACGAGCCCGGACGAGGACTTGCAGCCGCCGGTGATCCGCGCGATGAGTTCCGCGTGATCCTGCGTCTTCCAACCGGCATCCGCTTCTTCTCGTCGCGACGGGCCGTCGCGACAGAGCCAGCGCGCGAGCCGTCCTGCGACAGTGCCGCCAGCCGGATGTCGAGCAGCCCGGGCGAGGTGCCGCCGCTCACGGGCGACGCTCCGCCGGCAGACGGCCCTGCAGATGCGCTGCCTCCCGGCTGCGGGCTGACGGTGAAGCAGGTGGACGACCAGGTGCACTTCGCCGCCGGTCTTCCCGTGGTCTACGTGCAGAACTACAAGGCCGCCTGCACGAGCATGAAGTTCAGCCTCCTGCTGTCGATCCTGCCGGAGGAGCAGATCAGCGACAGTGCCCTGCACTGGCGGGGCGAGGGGCCGTTTGCCAGAAGGCTCTCGGCCTGCACAGCCGCGGAGATCGAAGAAATTCTCGGCCGGCCGGCCTTCACGGTCGTGCGGAACCCCTATGCGCGGATCCTGTCGGCCTATCTCGACAAGGTCAGCCTCTCGCAGCCCCAGGGCCAGGCGTTCTACCGCAGATTTTTCCTGCAGCCAAACGCCGAGGAGCGGATAGGCTTCGTCGATTTCCTCCGATGCGTGGCTTCCGACCACCCGCGGACCTGCGACCCGCATTTCGGGCTCCAGTACGTGAACACGCTGGCGCACCACATCGACTACGACTTCATTGGCTCGATCGAGGACACCGGCGCGATTGCCGATTACCTGCGCGGCCACAGCGTCGTCCTCGAGCCGTGGATCCACCACTCGACGCACGCCGCGGCGCTACTCGAAACTCACTACTCCGCGGAAGCGGAGGCGCTTGTCGACACGATCTTCGCCGAGGACTTCCGTCTGTTCGGCTACCCGCGCGGCCTGGCGCGGGCGCAGGAGCCCCCGACCCGCGCCGAGCGGGCGCCGCGCCGAGGCGTCGCGCTTGCGGATTTCGCGGCCAACCCGGAGGGGTGCGCACAGCCCGGAACGCGCGAGGTCGAGGCGATGCGCCGCTTCGAGCGCAGCCGCAAGCCCGCCGAGCGGCGCGCGATCGCCGAGGATGGCGTCACCTTCAGCGACTGGCGGGCCGTCAAGGCGCTCGCGAACGCGATGATCGAGGCGAACGCGCTCGATCTGGCCCATCCGCTGCTGGACCGCCTCACGCTGCTGCTCACCGCACACATGGACCA
>DATKCY010000114.1:0-9957 GCA_035512995.1 Thermohalobaculum sp.
CGCCGCCGCGCTCTACGGCGCGCTGATCGCACTCATCTTCAGCCTCTGGCCGCTCTCCTGGCTGCGCGAGGTGCGCCCGGCGCAGCTCTTCCGCGGCGAACGCGCGCCCGAGGACGGGCTGCCCCGGCCCTCGGCGCTCGCCGTGCTCCTGCTCCTGGTGCTCGGCTTTGGCGCGGCCGTCACGCTCCTCTCGGGCGCGCCCGAGCTCGCGCTCTGGGTCATCGGCGCGATCGGGGCCGCGCTCGTCGCGCTCCGCGCGGCCGGCTGGGCGCTCGGGCGCCTCGCCCGGCGGCTCTCGCACGCGTCCCTCGCGCGGCGGCGCCCGGCGCTCCGCCTGGCGCTCGGCGCCATCGGCGGGCCGCAGAGCGACACGGCCAACACCGTCATGGCCCTCGGCCTCGGCCTCGGCGTGCTGGCCGCCATCGGCCAGATCGACGCCAACATGCAGCGCCTGATCCGGAGCGAGCTGCCCGCCGACAGCCCCGCCTTCTTCTTCGTCGACATCCAGCCCGACCAGCTCGGGACGTTCCGCGCGACGCTCGACGCGGTGGAGGGCGTCTCCCGGGTCGAGACGGCGCCGATGCTGCGCGGCATGGTCACGGCCCTCGACGGCCGCCCGGCGGGCGAGGTGGCGGAGGGGTCCGAGGGCGCCTGGATCGTCCGCGGCGATCGCGGGCTCACCTATGCCGACCGCCCGCCCGAGGGCGCGGAGCTGGTCGCCGGCGACTGGTGGCCCGAGGACTACGACGGCGAGCCGCTGATGAGCTTCATCGCCGAGGAGGGGCTCCAGCTCGGGCTCGGCGTCGGCTCGACCGTGACCGTCAGCGTGCTCGGCCGGCCGATCACGGCGCGGATCGCGAACCTGCGCCGGGTCGACTGGCGGGGCCTCGGGATCAACTTCGTCATGGTCCTGAACGAGGCGGCGCTGGCCGGCGCCCCGCACACCCACATCGCCACCGTCCACGCCGCGCCCGGGGCGGAGGCCGCCGTGCTCGACGCCGTCGGCGAGGCGCTGCCGAACGTGACCGGGATCGGCGTGCGCGACCAGGTGGAGCGGGTGGCGGGCGCGCTCGAACGCCTCGGCGCCGCGACCCGCTGGGGGGCGCTGGCGGTGCTCGCGACCGGGCTCGCGGTGCTGGTCGGGGCCGCCGGCGCCGCGGCCGAGCGGCAGGTGCACGAGGCGGCGGTGCTCAAGGTGCTCGGCGCGTCGCGCGCGCGCATCCTCGGCAGCTTCGCGCTCCGCGCCGGCCTCCTCGGCGCGGGCGCGGGCCTGGTCGCGCTCCTGTGGGGACTTCTCGCCGCATGGGCCGTGACGGTCTTCGTGCTCGACGCCGACTTCCGGGTCGCGCCGCTGTCGGCCGTCGCCGTGGTGGCGGCGGGCGCGGCCCTCAACCTCCTCGCCGGCCTCGCCTTTTCGTCCCGCCCGCTGCGGCTCCGCCCGGCCGCAGTGTTCCGCGCGGCCGAGGGCTGAAGATCGCGGCGCAGCAGCAGCCGCAACCCTTGAACATCAAGCCGATTTTCTCGATATTAGGCGAGAGCCCTCCGGCATCCGTCCGGCGGGATGCTTCTTGGCAAGGAAAGCTAGAGGGATACCTTGATGGCAGACCCGATGTACCAGACGCGCGGCCGGACGATCACGCGGACGGCGGAGATCGACGAGGGCCTGCGCGCCTACATGAACAAGATCTACGCGCTGATGGCCGGCGCGATGATCATCACGGGCCTCGTCGCCTATGTCGTCGGCATGGACCTCAAGGCCGCGATGAACGGCCAGGCGACGACGCTGCTGCCGCCCGAACTGGTGATGGCGATGTTCACGTCGCCGATCATGTACATCATCATGTTCGCGCCGCTGATCTTCGTGTTCGCCTTCGCGGGCATGATCAACCGCATGAGCGCGGCGACCGCGCAGACGGTGTTCTGGGCCTTCGCGGCGGTCATGGGCCTCTCCATCGCGCACATCTTCGCGGTCTTCACCGGCATGTCGATCGCGCGCGTGTTCTTCATCACCGCGATCGCCTTCGGCGCGCTGTCGCTCTACGGCTACACGACGAAGAAGGACATCTCGGGCTGGGGCGCGTTCCTGATCATGGGCGTGGTCGGCCTGATCGTGGCGATGATCGCCAACATCTTCATCGCCTCCTCGGCGCTGCAGATGGCGATCTCGGTCCTCGGCGTGCTGATCTTCGCGGGGCTGACCGCCTACGACACGCAGCGGCTGAAGAACCAGTACCTGGAGTTCCGCGGCACCCCCGGCGGCGAGGCGTATCTGGAGAAGGGCGCGGTGATGGGCGCGCTCAACCTCTACCTCGACTTCCTCAACATGTTCATGTTCCTGCTCCATATCTTCGGCCAGCGCGAGTAGGCCGGACGCAGGACGACAAAGGCCGAGGGCCGGAGCACCGCTCCGGCCCTTTTCCGTTCAGCGATAGTGGAAGCGACACTGCGCGATCTCGAGCGACTGGTGCGCGCTCGTGCCCGAAACGCGGTGGACGAGCCGGTGCTCTCCGGAAATCCGCCGCGTCCACCAGCCGGTCAGATCGCCCTTCAGCGGTTCCGGCTTGCCCGTCCCCTGAAACGGATGGCGCATGCACTCGCGGACGAGGGCGTTGATCCGCGCCAAGAGCTTCGGGTCATCCTGCTGCCACGACAGGTACTCGACCCACGCCCTCTCCGAAAAGACGACCTTCACGGAACGAGAAGATCACGCTCCTGCCCTTCGCCCGCGTCGAGTTCCGCGATCGAGGCCCGGAGGGCGCGTGCATTTTCCGGCGTCGAGAGCAGGTAGAGCGTCTCCTGAATCGCGTTCCAGCTCTCCAGCGAGACCACCACGACGGACTCCCCGCGCGCGCGGGTCACGACGACTTCCTCCTTGTCGCCCGTGACGCGGTCGAGCACCGACTTGAGGTTCGCGCGCGCGTCCGAATAAGTCACGACGTCCATGCTGGCCTCCTTCGACCATCAAATGTACCGAAAACTGTACAACGTCAAGGCGCGGCCGGCACGCCGAAATGACTATGGGGCGGCCGCGTCACCGCGCCGCCCCATTGTTGCGACCCACATACTCGGGTGAGGGGGAGCAGGCCGCCCCCGCCGCGCCGGAGGCGTCTCTACTTGATCTTGCCTTCCTTGAACTCGACGTGCTTGCGCGCGACCGGATCGTACTTCCGGACCGTCATCTTGTCGGTCATCGTGCGCGAGTTCTTCTTCGTCACGTAGAAATAGCCGGTGCCGGCCGTCGAGTTCAGGCGGATCTTCACCGTCGTCGGCTTCGCCATCGTTGTCTCCTCGGGGCGCGCGCCCGGCCCCATGTCTCGTGCCGGCGCCGGGCCGTGCCCGCGCCGTCAAATCGGGAAGGCCCCTACCTACAAAGGGCGGCGCCGCTGTCAAGCCGAATCGGCCGGCCGCCGGCCCCAGCGCAGCACCAGCAGCAGGGCGTAGGCCCCCGCCACGGCGGCGGAGAGCCAGAGGAGGCCATCGGGTGGCACCGCGTCCATCGCGAGGCCGAGCGCGACCGGCGCCGCGAGCGCGCCGATCCCGTAGGCGAGGATGATCGCGGCGTTCGCCTCCGACAGCCGGACCCCGCGGTAGCGGGCGCCGACCTCGGTCAGCGCGACCGTGTAGAGCGCGACCGACAGCCCGCCCCAGACGAACATCGCGACCCAGAGCCAGGGCAGGGCCGGCGCCGCGGCGATCATCGTCAGCGGCATGGCGAGGCAGGCGCCGCCGCCCGCGATCATCAGGACGCGCCGGTTCAGCCGGTCGGCCGCCCAGCCGATCGGCCATTGCAGCACCATGCCGCCGAAGGCGAAGAGCGCCAGCAGCACCACCGCCTGGCCCTCGCTCAGCCCGCTCCGCACCGCCCAGACCGGCACGAGCCCGAGGACGCCGAACTCGATCATGCCGAAAAGCGCGACGCCCCAGACGATCGACGGGTCGCTGCGGAAGAAGCCGACCGCGGCCGCCGGCGAGGCCGGCGCCGCGTCCCCCGGGTCGGGCGCGCTCGCCCGCCCCCAGAGGATCGGCGGCAGGCCGAGGAGCGTCAGCGCCGCGGCGACCGCGAACGGCGCGATGCCGTCGATCCCGACCGCGGCCAGCACCAGCGGGCCGGCGAGGAAGGCGCCCGAGACCGAGATCGAGTAGATCGCGACCACCCGCCCGCGCGCGGCGTCGGGCGCGGCGGCGACGATCCAGTACTCGGACCCGAAGAAGAGCACGGTGCCCGCGAAGCCGAACGCGACCCGCATCGCCATCCAGAACCAGAAGTCGTGCCAGAGGCCGGCGGCGAGCAGCGTCGCCGCCATCAGCAGCGTCGACCACACCATCAGCCGCGCAAGCCCCAGCCGCGCCAGGATCGCGGGCATGACCGGCGCGAACACCACCGTCGAGATCGCCGTCGCCGCGTGGTTGAAGCCGATCGCGGTGCCGCTGGCCCCCATCCGCTCGAGCAGCAGGCCGAACAGAGGCTGGCTGAGCGAGATCGAGAGCCCGAAGAGCGTGATCGCGGCGATCGGCGCGATCTGCGCCCGGAACGCCTCGAGCCGCGCCGCCCCGGCCACGGCTCAGAGCGCCGTGATGACGGAGCGCCCGCCGGCGTGGCGGAGGAACGGGACCGGCCGGTCCGCGCCGCCCGCGAGCCGCGCCGCGACCTCGCCCA
Organism: Thermohalobaculum sp.; assembly: GCA_035512995.1. Lineage (GTDB taxonomy): Bacteria > Pseudomonadota > Alphaproteobacteria > Rhodobacterales > Rhodobacteraceae > Thermohalobaculum. The sequence goes on from DATKCY010000114.1 coordinate 4,658, forward strand.
GCACGACCCGCGTGATGAACGGCAGGTCGAGCCGGCGCGCCCCGGCGAGCGTGACCCAGTGCAGGTGCGACAGCTCGTCCTCGGCGCCGGAGAAGTCGTCCGGGTCGCCCGCGACCGCCCCGGCGTCGGCCAGGAAGAAGCGGGCATCGAACCGGCGCGGGCGGCCGGGCGGCGTGACCGCGCGGAAGATCAGCCGCAGCGCCTCGGGCGCCGGGCGGTGGCCGGCGGCGAAGAAGCCGCGCCATCCGGCGGGCACCTCCGGCGGGTGCCCGCCCTCCGGCCGGGCGAGCGCGAGCCCCGTCTCCTCCAAGAGCTCGCGGATCGCCGCGTGGGCGAAGCGCGCGCCGTCCTCGCCGAGCGCCGCGGCCGTCGCGGGCTCGAGCGCGCCGCCGAACGGCAGCACCGCGTCCGCCGCGTCGACGGCGCCGCCGGGGAAGACGTATTTCGAGGGCATGAAGACCGCGCTCCGCCCGCGCTGGCCCATCAGCACGCGCGGCTCGGCGCCGGCGGCCGCATCGCGCACCAGCACGACCGTCGCCGCGTCGCGGATCGCGTCACCGGGGGCTGCGGCGCTGGCGCTCATGCCGACCTGGAATGCCGTGGCGGAAGGCGGCGACTATGGCCGCGGCTCCGGGCTCCTGTCCAGCGCCCGCCACCGCCCGCCACCGCCCGGGAGCGCGGTCAGTGCGGCTGCGGTCCGCCCCCGCCGCCGCCGAAGCCGTGCATCCGGCGCGACCACTGCAAGGCCACCGCCGCGCCCTTGATCCGGGGCAGGAGCCAGATGATCAGCCCGACCGCCAGCGCCGGCCAGACCGCCCAGTGCACCCAGAGCGGCGGGCGCCACGAATATTCGACGTGGAACATCCCCAGCCCGACGACGTGCCCGACGATCAGGATCGTCGCCCAGGCCGGCAGGTCGTCGGTCCGGTGATGGTGCAGCGCCTCGCCGCAGGCGGCGCAGTGGTCGCGGACGCGGAGATACCCCGCGAGCATCGGCCCGCCGCCGCAGTTCGGGCACCGGCCGCTCCAGCCGCGCACGAGCGCGGGCCAGAGCGGGCGGTCCGCCCCCTCCGCGGAGGGTCCTTCCCGCGGCCTGGCCGGCCGCCGCGGCCCGGTCTGGTCATGATCCTGCATCGGCCCCTCTTGCGCGCGGGCGTGTGTTCGCCGCACGGTCGCACGTTGCCTCGCGGCACCGTGTCGCGCGTCGTCCGGAACCGCGTTCGCCCGGGACCGCGACGGAAGCGCGGGCCGGCGGCGTTTCGGTCAGCGAGGGCGGGGCCCAAGGCCCCCGAGGACGGGAAGGAAGACGGGAGCATGAGGACGGGTCTCGTGCCGGGCGCGCTTGTCCTGGCGGTGGTGATACTCGGCGCCGGCAGCGCCGCGGCGGACAGTCTGCTCGAGCAGATCGACCGCGATGGCGACGGCTATATCAGCCGCGAGGAGATCGACGCCTATCGCGGCGGCCGCTTCGAGTCGTGGGATCTGAACGGCGACGGCGTGGTCAGCCGGGACGAGATGAACCAGCGCATCCGCGAGCGGATCGAGGAGAAGGTCGGGCGCCGCTTCCAGGAGCTCGACACCAACGGCAACGGCCGGATCGAGCGGAGCGAGTACGTCGGTCAGAAGGGCTGGAGCTTCGACGACCTCGACCGCGACGGCGACGGCCTCATCTCTCCCGACGAGCTGCGCCGCGCGCGGGACGACTGACCGCCGGGACGCGGAGGACCGAGCCGGGGAGGACGGCGCCATCGTGCTGGACACGGCCGAGGCCGATCAGGACGCCGAGAGGCTCGCCCGCTTCGCCGCGGGCGACCAGGCGGCCGCGCGCGCGCTGACGGCGTCGCTGCTGCCGAACGTCATGCGCCAGGCATGGCGCATCCTCGGCGACGAGGCCGAGGCCGAGGACGTGGCCCAGGAGGCCATGCTCAAGCTCTGGCGCCAGGCCGCGACCTGGCGCGAGGGCGAGGCCAAGGTCTCGACCTGGCTCTACCGGGTGACCCAGAACCTCTGCATCGACCGCATCCGCCGGCGCCGGCCCAGCGCCGACATCGACCAGGTGCCCGAGATGGCCGACGGCAGCGTCCCGGTGCTCGAGCGCCTCGGCCGCACCGAGGAGACGCGACTGCTCGCGCGCGCGATCATCGAGCTGCCCGAGCGCCAGCGCCGGGCGCTGATGATGCGCCACTTCGAGGGCGCCGGGAATCCGGAGATCGCCGAGGCGCTGGAAACGTCGGTCGAGGCCGTTGAAAGCCTGCTGGCAAGGGCGCGGAGGCAATTGCAGAAGCGCATGGTCGAGGAGAGGTCGGATGTCGACGGGCAGTGAAGGACGCAATCGCCGGCTCGACGCGGCGCTCGCGCGGCTCGTGGCAGAGGCAGCGCCGGGCCCGGCGCTCGCGGCGCGCGTGCTGGCCGATGCCGCCATGGTGGCCGCCGGGAGGCGGCCGGCGCCGGGGCAGGGGGCTGGGACGCCCCCTCGCGGCAGGCTCGCGGGGCTCCTCGCAGGGCTCTTCGCCCGCCCCTCCTTCGGCCTTGCGGGGGCGGCGGCGACGGTCGCGATCGGCGTCGCGCTCGGCTACGGCTTCCACGGCGACGAGGCCGGGTCGCCCGCGGCGGGCGATCTCGACGCCGACGTGCTGAGCGTGTTCTCGCCCCTCGACCGGCTCGAGCACGACGTGATCGCCTCGCTCGACGAGGACCTGCTGGACCCCGACGCCCCGCTCTGACTGCGGGCGCCCGGGTTGCGCGCCGGCCCGGCCGCGGCTAGGTCTCCGGGCGTGCGCCTGTCCGACCTCCGGAGCCGATGACCAGACCCCCCTTTCACGCGGCCCGCCCGGCGGCGGCCATGACGTCCGATGCAGCCGAGGCGCTCGCGGCCGAGGCGCTGGCCTGGATGGCGGCGCAGGATGCGCTGATCGCGGGCTTCCTCGACGCGAGCGGCACCGATCCCGCCACCCTGCGCGCACGGGTCTCCGAGCCCGAGTTCCTGGCCTCCGTCCTCGACTTCCTGCTCGCCGACGAGCCGGCACTCATCGCCTTCTGCGAGAACCGCGGCATCGCGCCCGGGCTGCCCCTCGGCGCGCGCAGGGCGCTGCCCGGCGGCGATCTGCCGAACTGGACCTGACGGGCATGCTCGATCTCGCCCGGCTGGAGCAAGGCATCGACCCGGACGCCCTCGAGGAGCTTCGCGCCCTCGACCTCGCCCGCGGCCGGCCGCTGCTGGCGGTCGACTGCGACGAGGTGATGGTCGAGTTCTCCTCGCATGTCGCGCGCTGGCTGCCCTCGACCGGGCACGAGATGCGGCTCACGCAGTACCGGCTCGAGGGGACGATGTTCCCGTTCGGCGAGGACACGCCGCTGCCGTTCGTCGAGTGCGTGCGCCTGCTCGACCGCTTCTTCCACGCGGAGACGGAGGAGCAGGAGGCGGTCGCGGGCGCGCCCGCCGCGCTCGAACGGCTGGCGGAGGACGTGCAGGTCGTCGTGCTGACCAACGTGCCGCGATTCGCGGGGCCGGCGCGGCGGCGCAACCTCGCGGCGCTCGGCATGGACTTCCCCGTCGTCGTCAACTCCGGCGGCAAGGGCCGCGCGCTCGCCTGGCTCGCCTCGGCGGCCTCGGCGCCCGTCGCCTTCGTCGACGACAGCCCCCTGCAGCACCAGCACGCGGCGCGGCACGCGCCCGACGTCCGGCGCATCCACTTCGTCGGGGCCGCCTCGCTCCGCGAGCTGATGGCCGAGAGCCCGGAGGCCGACCACCGCGCCCACGACTGGGACGAGGCGGAGCATCTGATCCGGGCGGCGCTGACGCGCTGAGAGCGAGGCGGGGCCGTCTGCCCCCCTCCGACCCCCGGGGATACGCGGCAGAAAGACGGAGGCGCGCGTCGCGCCGCTTGCCGACTCCGGGCGGCCACCCGATACTCGCGCGCATGGCCCTCCCTCCCGGCTTCATCGACGAGCTTCGCACGCGGATCACGCTCTCCGACGTGGTCGGGCGCAAGGTCGTCTGGGACCGGCGGAAGTCGAACCCCGCGAAAGGCGACTGGTGGGCGCCGTGCCCGTTCCACCAGGAGAAGACGCCGTCCTTCCACGTCGACGACCGCAAGGGATTCTACTACTGCTTCGGCTGCCAGGCGAAGGGCGACGCCATCGGCTTCGTCACCGAGATCGAGAACCTGCCCTTCATGGAGGCGGTCGAGCGGCTGGCGGGCGAGGCGGGGATGGAGGTCCCGCGCCACGATGGCGTCCGCGGCGCCCGCGCCCGCGAGGCGCGCGACACCCATGCCCGGCTCCACGACGTCATGGAGCAGGCGGTACGCCTGTTCCAGCTCGCGCTCCGCGGGGGCAGCGGGGACGCGGCGCGCGACTACCTCGCCGGCCGCGGGCTCGCGGACGCGACGCTGAAGCGCTTCGAGATCGGCTTCGCGCCCGACAGCCGCACGCACCAGACCGCGCACTTCCAGGAGAAGGGGGTGCTCGAGGACGCCATCGCGGCGGGCCTGGCGATCCGGCCCGACGACGGCGGCGCGCCCTTCGACCGCTTCCGCAACCGCGTGATGTTCCCGATCCGCGACGCCCGCGGGCGCTGCATCGCCTTCGGCGCCCGGGCGCTCAGCCCCGAGGCGCGCGCGAAATACCTGAACTCGCCCGAGACGCCGGTCTTCTCGAAGGGGCGCGCGCTCTACAACCACGCGCCTGCGCGCGAGGCCGCGGCGCGCGCCGGCACCGTCGTCGTGGCCGAGGGCTACATGGACGTGATCGCGCTTGCCCAGGCCGGGTTCGCGCACGCCGTCGCCCCGCTCGGCACGGCGGTCACGGCCGAGCAGCTCCAGCTCCTCTGGCGCATGGCGGACGAGCCGGTGATCGCGCTCGACGGCGACGAGGCGGGCGCCCGCGCCGCGAACCGGCTGGTCGACCTGGCGCTGCCGCTGCTCGCGCCCGGAAAGTCGCTCCGCTTCTGCATCCTGCCGGAGGGGCAGGACCCGGACGACCTGATCCGCGCCGGCGGCGCGGCCGTCATGGGCCGCGCGCTCGAGGGCGCGCGCCCGCTGATCGAGCAGCTCTGGCTCCGCGAGACGGCGGCGCCGCTCGACACGCCCGAGCGGCGCGCGGCGCTCGACCAGCGGCTGCGCGCGGCGCTTGGCTCCATCGCCGACGCATCGGTGCGCAACCACTACGCGGCCGAGATTCGGACGCGGCGACAGGCGCTCTACCGCCGCCCGGACCGGCCCGGCCGGCAGGAGGCGCGGGGCGCGCGCTGGCAGGCAGCCGGCGCCGGCGGGTTCCGCCCGTGGCGCGGGCGCGGCCGG
>DATKCY010000115.1:0-4298 GCA_035512995.1 Thermohalobaculum sp.
CGCGAGCACCGCGAGGCCCGCTCGCTCACCGGGATGACGTCGCCATGACGGTCCGCTTCTCGACCGCCCGAGGAGGAGTGCCCGGCGGCTCGCCCCGCCGCACGCCGCCTCCAGAACGGGGAGACTGCGCATGAAGACCGAAAACCCGCGCGGATGGCTGTTCGTCCTGCCGGTCCTGATCCTCGTCGCCTTCAACGCCCTCGTGCCGCTGATGACGGTGGTCAACTACTCGGTGCAGGAGACCTTCGGCGGCAACGTCTTCCTCTGGCACGGCCTCGGGTTCTTCCAGGACATCCTGACGTCGGAGCGCTTCCATGCCGCCCTCGGCCGGCAGTTCCTGTTCACCGGCCTGATCCTCGTGATCGAGATCCCGCTCGGCGTCGCGATCGCGCTCACCATGCCGCGCTCGGGGCCCTGGGTGCCGGTCTGCCTCGTCCTGATGGCGCTGCCGCTCCTGATCCCGTGGAACGTGGTCGGCGCGATGTGGAACATCTTCGCCCTGCCCGACATCGGGCTGCTCGGCTACGTGCTGAACGGCCTCGGCTTCGACTACGACTACACGCAGCAGCCGCTCTCGGCCTGGTTCACGGTCGTGCTCATGGACGTCTGGCACTGGACGTCGCTCGTCGTGCTGCTGGCCTATGCCGGGCTGATCTCGATCCCCGACGCCTACTACCAGGCGGCCAAGATCGACGGCGCCGGCACCTGGGCCGTGTTCCGCCACATCCAGCTGCCGAAGATGAAGCGCGTGCTGACGATCGCGATCCTGCTCCGCTTCATCGACAGCTTCATGATCTACACCGAGCCCTTCGTGCTGACCGGCGGCGGCCCGGGCAACTCCACCACCTTCCTCTCGATCGACCTCGTCAAGATCGCGCTCGGCCAGTTCGACCTCGGCAACGCCGGCGCGATGAGCCTGATCTATTTCCTGATCACGCTCGGCGTCTCCTACGTCTTCTACATCCTGATGACCCGGGACGAGGAGTTCTGAGCCATGCGGATCCGCAGCGCCATCGTCCCGACCCTCTACATCATCTTCCTGATGCTGCCGATCTACTGGCTGATCAACATGTCGTTCAAGACGACGAACGAGATCCTGGGCGGGTTCAGCATGTACCCGCGCGACTTCACGCTCGAGAACTACGCCACGATCTTCAACGACCCGACGTGGTACATGGGCTACGTCAACTCGCTGACCTACGTGACGTTCAACACGGTGCTGTCGGTGTCGGCGGCGCTGCCGGCGGCCTACGCCTTCTCGCGCTACCGCTTCCTCGGCGACAAGCACCTGTTCTTCTGGCTCCTGACCAACCGCATGGCGCCGCCCGCGGTGTTCGCGCTGCCCTTCTTCCAGCTCTACTCGGCGGTCGGGCTGTTCGACACGCACATCGCGGTCGCGCTCGCGCACACGCTGTTCAACATCCCGCTCGCGGTCTGGATCCTCGAGGGCTTCATGTCCGGCGTCCCGAAGGAGCTCGACGAGACGGCCTATGTCGACGGCTACTCGTTCCCGCGCTTCTTCACGCGCATCTTCCTGCCGACGATCAAGGCCGGCATCGGCGTCGCCGCGTTCTTCTGCTTCATGTTCAGTTGGGTCGAGCTCCTGCTCGCCAAGACCCTGACCAGCGTCGAGGCGAAGCCGATCGCGGCCACGATGACCAGGACGGCGTCGACCAGCGGCTACGAGCTCGGCCTCCTCGCCGCCGCCGGCGTGCTGACCATCATCCCCGGCGCCTTCGTCATCTACTTCGTGCGCAACTACATCGCCAAGGGCTTCGCCCTCGGGAGGGTCTGAGATGGAGGACCCGGCGCTCTTCAGCTTCGCCTGGTGGACCGAGCCCCTGTTCGGCGGCTGGATGGCCTGGACGCGGGCGACGATGGCCTTCTTCCTGTTCGTCTTCGGCGCCATCGCGCTGATGGGCGCGCTCGAGGTCTGGCGCCCCGGCGGCGCGCCGAGGGTCGGCATCCTCGGGCACGAGACGACGCGCGGCGACCGCCTGTTCATCGGCCTCCTCGGCGCGGCCTACGTCTTCCTGATCTGGATCTGGCTCGTGGGCCTCGTCCTCTGGGGTGCGCTGGCGCTCGCCGTCCTCTGGATCGCCGTCGTCTTCTGGAAGGTCTGACCGGGGGCCGTGCCTCCGTTTGCGCCCGCGCCCCGTCGGCGCTACATAAGCGCGGCCGCACCGGGAGGACGCCGACGCGATGAACTGGATCACCGAATACGTGCCCCCCAAGCTCAAGTCGTTCTTCCAGCGCCGCGAGACGCCGGAGAACCTCTGGCTCAAGTGCGACGACTGCGGGCAGATGATCTTTCACCGCGACTTCCGCGACAACCTGCACGTCTGCTCGAACTGCGGGCACCACATGCAGATCGCCGCGCGCGACCGCTTCGCCACGCTGTTCGACAACGGCGCGTTCGAGACCATCGCCTACCCCGAGCCCACGGCCGACCCGCTCCACTTCCGCGACCAGAAGCGCTATTCCGACCGCCTGCGCGAGACCCGGCGGAAGACCGGCGAGGACGAGGCGATCCTCGTCGCCGCGGGCCCGATCCACGGACTGCCGACGGTTGCCGCCGCGCACGACTTCGCCTTCATGGGCGGCTCGATGGGCATGGCCGTCGGCAACGCGATGCTCGCCGCCGCCGAGACCGCGGTCGAGCGCCGGAGCCCCCTCGTCGTCTTCCCCTCCGCCGGCGGCGCGCGCATGCAGGAGGGGATCCTCAGCCTCATGCAGATGCCGCGCACCGCGATCGCGGTCGAGATGATGCGCGACGCCCGCCTGCCCTACATCGTCGTCCTGACCCACCCGACCACGGGCGGCGTCACCGCCTCCTACGCCATGCTCGGCGACATCCACATCGCCGAGCCCGACGCGCTGATCTGCTTCGCCGGCCCCCGCGTGATCGAGCAGACGATCCGCGAGAAGCTGCCCGAGGGCTTCCAGCGCGCCGAGTACCTGCTCGACCACGGCATGATCGACCGCGTCGTCGACCGCCGGGCGATGCGCGACGAACTCGGCCGCATCCTGCGCATGCTGATGCAGGAGGAGCCGATGCGCGCCGGCGCCCTCATGGCCCTGCCCGAGCCCGCGCCCGAGTGAGCGCGCCGCCCCCGAGCGACGCGATCCTCGCGCGCCTGCTGACGCTGCACCCGAAGATCATCGACCTGACGCTCGGCCGGGTCGAGCGCCTGCTCGCCCGCCTCGACCACCCCGAGCGCCGCATCCCCCCGGTCGTCCACATCGCCGGCACCAACGGCAAGGGCTCGGTGCTCGCCATGCTCCGCGCGGGCCTGGAGCGCCAGGGCGCCCGCGTCCACGCCTACACCTCCCCCCACCTCGCCCGCTTCCACGAGCGCATCCGCGTCGCCGGCCGCCTGATCGACGAGCCCGACCTCAGCCGGCTCCTCGCCGAGTGCGAGGAGGTCAACGGCGCCGAGCCCATCACCTTCTTCGAGATCACCACCGCCGCCGCCTTCCTCGCCTTCGCGCGGACCCCCGCCGACTGGACGCTCCTGGAGACGGGCCTGGGCGGCCGCCTCGACGCCACCAACGTGATCGACCGCCCGGCGCTCACCGTCATCACGCCCGTCTCGCTCGACCACCAGCAGTATCTCGGCGACACGCTGGCCGAGATCGCGGGCGAGAAGGCCGGCATCCTGAAGCCGCGCGTCCCCTGCATCGTCGGCGAGCAGCCCCCCGACGCCCTCGCCACCATCGAGGCCCGCGCGGAGAAGCTCGACGCCCCCCTCCGCCTTGCCGGCCGCGACTGGACCGTCGGCCTCCGGGACGGCCGCCTCGCCTACGAGGACTCTTTGGGCCGCCTCGCCCTCGACCCCCCGCGCCTGCTCGGGCCCCACCAGGTGCAGAACGCCGGCATCGCCATCGCCGCCCTCCATGCCCTGAAGATTCCCGACGCCGCCGCCCGCGCGGCGCTTGCCGACGCGGAGTGGCCGGCCCGGATGCAGCGCCTGGCCTCCGGCCCTCTGGTCGACGCGCTGCCCCGAAACGCCGAGCTCTGGCTCGACGGCGGCCACAACGCCGCCGCCGGCCGGGCGCTCAGCCAGACCGTCGCCGCGGTCGAGCCAAAGAAACCGCTCTGGCTGATCGCCGGCATGCTCGACACCAAGGCCGCCGAGGATTTTTTTGCCCCCTTCGCCCCCCTCGCCACGGGCGCGCTCACCGTCACCATCCCCGACACCGACGCCGCGATCCCCGCCGAGCGCCTCGCGGCCCGCGCCCGCGCCGCCGGCCTCCCCGCCCGCCCCGCCGCCAGCCTGGCCCACGCGCTGGCCGCC
>DATKCY010000116.1:0-3012 GCA_035512995.1 Thermohalobaculum sp.
TCTACAGGATGTGGCCGTCGTGCGCAATGTCAGTTGGGGCACTCTACACTGCGTCGGCAAGTAGCAAGTAGGATGCGATGAAATCGGCCAAATCCCCGCCGCAAAACGGTGCGATTTCATCGCACCCTACGGCGCCTCGCCGAAGCGGCCGTCCGGGACGCCGGCCATGTCGCCGCCCCAGCAAGTAGGGTGCGAGCCGCCTCGACGCGGAAAGGATGCCGCGCCTGGACGTGCGCGAGCGCGAGGCGCAGCGGCGCGATCCGCTCGACAAGCAGGCGCGACCGGCGGTCGGCCAGCGCGACCGTGAAGAACCAGGTGCCGGCCTCCCGCCATGCGCGGCGATAGTTGCTCATCGCGGCAGCGTCCGGGGCCCATAGTTAACCGGGCCTTACCGGAAGCGGCCTCAGGGGCCGCATCGGTGCGATTGTCTCGCACCTGCGGTGCGCGCGCACCGCACGCGCGACCGCCCCGGCGCCGGACGGCGCCGGGGCGGTCCGCGAGGTCATTTCCGGCGTCCTACTCGGGGTTGAGGAGGTCGTTCAGCGCCTGGATCGTCTCCTCGTCGAACTCGTCCCGGATTTCGGCGAGGGCATCCTCGTCCTCTCGCTCGTAGGCGCCGATCAGGCCGACCATCGACTCCCTCGCGGCATTCTGGAGGGCAGGGTCGGCCGCGCCGGCGGCATTGTAGCCGCCGAGCGCGCTCGCGGTTTCGCCCTGCAGGCCCGGCGTCAGGTTGCCGCCCGCCCCGAAGCCCTGGGCCGAGGCGCCCTGCCCGCCGCCGAAGCCGCCGGCCGCGGACGCGCCGGCCGAGGCCCCGGGGCCGCCCTGGCCGCCGCCGGGTCCACCGCCGCCGGCACCGCGGACGCCGCCGGCACCGCCGCTCGCGCCCTGCGCGCTCGCGCCCGGCACGCCGAGGCCCGGCCCGCCGTCGGGCATGGATGTCGGCGACAGCGCGAGCGCCGCCGCGAAGGCGGGCGCCGCGATCAAAATCGTCGTGCGTGATCTCATGAAGTCCTCCATTCCCACCCACATTCCCGTCCCTGACGGACGATACATGACAAAACGCGGATGCCGCAGGCTGCGTTCCGGGAGGAAGTAAAACCTGTCCGCGCCGTTCCGCGGCAGCAGGCACCGGTCGACCGCACCCCTTCGTCCCGCCCTCGGCGCATGGTGCGGTGGACCGCGTGCAACAGCCTCCGCCGCTTTTCCCCCGGACTTGCATCCGGAGCCCGGCTCGGCGAGGCTTGCAGCCGTTGGGGCCGGAGAGGGACATGGCGGCGGACGCGCTCTTGGTCGTCGAGGATCTTTCGGTCGTCTTCGGGGCCGGCGCCCTTGAGGTGCCGGTGATGGAGGGTCTGTCCTTCTCGGTCGCTCCCGGCGAGACGCTGGCGCTGGTGGGCGAGTCGGGCTCGGGCAAGACCCTGACCGGCAAGGCGATTATGCGGCTCCTGCCCGGCGGCGCACGGGTGACGCAGGGGCGCGTGCTGCTCAGGGCCGAGGACGGGGGCTGCGACGACCTGCTCACGCTCGACCGCCGCGCGATGCGCCGGCTGCGCGGCCGGCGGCTCGCGATGATCTTCCAGGAGCCGATGAGCGCGCTCTCGCCGCTGCACACCATCGGCTCGCAGGTGTGCGAGGCGCTCGAGGTGCACGGAACGAGCGGCCGCCCCGCGCGCGACCGGGTGATGGCGATCTTCGAGGAGGTCGGCTTCCCCGACCCCGTCCGCGCCTGGCGCGCCTATCCGTTCGAACTCAGCGGGGGCCTGCGCCAGCGGGCGATGATCGCGATGGCGATGGTCGGCAACCCCGCGCTCCTGATCGCCGACGAGCCGACGACCGCGCTCGACGTCACCACCCAGGCGATGGTGCTCGACCTGCTCGGCCGGCTGCAGCGCGAGCACGGCATGGGGCTCTTGATGATCACCCACGACCTCGGGGTCGTCGCCAACATGGCCGACGGGGTCGTCGTCTTGAAGCACGGCCGGCTGGTCGAGCGCGGACCCGCCGCGGCCGTGCTGACCGATCCCCGCCACCCCTACACCCGCCGGCTGATCGAGGCGGCGCCGAAGATCCCGCACGAGATGCAGGACCGGCCGGCCCCGGCGGTCCGGGACCCGATCCTCGAGGTCCGCAACCTCTCCAAGACCTATCCCGGCCGGCGCCACAGCTTCCGGCCCGACGAGCCGCCGGTCCGCGCGCTCTCCGGCCTCGACTTCCGGCTCGCGCGCGGGCGCACGCTCGCGGTCGTGGGCGAGTCGGGCTCAGGCAAGACCACCGCCGCCAAGCTGGTGCTGCGCATGGAGCGCGCCGACCCCGGCGGGCAGATCCGCTTCCGCCCCAGCTGCGGCGGCGAGGAGGACGTGACCGCGCTCTCCGGCGAGCGGCTCAAGGGCTTTCGCCGGCAGGCGCAGATGGTGTTCCAGGACCCCTATGCCGCGCTCAGCCCGCGCATGTCGGTGCAGGACATCGTGACCGAGCCCCTGAAGGTCCACGGCATCGGCTCGCGGACCGAGCGACGCGAGCGCGCGGCCTATCTGATGGGCCGGGTCGGCCTCTCGCCCGACCATCTGGGCCGCTTCCCGCATGCTTTCTCCGGCGGGCAGCGCCAGCGGATCGCGATCGCCCGCGCGCTCGCGCTCGAGCCCGAGCTGCTGGTCTGCGACGAGCCGACTTCGGCGCTCGACGTCAGCGTGCAGGCCGAGGTGCTGGACCTGATGGCCGAGCTCGAGGCGGAGATGGGGCTCAGCTACCTCTTCATCAGCCACGACCTCGCGGTCGTCGCCCGCCTCGCCGACCGGGTGCTGGTGATGCGCGCCGGCCGGGTGGTCGAGGAGGGACCGACGGCCGCGCTCTTCGGCGCGCCGCGGCACCCCTACACCCGCGCGCTGCTCGCCGCGAGCCCGGAGCCCGACCTCGAGCACCGGCTCGACCTGGGCACGGTCGCGGCCGGCGCCGGCGCGCCGTCGAGCTGGCCCGAGCCCTTCCGCTACGAGGGCGATGCGGCGCCGCCGC
>DATKCY010000117.1:0-5110 GCA_035512995.1 Thermohalobaculum sp.
CCTGCCTCAGCTCGGCCCGCAGCGTCTCGGTCTCCTCCGGCGTCGCCGCGGAGGAGAGCGCGCCCGCAGCGACGCCGTTCGCCCTGAGCGCCGCCACCTGGTCCTGCATCAGCGCGATCAGCGGCGAGATGACGACCGTCAGCCCCGCGTCCATGACGGCGGGGAGCTGATAGCAGAGCGATTTTCCCCCGCCGGTCGGCATGATCGCGAGCAGGTCCTCGCCCGCCAGCATCGCCTCGACGATCTCCGCCTGCCCCGAACGGAACCCCTCGAAGCCGAAGATTTCCTTGAGCCGGGCCTCGGCCCCCACCTTGTCGAGCACGCGCGCCCCTGCCCCGCCTGATCCGAATCCGTGTGCGAGCGGCGAGCCTACACGACCCGGCGTGCCGGTGGTCAATCCGGGGCTACTCCTCCTTCCACCAGACCTCGGGGCGCCAGCCGTAGAGGGCGTCCTGCTCGGGCTTCGCGAATCCCTTCTTCCAGGCGACGCGGTCGGTCGGCAGCACGCCGAGCGGGATCACGTAGATGCCGGCCGAGAGGACGCGGTCGAGCGCCTTGGCCGCCGCCTCGAAGCCTTCGCGGGTCTCGGCCGCGAGCAGCGCGTCGATCGCCGTGTCGACGGCGGGGTCGTCGACGCCCATGTAGTTGCGGCTCCCCGGCTCCTCGCGGCCCGTGCTGCCGAAATAGAGCCGCTGCTCGGTGCCCGGGCTGAGGCTGAGGAACCAGCGATTGACGGTGACGTCGTAGTCGTAGCTGCGCCGGCGCTCGACATACTGCGCGTCGTCCACGCGGCGGACGGTGGCCCGGATGCCGAGGCGGGACAGGCCCTCCGCCCAGAGGCTCGCGAGCGTCTCCTCCTCGGTCGAGCCGACGAGGATCTCGAAGGCGAAGGGCTTGCCGTCGCCGTTCACGAGCACCCCGTCCTCGACCTGCCAGCCGGCCTCGTTCAGGAGCTCCATTGCCCGGCGCAGGTTGCGCCGGTCGCGGCCGGTGCCCTCGCTCTCGGGCGGGCGCCAGCCTTCCATCGCCGCGTCGCCGGGCAGGTCGCTCGCGGCCAGGATCTCCGCCTCCGCCGGGCCCGGCTCGCCTTCCCACGCGAGCGGCGAGTTGTCGAAATAGCTCTGGATGCGGGCATACTGGTTGCGGAACAGGCGCTCGTTGACCCACTCCCAGTCGAGCGTCAGCGCCAGCGCCTCGCGCACGCGGCGGTCCTCGAAGGGCGCGCGCCGGGTGTTGAAGACGAAGCCGTACATGCCGGTCGGCCGGCCGTGCTCGATCTCGCCCTTGACGATCTCGCCCTGCACGGCCGCCGGGAAGGTGTAGCCCTCGGCCCAGCGGACGGGGTCGTACTCGTTGAAGATCGAGATGCCGCCGCTCTTGACCGCCTCCCAGAGCGCGTCGGCGTTGCGGAAATACTCGTAGCGGATGGTGTCGAAGTTGTTCAGCCCCGCGCTGACGCCGAGGTCGGCGCCCCAGTGGTCCGGGTCGCGCTCGAACTCGATGAAGCGGCCGGACTCGTAGTCGCCGATCGTGTAAGGCCCCGAGCCGATGATCTCGACGTCGGTCGCGTCGGCGAAGTCGCGGCCCTCGAACTGCGCCCTCTTCAGGACGGGCCTGAGCCCGAAGATCATCGGCAGCTCGCGGTTCGGCTCGTTGAAGGAGATGCGGGCGCCCCGCTCGCCGACGGCCTCGACGCTCTCGACCGCGCCCCAGGAGTTGCGGTAGCGCGGGTGGCCTTGCGTTCCCAGGGTCTCGAGCGACCAGATCACGTCCTCGACCGTGACCGGGCTGCCGTCGGAGAAGCGGGCATCCGGGTTCAGCGTGAACTCGACCCAGCTTCGGTCCTCGGGCACCTCGACGCTTTCGGCCAGCAGGCCGTAGAGCGCGAACGGCTCGTCCCAGCTCCGCGCCATCAGGCTCTCGACCACGTGCTCGCGCACGCCCCAGGGCGCGCGGCCCTTGAGCACGTAAGGGTTCAGGCTGTCGAAGCTGCCTGTCTCCCCGAAGACGGCCGTGCCGCCCTTGGGGGCCTCGGGATTCGCATAAGGTAAATGCTTGAAGTCCTTGTCGAGAACCGGTTCTCCGTGCATGGCAAGCCCGTGGGTCGGCTGCGCGGACGCGGTCGCGGCCAGGAGCGTGGATGCCAGCACAACCACCGCGCGAACCAGGGCAGCGAGGCGAAACTTCCTGAGCATCCGGGCCAAAAGGCTCTTGTCGTCCGAGAGATGTTCTGCCATTCTAACCCCACTGCTCGATAGGTTTCTTGCCTGTATGAAACCTGCCTCAACACCTAAGCGCCCCCTTCGGGGGGCGCCTTTTTTTATGCTCCGCGCCATCATGTCGTTCCCGCGGCTCTCGTCATCCCGGTTCCGGACGATAGTGTAGAGCAAGGGCGCGCGCCTGCCCGCATCCCGTCGAGGAGGATCCTTTCATGACGCTCAACGGCAAGGTTTCCGTCGTCACAGGCTCGACCTCCGGCATCGGGCTCGGGATCGCGAAGGAGCTGGCGAATCGGGGCTCGAAGGTTGTCCTAAACTCCCACAGCGAAAACGAAAAGGCGCAACAGGCGACGCGCGAGATGACCGAGGAGACGGGCGTCGAGGTGGCCTTCATCCGCGCCGACATGGGCAAGGTGGACGAGTGCCGCGCGCTGATCGAGCAGGCGGTCGAGCGGTTCGGCGGCGTCGATATCCTGGTCAACAATGCGGGCATCCAGCACGTGGCGCCAATCGAGGAATTCCCGGTCGAGAAGTGGGATGCGATCCTCGCGATCAACCTTTCCTCGGCCTTCCACACGACCGCCGCGGCGGTGCCGGCGATGCGCGCCCGCGGCTGGGGGCGAATCGTGAATATCTCGTCGGCGCATGGGCTTACGGCGTCGCCTTACAAGTCGGCCTATGTCGCGGCGAAGCACGGGATGATGGGGCTGACCAAGGTCGTCGCGCTCGAGACGGCCAAGGAGGACATCACGTGCAACGCCGTCTGCCCCGGCTACGTGCTGACGCCGCTCGTCGAAAAGCAGATCCCGGACACGATGAAGCAGTACGGCATGGACCGCGAGACGGCGATTCGCGCGGTGCTGCTCGAGCGCCAGCCCTCGAAGAAGTTCGCGACCGTCGAGCAGATCGGCGGCACGGTCGCCTTCCTCTGCTCGGAGGACGCGGCCGAGATCACGGGCACGTCGATCAGCATCGACGGCGGCTGGACGGCTCTGTGAAGCCGGGCGCCGGCACGTGACCGCCAGCCACCGGATCAAGACCGCGAACCTGGCGCTCCAGGGCGGGGGCGCGCACGGCGCCTTCACCTGGGGCGTGCTCGACCGGCTGCTCGAGGAGAAGCGGCTGGCCGTCCAGGGCATCTCCGGCACCTCGGCCGGCGCGATGAACGCGGCCATGTTCAAGACCGGCTGGCTCGCGGGCGGCAACGCGGGCGCGCGCGACCAGCTCGACCGGTTCTGGGGCAGCATCCGCAGCGACGCGGCGGCGCGCTTCGCCCCGCTCCGCAACTGGCTCGCGCTGCTCGGCCCCGGGGCGGCCGAGGTCGCGACCCACCTCTACCGCTCGCCGGCCTATGTGGTCGGGGACGTGCTGCAGCGCAGCCTCTCTCCCTATGACTGGAACCCGCTCAACTACCACCCGCTGCGCGATCTGCTGGAGGAGATGGTCGACTGGCCGGCCGTCTGCCGGGACTGCGTGCCCCACCTCTTCGTCGCGGCCACCAATGTCGAGACCGGCAAGATCCGGGTGTTCGAGGACAGGGAGCTATCGATCGACGTGCTGCTCGCCTCCGCCTGCCTGCCGACGCTCTTCCAGGCGATCGAGATCGACGGCCAGCCTTACTGGGACGGCGGCTATACCGGCAACCCTCCCCTCTTCCCGCTGTTCCGGATGCCGAGCCGGGACATCATGATCGTCCACATCAACCCGATCGAGCGCCCGGGCGTGCCGCGGGCCGCCCGCGACATCCTGAACCGGATCAACGAGATCAGCTTCAACTCGTCGCTCCTGCGCGAGCTCCGCGCGATCGACTTCGCGCACCGCCTGATCGAGACGGGGCGGATCGGCCGGGGCGAGATGGCGGACGTGCTGATCCACTCGATCCGGGACGACGAGACGATGGCCGAGCTCAACGTCGCCTCGAAGCTGATGCCGGACCCGGCGCTGCTCGACCACCTGCGGGCGAGGGGGATCGACGCGGCGGACGCCTTCCTCCGCCGGCATTGGGGCGACCTGAACGAGCGCGGCACGGTCGATCTGCGCGCGATGTTCGAGTGAGCGGCTGTCACCCGATTGTCATTGCGGAGCGGTAAAGAGACCCCGAGTCCGCAGCGAAGGCGCACGGGTATGGCCCACGAGACCCAGAAGGCCTGGAACATCCTCTTCCTCTGCACCGGCAACTCGGCCCGGTCGATCATGGCCGAGGCGATCTGCAGGAAGGGGTGGCCGCGTCGGCTGAGCGCCTACTCCGCCGGCAGCCACCCGAAGGCCGAGGTGAACGAGAGGGCGCTAAGCCTCCTCCGCCACCTCGGCCACGACACGGAGGGGCTCCGCTCGAAGAGTTGGGACGAGTTCGCGGCCGCGGACGCCCCCCGGATGGACTTCGTCATCACCGTCTGCGACGACGCGGCGGGCGAGGTCTGTCCGGCCTGGCCCGGCCAGCCGATGACCGCGCACTGGGGCATGCCCGATCCCGCGCAGGCGACGGGAACGGAGGCCGAGATCGCGCTGGCCTTCGATCAGGCCTACGGCATGCTCGACCGCCGGATCGGCATCCTCGCGAACCTGCCGATCGCGACGCTCGACAGCCTGCGCCTGAAGCGCGCGCTCGACGACATCGGCAATGGCGCGAGCCAGGAGACCATGGAGACGGCGCCGACCGAACACGGCTGAGCGCACCGCCCCGGACGGTCACCCCTGCCCCGGGGCGGCGGGACGGAGGCGGCCGTCGAGGCGGATCGGCTCGACCGAGCGGGCGAGGCCGGTCGCGTCGTCGGTCCCGACCAGGGTGCCGCAGATCGTGGGGCGCTCGAGCGCGGGCTCGAACCGCCCCGTCCCCATGCCGGTGACGAAGCGCCTGAGCGGCTCGGCCTTGTCCATGCCGATCACGCTGT
>DATKCY010000118.1:0-3182 GCA_035512995.1 Thermohalobaculum sp.
GACGCAGCCGGCCGTCGGGCGGCGGGGCCCGCGCCAGAGGTGGACGAAGATCGCGCTGCCCTCGCCCGGCACGACCGGCCGGTTGTGGTCGGTCACGAGGCAGATGTCGTAGAGCGTATCGCCCCGGCGCATCCGGTCGGCGGGATACGCGTGCGGATGCCGGATCGGCCAATTGTAGGCCGGATCCTCCGGGTCCTCGGCCCAGCCCTGCTGCGGCCCGAGGGGCACGAGGGCGAGCCCGGTCCGCGGCCGCGCCAGCCGGTCGGCCCGCCAGTAGCCGCCGAGAATGCGCCACGCGCCGGCGGGGCTCGCAAGATCGCCCTCCCGCTTGGCCGACGCCGCCACGACCCCGCCGCGGCCGAGCGAGCAGGGAAAGCGGCGCCCGGCGAAGCGCGCGCCCCACGGCCCCACGACGAGGTCGAGCCGGCCCGGCGCCCGCGTCACAGCAGGTGGCCGCTCTTCGCCGCCTTGACCGCCAGGTAGGCCGCGTTCTCGGGCGTGCGCCCGACCTGCAGCGGCACGCGCTCGGCGACGTGGAGCCCGGACGCCTCCATCGTCACGACCTTCTTCGGGTTGTTCGTCATCAGGCGCACGCCCGAGAAGCCGAGCATCTTCAGCATCTCGGCGCCGAGCCGGAAGTCGCGCTCGTCGTCCTCGAATCCGAGCCGGTGGTTCGCCTCGACCGTGTCGAAGCCCTGGTCCTGCAGCGCGTAGGCGCGCATCTTGTTGGCGAGCCCGATGCCCCGCCCCTCCTGGTTCATGTAGAGGAGCACGCCCGCGCCCGCCTCGGCGATCTGCTTCATCGCGGCCGCGAGCTGCGGCCCGCAGTCGCATTTGAGCGACGCGAGCACGTCGCCCGTGAAACAGGCCGAGTGCAGCCGCGCCAGCACCGGCTGCCGGCGGTCCGGCTGCCCGGTCTCGACCGCGTAGTGCTCCTCGCCGCCGTCGTCCGGGCGGAAGACGTGGACGCGGCCGGCCGCCGCGAACCGGGTCGGCACGCGGGCGGCGGAGACGCGGCGCAGCCTGACCGGGCCCTCGGCCGCCCGGCGCACCATGATCTCGGAGAGCTCGGCCAGGCCCGCCCGCGCCGCGATCCGGCGCACGGCCTCCGCCTCCTCCCAGACCGCGACCACGGCGGCCGGCAGGAGCCGCGCCTGCTTGGTCAGCATGAGCGCCAGCGCGTGCAGGTCGGCCGGCCCCTCGCGCCGCGTCCGGTAGGGGCCCTTGAGCGGCGTCGCGAGGTCGCGGCTCGGGTCGGCGGTCGCCAGCACCCAGTCCTCGGTCGCGCCGTCGTCGAGCACGACCCGCGCGAGCAGGCCGTCGTAGGCGCGCGCGCGGAGCGTGTCGGCGCGGCGGTGCGAGACGGCGAGGTCGAGCGCCGCCGGACCGAGCGCGCGGAGCTGGACGAGCCGCCCCGCGCCGATCGTCTCCGCCGCGACGACGAGGGCGCCGCCGGAGCCCGAGACGAGCGCGATCGGCGCCCCGATCCTCAGATCGGCGCGGGCGCGGGCCACCCGCTCCTCGACCGTCAGGCCGAACGTCTCGCTTTCCTCAGGGCGCGTCACGCCGCGAATATAGGCGGCATGACCGGCGAATGCCCACCGCTCCGTAACAAAGGCGGCCCGGGGCTGACGATTCGGTGAGCCGCTGACGCAATCCTTGGGCGCGGGCGCCGGATCGCCGATCTTCTCCGGCGGAACGCAACGCGGGAGGAGCCGGCATGGCCGTCGCCAAGAAGATCCTGATCGTCGACGACGACGACGACCTGCGCGAGGCGCTGGCCGAGCAGCTGATGGTCGTCGAGGAATTCGACGTGTTCGAGGCCGAGACCGGGCAGCGCGGGCTCGAGCGCGCGAAGACCGAGGCTCACGACCTCGTGATCCTCGACGTCGGCCTGCCCGACATGGACGGGCGCGAGGTCTGCCGGCTGATGCGCCGGCAGGGCGTCAAGTGCCCGATCCTGATCCTCACGGGCCACACGACCGACAGCGACACGATCCTCGGCCTCGACGCCGGGGCCAACGATTATGTCGCCAAGCCCTTCAGGTTCGCGGTGCTGCTCGCGCGCATCCGCGCCCAGCTCCGCCAGCACGAGCAGTCGGAGGACGCGGTTTTTACCGTCGGTCCCTACAGCTTCCGGCCGGGAACGAAGACCCTGAGCGACGAAGCCGAGCGCAAGATCCGGCTGACCGAGAAGGAGACGAACATCCTCAAATACCTCTACCGGGCCAGCGGGCGGACGGTCGACCGCGAGACGCTGCTCCGCGAGGTCTGGGGCTACAACGCCGGCGTCACCACCCACACGCTCGAGACGCACGTCTACCGGCTGCGCCAGAAGATCGAGCCCGATCCGGCGAACGCCACGGTCCTCCTCACGGAACCGGGAGGATATCGCCTCGGGACTGAAAGCGGGACTTGATATGGCACATCCACCGCCCCATCTTCGAGAATAGGCAGCGGTTTCCCCCACACGCTGCCGCAAAGCGGGCGGGTTTTCCCCCTCTACCCAGCCCGCACTACCGCCCGATTTCAAGGGCTGCGCCCGGTGTCCCCCAACACCGGGCGCTTCTTTGTCCGGGGTGTTGCGCGCGCGTCACCCTTCGCTCATGCCCCGCCGCCGGATCACTGCATGCCGCTCTCGATCGCGACCTGGAACATCAACTCGGTGCGCCTGCGCAGCGGCCTCGTCCTGCGCTTTCTCGAGGAGGAGCGGCCCGACGTGCTCTGCCTGCAGGAGACCAAGTGCCCCGTGGAAAAATTTCCGGGGGAGCGGTTCGCGGAGATGGGCTACCGGCACCTCGTCTGCCGCGGGCAGAAGGGATACCACGGCGTCGCGATCCTGGCCCGCGTGCCGCTTCAGGACCTCGGCCCCGAGGGCGATGCCGGGCTCTGCCGCAACGGCCACCCGCGGCACGCGGCGGCGCGGCTGCCGGACGGGACGGTGCTGCACAACCTCTACGTCCCCGCGGGCGGCGACGAGCCGGACCCGGCGAAAAATGCGAAGTTCGCGCACAAGCTCGATGGTCTGGGGCGGATGGCGGCGTGGAGCGCCGGGCTTACGGGGCCGCAGGTGCTGGTCGGCGACCTGAACGTCGCGCCCCTCGAGCACGATGTCTGGTCGCACCGGCAGATGCTGCGGGTGGTCAGCCACACGCCCGCCGAGACCGAGGCGCTGGCGCGCG
>DATKCY010000119.1:0-4767 GCA_035512995.1 Thermohalobaculum sp.
GGAGCTGGCGACCAAGCTGCAGATGCCGCTCGAGAAGGTCCGCAAGGTGATGAAGATCGCCAAGGAGCCGATCAGCCTCGAGACGCCGATCGGCGACGAGGAGGACAGCCAGCTCGGCGACTTCATCGAGGACAAGAACGCGGTGCTGCCGCTCGACAGCGCGATCCAGGCCAACCTCAAGGACACGACTACTCGCGTTCTCGCCTCGCTGACCCCGCGCGAGGAGCGGGTGCTGAGGATGCGCTTCGGCATCGGCATGAACACCGACCACACGCTGGAAGAAGTCGGCCAGCAGTTCTCGGTCACCCGCGAGCGCATCCGCCAGATCGAGGCCAAGGCGCTGCGCAAGCTCAAGCACCCGAGCCGGTCGCGCAAGCTCCGCAGCTTCCGCGACAACTGACCCCGCGTCCCGGGACGGCGGCCGCGGGCGTCGAGCCCGCGCCCGCCGGCGCCGCCCGGCCGGGCGGCGCGGGCCCGGCCGCCCGGACGGGCCGCGCGCGCACGCTCCGAGAAGTCCTTTGCGTGGCTCTCCCGCTTTCGGCACAATCGGCCCCGCGGCGCGACGGGTGGGGGAGCGGTCGTCATGTTCGACATCGGCAGGAAGGAACGCCAGCGGCTCGAGAAGATCGTCGATCTCGAGAACACGTTCCACGAGGTCATGCGGCCGAGATCGCTCTTCACCGCGACCCTGCCGCTCGCCGAGCCGACCGAGATGCCGCGCCGGCGGGTCGTCTCGCTCGTCACCCGCGCGGTCGAGGAGGCGGGCGGCGAGGCGCGGGAGCACGAGATCAACGGCGTGCTCGACGGCCTGCAGCGCGAGCCGGGGCTGGTCCAGCTCCGCAAGCCCGAGCCCGAGCACCAGCTGATCGCGCTCTGGCTCGGCGGCGTCGGCGTCGCGATCACGCTGGCGCCGGTGCGGATCAAGGACGTGGACGGGCTCGCGACCTTCTTCGCGCCGCGCGACTGGGACGAGGTCGGGCGCGCGGTCAAGCGGCACAAGGCGCACGTGGTGCTCTACGACTTCGGCTTCGACGGGGAGGAGCAGCCGGCCGGCCGCGACGCCGCGTTCAACCGGGCGGCGGCGGTGACGACGGCGGCGGCGGCGCTCGGCGGGGAGCTCGGCGCGCTCGCGGTCGCCTGGCGCGCCTCCTCGACGGCGCTGAAGCCCGAGGGGCTGGCAGGCGCGCGCGAGGACCTGGTGCGCGAGCACGCGCCGCTCGACCTCTGGACCCGCTACTACCGGACCGAGGCGCTGCCGGGCGAGCACCAGGGCATCGTCACCTCCGGCCTCGCGCCCTTCGTCGGCCACGAGATCGAGATCCCGTCCTCGCCGACCGACGTGCGGCTCGCGCAGAACTTCGCCCGGCAGCTTGCGGCGGACCTGCTCGACCGCGGGCTCGAGATCAGCGACGGCGGGATCGTCAAGGGCGCGGACGACCTCGCGGCCCGCGTCGAGCGGGGCGTCGGCGGACGGCAGAACGTCTGGCGCCTGACCTTCGTCGATCCCTGGGAGTACTGATGGCGGGCACGGCGGCGGTCGCCGGCGGAGGCATCGCCGGCATGGCGGCGGCGCTCGCGCTCGCGCGCACCGGCTGGCGGGTCCGGCTGGTCGAGCGCCAGCCTGCGCTCGGCGAGGCCGGGGCCGGGCTGCAGTTGAGCCCCAACGCGGTCAGGGCGCTCGACTGGCTGGGGCTGGCGGAGCCGCTCCGCGCGCGCGGGTTCGCGCCGGGTGCCGCGGTCATGCGCGACGGGCTCGACGGGCGCGTGATCCTGCGCCTGCCGCTCGGGCCCTCGGCGGGGCTGCGCTGGGGGGCGCCTTACCTGCACCTGCACCGCGCCGACCTGCTGGAGATTCTGGCCGACGGCGCCCGCGCCGCGGGGGTGGCGATCGAGACCGGCGTGCGCGCGACCGACTATGCCGACCGGGCGGAGGGCATCACCCTCGACTGCGCCGACGCCCAGACGGGCGAGACGCGCCCGTCGCTCGACGCCGACCTAGCGGTCGGGGCCGACGGCATCCGCTCGACCCTCCGCGACAGGCTGAACGGCCGGCGGGAGCCGGACTTCTCCGGCATGGTGGCCTGGCGGGCGCTGGTGCCGGCCGAGCGGCTGCCGCGGGACCTGGTCGCGCCCGACGCGACGGTGTGGGTCGGCCCGGGGCGGCACCTCGTGACCTATCTCCTGCGCGGCGGCAGCCTCGTCAACCTGGTGGCGGTCGAGGAGGCCGGCGAGACGACGGCCGAGGGCTGGCGCCAGCCCGGCGATCCCGAACGGCTGCGGGCCGGCTTCGCCGGCTGGCGGGGCGAGGTGACGGCGCTCCTCGACGCGGTCGACGAGGCCTGGGTCTGGGGGCTCTTCACCCGGCCCGAGCAGGTGCGCTGGACGCAAGGTCACATGGCGCTCGCCGGCGACGCGGCGCACCCGATGCAGCCCTTCATGGCGCAGGGCGCGGCGCAGGCGCTCGAGGACGCGGTCGTGCTGGCGCGGATGCTCGCCGAGCCCGGCCGGACGGTGCCCGAGGCGGTGGCCGCCTACGAGCGCCGCCGCTGGCCGCGCGCGGCCCGGGTGCAGGCGCGGAGCCGGGCGAATGCGCGCATGTTCCACCAGCGCCACCCGCTGGCGCGCCTGCTGCACCACGGCCCGGCGGCGGCGGCGACGCGGCTGGCGCCGCGGCTCGTGGCGGGGCGGTTCGACTGGCTCTACGGGCACGACGTGACGGCCTGAACCGGGACGGCGGCCGCGGGCGTCGAGCCCGCGCCCCCCGCGCGCGGACGCGGTCCGCGCGGGCGCCGCGGCGGGCTGCGGGAACGGTTGCCGCGGGCTCGGGCGACCTGCTAGAGACGCGTCGCCCGGAACGGCTGCCTTCGGTCTCACGCGTGCGAGAGGAGCGCATGTGCTGGGGAGAAGCCGCATGGCGGCTTCCTGCCGAGCGTGAAGCCACGGCCCGAACCGCGTCAAGGACGAGCCCGGCTCTGCCGGGTCGCGGTGCCCGCGATCCTTGACCCGGCCCGGACCGCGGCGCGCGGGGCGCCCGCCGAAGGGCTGGACCGGCGCGCCCGGGCGGCGCCGACGCGAGCGAGAGAAGGACGCGAGCCATGCAGGTCTCCGAGCGCATCCGCGCCATCGTGCCCGGCGGCAAGGACGGCTGGGAGCTGCTCTACCGCGCCTGGGAGATGCAGCGCGCGGGCGAGCCGGTGGTGATGCTGACGATCGGCGATCACGACATCAAGACCGACCCCGCCATCCTGCGCGCCATGCAGGACTCGATGGCGCGCGGCAATCTCGGCTACGCGGCCCTCGCGGGCGCGCCGGAGCTGCGCGCGGCCATCGCCGGGCGGGTGACGGCAGGCTCGGCCGTCCCGGCGGGGCCCGAGAACGTCGTGGTGACGCCGGGCGGGCAGGCGGCGCTCTTCTCCGCCATGATGGCGGCGCTCGACCCCGGGCAGGGCTGCGTGATCCTCGACCCCTACTACGCGACCTATCCCTCGACCGTGCGCGCGGCCGGCGGGCGCCCGCTGGTCGTGCCGACGCGGGCCGACGACGGCTTCGAGGTCGATGCCGGGGCCATCGCCCGGGCGCTCGGGCCCGACACCCGCGCGATCCTGCTCAACACGCCGAACAACCCGACCGGCGCCGTCTACGGCCGCGACCGGCTCGAGGCGGTGGCGCGGCTCGCGGTCGAGCGCGACCTCTGGGTGATCTCGGACGAGGTCTACCACACCCAGCTCGACGACAGGGCGCATCTGAGCCCGCGCGACCTCGACGGCATGGCCGAGCGCACGCTGGTCGTGAACTCGCTCTCGAAGAGCCACGCCATGACCGGCTCGCGCCTCGGCTGGGTGGTCGCCCCGGCCGCGGCGGCGCGGCGGATCGCCGACCTCGCCGTCACCACGACCTACGGCGTGCCGGGCTTCATCCAGGACGCGGCGCTCTTCGCGCTGACCGACGGGCAGGGCGCGCGGGCCGAGGCGGAGATCGCGGCGCGCTATGCCCGCAGGCGGGCGCTGGCGCTCGACGCGCTCGGCGGGGCTGCCGGCATCGGCGTCCTGCCGCCGAGCGGGGGCATGTACCTGATGCTCGACATCCGGGCGACGGGCCTCGGCGGCGAGGACTTCGCGACGCGCCTGCTCGACGAGGAGAGGATCGCCGTCATGCCGGGCGAGAGCTTCGGCACCGCCGCGGCCGGCCACCTGCGCATCGCGCTGACGGTGCCGGACGATGCGCTCCGCGACGCGCTCGGCCGCATCGCCCGCTTCGCCGCCCGCCTGCTGGCGGAGACGGTCTGAGCCCGCGGTCCGGGACCGCGCTTCGGGACCGCGGCCCCCGCCGGCTTCGGGACCGGCGCTACAGCCCCTTCGCCTGGTAGGTCTGCGCGACCCGGTCGATCGCGATCATGTAGCCGGCGGTGCGCAGGTCGGGGATGTCGTTCCGGCTCTTCCACATCGTGGTCATCTGCTGGTAGGCGAGCCGCATCGTGTCGTCGAGCCCCGAGCGCACGAGCTCGAGCTCGTCGGCGCCCCCGAGATAAACCTTCTTGAACTTCTCGGAGAGCGGCTTGTCGAGCACCCGCTCGAGCTCGGTGATCAGCAGCGCGTGGCGCGCCTCCTCCTGCCGGCGGTTCATGCGCCCGAAACGGATGTGGCTGAGGTTCTTGACCCACTCGAAATACGACACCGTGACGCCGCCGGCGTTGGCGTAGAGGTCCGGGATGATGATGACCCCCTTGTCGCGCAGGATGCGGTCGCCGCCCGCCGTGATCGGGCCGTT
>DATKCY010000120.1:0-2612 GCA_035512995.1 Thermohalobaculum sp.
CCGTCCGCTACGGCTGGGAGGGCGCCGAGCACGAGGTCGACCTGGACCTGATCGGCGACTTCCAGGCCGACAATGTGGGCCTCGCCGCGGGCCTCGCGCTCGCGACCGGACTCACGCCCGAGACGGTGTTCGCGGCGCTGCCGGGGCTTCAGGGCGTGCGCGGGCGGATGGAGCTGGTGGCGCGGCGTGGCAACGGCGCCGCGATCTATGTCGACTACGCCCACACGCCGGACGCGCTGGGGCGCGCGCTCGCGGCGCTCCGCCCGCACTGCCAGGGCACGCTCGTCTGCGCCTTCGGCGCCGGCGGCGACCGTGACCGGGGCAAGCGCCCGCTGATGGGGCGGGCTGCGGCCGAGCACGCCGACCTGGTCGTCGTCACCGACGACAACCCGCGCGGCGAGGACCCGGCCGCGATCCGCGCCGAGGTGGCGGAGGGCGCGCCTGACGCGCAGGTGATTGGCGGGCGCGCGGGCGCGGTCCTGGCGGCGGTCGACCTGCTGCGCGGGCCGGGCGACTGCCTGCTGATCGCGGGCAAGGGGCACGAGGGCGGCCAGGAGATCCGGGGCGAGGTGTTCGCCTTCGACGACGGCGACCAGGCGCGGGCGAGCGTCGCGGTGCTCGACGGGCGCGAGCGCGAGGGCGCTGCATGAGCCCGCTCTGGACCCGCGCGGAGGCGGTCGAGGCGACGGGCGGCGAGGCCACGGGGGCGTGGGACGCACTCACGGGCGTCTCGATCGACAGCCGCACGACGGGGCGGGGCGAGCTGTTCGTCGCGCTGAAGGATCGGCGCGACGGGCACGCCTTCGCCGCCCAGGCGCTCGAGGCCGGGGCGGGCGCGGCGCTGGTCTCGCGCCGGCCGGACGGGGTGGCGGAGGACGCGCCGCTCCTGGTGGTCGACGATCCGCTGGCGGCGCTCGAGCGGCTGGGCGCGGCGGCGCGGGCGCGCACGAAGGCGGGTGTCGTGGCGGTCACGGGCTCGGTCGGCAAGACCTCGACCAAGGAGATGCTGCGCACGATGCTCGGCTGCCAGGGGCGCACGCACGCGGCCGAGAAGAGCTACAACAACCACTGGGGCGTGCCGCTGACCCTGGCGCGGATGCCGCGCGACACCGAGTACGCGGTGATCGAGATGGGCATGAACCACGCGGGCGAGATCGCGCCGCTCTCGCGCCTCGCCCGGCCGCACGTCGCGCTGATCACGACGGTCGAGGCGGTGCACCTGGAGAACTTCGAGTCGGTCGAGGAGATCGCCGACGCCAAGGCCGAGGTCTTCGCCGGCCTCGAGCCCGGCGGCACGGCGGTCCTGAACCGCGACAACCCGCACTTCGCGCGGCTGGCGGACGCCGCGGGCGAGGCCCGCGTCATCGGCTTCGGCAGCGACGAGGCGTCCGACTACCGCCTGCTGGACGCGGTCGCGGGGGTCGACGCGACGGTGGTCCGCGCCGACACGGGCGGCAGCGTGCAGAGCTTCCGGATCGGGGCGCCGGGCGTGCACATGGCGCTGAACGCGCTCGGCGCGCTCGCCGCGGTCGCGGCGCTCAAGGCCGATCGGGTGCGCGCGGCGCTGGCGCTGTCCGACTGGGTCCCGCCCGAGGGCCGGGGCGCGCGCTGGACCGTGCGGATCGGACCGGCCGGGATCGACGGCGAGATCGTGCTGATCGACGAGAGCTACAACGCCAACCCGGTCTCGATGCGCGCCGCGCTCGCGGTGCTGGCTGCGGCGCCGGTGACCGACGGCATGGGCCGGGTCCGGCGCGGCCGGCGCCTCGCCGTCCTCGGCGACATGCTGGAGCTCGGGCGGACGGAGGACGAGCTGCACGCGAGCTTGGCGTGCGCGCCCGAGCTCGAGGCGGTCGACTGCGTCTACACGGCCGGGCCCCGCATGCGCCACCTGCACGAGGTGCTGCCGCGGGAGAAGCGGGGCGAGTGGTTCGAGGATTCGGAGAAGCTGGCGGAACGGGCGCGGCGGACCGTCGATGCCGGCGACGTGTGCATGGTGAAGGGTTCGCTCGGGTCGGCGATGGCGCGGGTGGTGGAGCAGATCAAGTCCCTGGGCGAGGCAGAGGACGCCCGCACCGGGGCGAAGGAGTAACGGGCGGATGCTCTATCACACACTGGTGCCGCTGTCGGACGGGGGTGGCGACCTCTTCAACCTGTTCCGCTACATCACCTTCCGCGCGGGCGGCGCCTTCATGACGGCGCTCTGCTTCGGGTTCATCTTCGGCCGCCCGATCATCGAGTGGCTCAGGCGCGTGCAGAAGCGCGGCCAGCCGATCCGCGACGACGGCCCCCAGCGGCACCTGCTGGTCAAGCAGGGCACGCCGACGATGGGCGGGGTGATGATCCTCGGCGGCACGCTGGTCGCGACGCTCCTGTTCGCTCGGCTCGACAACGGCTTCATATGGGTCGTCGTCCTCGTGACCGCGGGATTCGGCGCGATCGGCTTCTGGGACGACTACTCGAAGATCGCCAAGCACACGCACCGCGGCGTCAGCGGCAAGGTCAGGCTGGCGCTCGGCTTCATTATCGCCGGGATCGCGGCGGTCTGGGCGACCTGGCTGCAGCCGGTCGAGCTGCAATACGCGATCGACCTGCCGATCGTGCAGCAGGCG
>DATKCY010000121.1:0-2240 GCA_035512995.1 Thermohalobaculum sp.
CGGACGCGGCGGCGCGCATTTCGGCATCGGTCTCGCCGCGGGCGAGCGCCCGCCGGCTTTCCGCGCCCGCGCCCGGCAGCAGCGGCGCGCGCCCCTCGGCCGCCATCGGGCCTGCGTGGCGCAGCACGAACGCCGCCGCCATGGCCCGTCCCGCCGCGTCGGCCGCGTCCGCCACCGGCCCCGCCCCCGCGCCGAGGCTCTCCGCCGCCAGAGCGATCAGGCCGCCGAAGCGCCGCGTGGCCCAGGCCTCGAACGCGCCCCGGTCGTCCAGTCCCTCGAGCTCCGCCTCGCGCGCCTCGATCAGCCCGTCGAGCGCCGGGCGCGACAGGCGCCCGTCGGCGACCAGCGCATGCAGCGGCGCCGCGACCTCGTGGCGCCGCGGGGCGCCGCCCGCCGCCGCCGCCTCGACCACGTCGCGCCACCATTGCAGCCGCATCCGCGCGATCATCGGCTCGCGCGTGCGGCTGAGCGCGCGGCTCAGCTCGATATCGAAGGCGTAGAGCGTCATCAGCCGCCCGCGCCCGGGCTCGGCCGCGAACAGCGCCGTCCGGAACAGCAGAGGGTCGTCTCGGCGGACCAGGGCGGCTATGGGTCCGAGCTCCGGCTCAGCCATCCGTCCCGGTCGCCGCGTGCTCGGCGCCGGCGCGCAGCAGCTTGACGATCACCGCGTCCTCGAGCGCCTGGAACGAGGCGTCGACGATGTTGGCCGAGACCCCGACCGTCGACCAGGCGTTGCCCTCCTGATCGGCCGAGTCGATCAGCACCCGCGTCACCGCCTCGGTCCCCGCCCCGATGATCCGCACCCGATAGTCCATGAGGTGCAGCCCCTCGATGTAGCGCTGGTAGATGCCGAGGTCCTTGCGCAGCGCGCGGGCGAGCGCGTTGACCGGCCCCTGGTCGGCCTCGGTCTCGGGATCGACCGACTCGGAGGCCGAGATCATCCGCTCGCCCTCGACATGGACGACGACGACCGCCTCGGAGACCGTGACCACCTCGCCGCGGGCGTTGCGCCGGCGCTCGACCATCACGCGGTAGCGGTCGACCGTGAAGAAGTGCGGCAGGAGGCCGAGGTGCCGCCGCGCCAGCACCTCGAAGCTGCCCTCGGCCGAGTCGTAGGCATAGCCCTGCTCCTCGCGCGCCTTGACGTCGGCCAGCAGGGCTCCGAGCCGCGCGTCGTCGCGGGCGACGGTGATGCCCGACTCGGCCAGCCGCCGCGCGAGGTTCGATCGCCCGGCCTGGTTCGACATCGGCACGATGCGGCGGTTGCCGACGGCGGCCGGATCGACGTGCTCGTAGGTCGTCGGGTCCTTGGCGATGGCGGAGGCATGCAGCCCCGCCTTGTGCGCGAACGCGGCCCCGCCGACGTAAGGCGCATGCCGGTTCGGCGTCCGGTTCAGGATCTCGTCGAGCAGGAGCGAGAGCTGGCGCAGCCTCGGCAGCGCATTTTTCGGCACCCCGGTCTCGAACCGCTCGGCGAGCGCGGGCTTCAGCGCCAGCGTCGGGATCAGCGAGACGAGGTTCGCGTTGCCGCAGCGCTCGCCGAGCCCGTTCAGCGTGCCCTGGATCTGCCGCGCCCCCGCCTCGACCGCCGCCAGGCTGTTGGCGACCGCCAGCCCCGCGTCGTCGTGCGTGTGGATGCCGACATGGGTGCCGGGGATGCGCCGGCAGACGGCGCCCACGATCCCGGCCACCTCCCCCGGCAGCGCACCGCCGTTGGTGTCGCAGAGCACGACCCAGCGCGCGCCGCCCTCCATCGCGGCGTCGAGGCAGGCGAGCGCGTAGTCCGGGTTCGCCTTGTAGCCGTCGAAGAAGTGCTCGGCGTCGAAGATCGCCTCGCGGCCGAGGTCCGTCAGGTGGCGGACCGAGGCCCGGATGTTCTCGAGGTTCTCGTCGAGCGTGATCCCGAGCGCCGTCTCGACGTGGAAGTCGTGCGCCTTGCCGACCAGGCAGACGGCGGGCGTGCCGGCATTGACGACCTCGGCCAGCACGTCGTCGTTGGCGGCCGACCGCCCGGCCCGCTTGGTCATGCCGAACGCCGTGAAGGTCGCCCGCGAAAGCTTTGGGGCATCGGCGAAAAACCCGTTGTCGGTTGGGTTGGCCCCGGGCCACCCGCCCTCGACATAGTCGATCCCGAGCCGGTCGAGCCCTGCCGCGATCCTCGCCTTGTCGGCCGCGGAGAAATCGACCCCCTGCGTCTGCTGCCCGTCGCGCAGCGTCGTGTCGTAGAGGTAGAGGCGTTC
>DATKCY010000122.1:0-8620 GCA_035512995.1 Thermohalobaculum sp.
CGGATCGACCTCTCCCCCTTCACGCTGATCGGCGCGACGACCCGGCTCGGCCTGCTGACGACGCCCTTGCGCGACCGTTTCGGCATCCCGACCCGGCTCGAATTCTATTCACCCGACGAGCTCCAGGCGATCGTCGCCCGCGGCGCGCGGCTGATGGCGCTCGACGCCGAGCCCGACGGGATAGGCGAGATCGCGACCCGCGCCCGCGGCACGCCGCGGATCGCCATGCGCCTGCTCCGCCGGGTCGCCGACTTCGCGCTGGTCGAGACCGAGGGCCGCGTGACCCGCGCGCTCGCCTCCCGTGCCCTGGAACGCCTCGGCGTGGACGGCCTCGGCCTCGACGGCGCCGACCGCCGCTACCTCCGACACATCGCCGAGCACTATTCCGGCGGCCCGGTCGGCATCGAGACCCTGTCCGCCGCCCTTTCCGAGAGCCGCGACGCCCTCGAGGAGGTCATCGAGCCGTTCCTCATGCAGGCCGGCCTCGTCGCCCGCACTCCCCGCGGCCGCATGCTGACGCAAGGCGCCTGGCGCCACCTCGGCCTCGCCCCCCCGCGCCCGGCGAGCGAGCGCGACCTCTTCGGGGACGATGCGTGAGCGGAGCGCCGCCCCACCGCCACCCGGTCCGCGTCTACTACGAGGACACCGATCTCGCCGGGATCGTCTACTATGCGAACTACCTGAAGTTCCTCGAGCGGGGGCGGACGGAGGCGCTGCGCAACGCCGGCGTCGACCAGGGGCGGCTCAGGGAGGAGCGCGGGATCGTCTTCGCCGTCCGCCGGGTCGCGATCGAGTATCTGCGACCGGCTCGGCTCGACGATCTGCTGACGGTGACGACCGCGGTCACGTGGCTCCGCGGCGCATCGGTCGAGATGCGGCAGGGCATTCTCCGCGGCGACGTGACACTGGTCACGGCGGACGTGACCGTCGCCGCCATGACACTTTCGGGCCGCCCGGCGCGCCTCTCCCCTGAGTTGCGCGCGGTCTTGACCTCGCTGCCGACGGGATGAGAGGGGCCGCCCGTGCAAAAGCGGCAGCAGACGGTCGCAAGGGCTCGAATTTTCTCCCCACATGACGCATAAAGGGGGATGACGCCGCGTCAGGCGGGTCCGGGAGAGACCGTCAAACGGCCACCGAACCATGCGCGCCGCCGGGGCGAGGGGCAGAGCAGGTAAGGACATGGAAGCGATTCTGATGACGAGCGCGGCGGGCCTCGCCGCATCCGACCTGAGTCTGGCGCAGGTGGCGACCCAGGCGCTCGGCGTGCCCGAGGGGCCAGCCGGGGTCGACTTCTCGCTGATGGCGCTGTTCACGCGGGCGACGCTGACGGTGCAGATCGTGATGGTGGTTCTGATCGCCGCCTCGGTCTGGTCCTGGGCGATCATCGTCGAGAAGGCGCTTGCCTATTCCCGCCTCCGCAAGGCCTCGGCCAAGTTCGAGGAGGACTTCTGGTCCGGCCGCCCGCTCGACGAGGTGCACGAGGGGCTGAACGTCGGCGCGAAGACGCCGATGGAGCGCGTGTTCGACGCCGGCATGACCGAGTGGAACCGCAGCTTCTCGAACCGCGGCGACCTGATCCCGGGCACCGAGCAGCGGATCGACCGGGCGATGAACGTGGCGATCGCCCGCGAATCGGAGCGGCTGAACGGCCGGCTGCCGTTCCTCGCGACCGTCGGCTCGGTCGCGCCCTTCGTCGGCCTCTTCGGCACGGTCTGGGGCATCAAGCACGCGTTCGAGGAGATCGCGATCCAGCAGAGCACGAACCTGGCCGTCGTCGCGCCGGGCATCGCCGAGGCGCTGCTGGCGACCGCCCTCGGCCTGCTCGCGGCGATCCCGGCCGTCGTCGCCTACAACCGACTGGCCGCGGACGCCGAGCGGCTGTCGACGGCGCTCGAGAACTTCGCCGACGAGTTCTCGACCATCCTCGCCCGCCAGATCGGCAAGCAGCACGACCGGGCGGCCTGAGATGGCGATGGCGATGGCGGTCGCAGGCGCGGGCAGCGGACGGGGCGGGCGCCGCAGGCGTGTGGCCCGGTCGAAGCCGATGTCCGAGATCAACGTCACGCCGTTCGTCGACGTGATGCTGGTGCTGCTGATCATCTTCATGGTCGCGGCGCCGCTGCTCACCGTCGGCGTGCCGCTCGAGCTGCCGAAGACCGACGCCACCAGCCTGCCGCACGAGCAGGAGGAGCCGCTGACGATCAACATCGACGGCGAGGGCCGGATCTACATCCAGAAGATCGAGACCGAGCCGGACGCGCTGATCCCGAAGCTCGCCGCGATCATCGAGCGGCGCGAGAGCGACCGCGTCTACCTCCGCGCCGACCGTTCGATCGACTATGGCGATGTGATGGTCGTAATGGGGGCGCTGAACCGCGCGGGCTTCCGCAATATCGGGCTCGTCACCGACCAGCCGGATCCAGGCGCGGAGTGAGGACCGGGCGATGGAGGACATGCGCACGGGAGCGACGGTCTCGGGCGGGCTTCACGCCCTCCTGATCGCGCTCGCGCTGTTCGGGACGCCGTTCATGTCGTCGTCGGCGCCCGCGCCGCTGACCGTGACCGAGGTCGAGTTCATCGACGGCGCGACCTTCGACGCCCGCCTCTCGACCGCCCCGATCGTGCCGAACGAGGGGCCGGCCGAGATGGCGCCGCCGCAGCCGAAGCCCGAGCCCGAACTCAGCGTCGACGCGCCCGATGCCGAGCTCGCCCGCGCCGAGAGCCCGCCGATGACCGACGCGAGCGCGCCGCCCGAGGCCGCGCCCGACGAGCCCGACATCGTGATGCCGGCGCCACCGGTCGAGGTGCCGACCGAGGCGCCGCGCCTCTCGATCGCCGAGATCCCGAGCCCCGACGCGCTCGACCGCCAGTCGACCGAGCCAGAGAGCCCGGCCGCGACCGAGCCGATGCAGGCGCTCGCGACCGCGCCCTCGCCGATGGCGGCCCCCGCGCTGCCGCCCCCGCCCGAGCCCGAGCCCGTCGTCGCCGAGGCGGAGCCAGAGCCCGAGCCGGAGGAGATCGAGGTCGAGCCCGAACCCGAGCCGGAGTCGGTGGAGCAGGCGCAGCCAGAGGCGCCGATCAGCCGCGCGCCGCAGCAGGCGCGCCTGCCGGTCGCCAAGCCCGCCGAGATCGCCGCCGCGGCGCAGGCCTCGTCGCGCCCCGACCGCGCGGCCGAGCCGGAGCCCGAGCCCGAGGAGGCGGAGGACGAGCCCGAGCCCGACCCGCCGGCCCCGCAGATCGCCGAGACGCCGGAGGCCGCGCCCGAGGAGCCGACGCCTGCCGCCGGTTCGACCTCGCAGTTCGCGGCGCAGGTCACGCAGGGCGAGAAGGACTCGCTCCGCCTCGCGATCAAGCAGTACTTCAACCCGACCGTCGACGACCCGACGCTGCAGGTGACGCTCGCGGTCCGCCTGAACGAGCAGGGCAGGATCGTGGACGGACCGGACGAGCTTCGCGCCTCCGGCGGCAACCCGGCGACGCAGCAGGCGCTGCTGCGCGAGGGGCGGAAGGCGTTGATCTACGCGGCGAACGGCGGCGAGTTCGCCAAGCTGCCGCGCGACAAGCACGCGGCGTGGGAAGTCCTGCACGTCACGTTCACGACCGACAGGGACAATATCGGGGTAGGCACCTAATGATGACGTCGACGTACGCGCCTGTCTGGCTGCGCCTCCTTCTCGTCGCCCTCCTCGCGACCGTGGGGGCGGGCCGGGCGGCGGCGCAGAGCCCGCTCGAGATCACGGTCGCGGGCGGCCAGTTCAAGCCGATCCCGATCGCGATCGCGAGCTTCGAGGCCACCGGGCCCGACCTCGGTCCCCTGTCGGCGCGGCTCACCGATGTGGTCGAGCGCGACCTCGAAAGCTCCGGGCTGTTCGACGTGATCCCGCGCTCGGCCTTCGTCTCGGGCTCCGCGCCCTTCGCGAGCGTGCCGCAGTTCGCCGACTGGCGCACGATCAACGCCGACGCGCTGGTCACGGGCCGCGTTCAGCGCGGCCCGGACGGCCGCGTGCAGGTGCAGTTCCGCATCTACGACACCGCGGCCGAGCAGGAGCTCGAGGGCCTGCAGTTCCTGGCGCCCGAGGCAGACTGGCGGCGGATCGCGCACAAGACGGCCGACGCGATCTATACCGAGCTGACCGGCGAGGGGCCCTATTTCGACAGTCGCGTCGCCTTCATCGACGAGACGGGGTCGAAGGGCAACCGCGTCAAGCGCCTGGCGCTGATGGACCAGGACGGGGCGAACGTCCGCTACCTGGGGCCCGAGGGGCTGGTGCTGACGCCGCGGTTCTCGCCCGACGACCGCTCCGTGCTCTACACCTCGTGGGACACCGGCAGCCCGCAGGTCTTCACGCTCGATCTCGAGACCGGGCAGCGCGAGCGGCTCGGCAACTTCCCGGGCATGAGCTTCGCGCCGCGGTTCTCGCCCGACGGCAGCAGAATCGTGTTCTCGATCACCGAGGGCGGCAACTCGGACCTCTACGAGATGTCGCTGGCGACGCGCTCGGTCCGGCGGCTGACGAACAACCCGGCGATCGACACCTCGGGCAGCTACTCGCCCGACGGCTCGCGCATCGTCTTCGAATCCGACCGCGGCGGCACGCAGCAGCTCTACGTGATGCCGGCCGGCGGCGGCGAGGCGCGGCGGATCAGCTTCGGCAGCGGCACCTACGGCACTCCCGTCTGGTCGCCCCGCGGCGATCTGGTCGCCTTCACCAAGATCCTCGGCGGGCGCTTCCACATCGGCGTCATGCGCGCCGACGGCTCCGACGAGCGGCTCCTGTCGTCGAGCTTCCTCGACGAGGGGCCGACCTGGGCACCGAACGGGCGCGTGCTGATGTTCTTCCGCCAGAGCCCGGGGCAGGCGGGGCGCTCGCAGCTCATGAGCGTGGATGTGACGGGCCGGAACCTGCAGGTGGTCGAGACGCCGAACCTGGCCTCCGACCCTGCATGGTCCCCGGTCCGCAACTAGCAGCGGTTGCAGCGTGCGGCCGAGAGGACTATCGGGGCAGAAACGGGATCCGCGGCCGAGGCCGGGGCAAGGAGGGGCGAGATGAAGATCTGGGGTTTGCTGGTGGCGGCGGCGCTCGTTGCCGGGTGCGCGGGCAAGGACGACACGCTGGATGCGTCGGCGACGGCCGATGCGGCGACGGCGGTGCCGGGCGGCACGTTCGGGGGGCCGGGCCTGCCGCCGCCGGATTCGGTCGAGTACTTCAACCAGGTCGTCGGCGACCGCGTGTTCTTCGACACCGACCGCTACAATCTCGACGCCGAGGCGCAGGCGACGCTGACCGAGCAGGCCCGCTGGCTGAACGCCCAGCCGGCCGTCCGCGCGACGATCGAGGGCCACGCGGACGAGCGCGGCACGCGCGAATACAACCTGGCGCTCGGCGCCCGGCGCGCGAACTCCGTTCGTGACTACCTGGTCGCGCAGGGTGTGCCGCCCGGTCGGCTCGACACGGTCAGCTACGGCAAGGAGCGTCCGGTGGCGCTCGGCTCCGACCCGCAGAGCTGGGCGCAGAACCGCCGGGCCGTGACCGTGGTGCTGTCGACGCCGCTCGGCTGACGCAGGGCCTGGCGCCGACAAGGAGGGACCGATGACGCGATACCGGCCGATCTCCGCGTGGCGCCCGCTCGTGCTGGCGGCGGCGCTGGCCCTCTCCTCCGGGACGGCGGCGGAGGCGCAGGACGCCGTCGACAACCTGCGCTTCCGTGTCTCGCAGCTCGAGGCGCAGATCGCCGCGCTCCGCGGGCAGGCGGGCGGCGGCGCCAGCGGCGCGATGCTC
This sequence comes from Thermohalobaculum sp., assembly GCA_035512995.1. Taxonomy (GTDB): domain Bacteria; phylum Pseudomonadota; class Alphaproteobacteria; order Rhodobacterales; family Rhodobacteraceae; genus Thermohalobaculum. The sequence continues at coordinate 5,781 of DATKCY010000122.1, forward strand.
GAGCGCCTCGACCGGATCGAGCAGGAGGTGCGCGCGCTGACCGGAGAGTTCGAGGAGCTGTCCTACCGGCAGCGCCAGGTCGCCGAGGACGCCCGCCGGCGCTTCGGCGACATCGAGTTCCGCCTGACCGAGCTCGAGGGCGGCGACGTCTCCGCCCTCGAGCCCCCGCCGCCGCTTGGCGGCGAGGAGGAGGAGGCGGAGCAGAGCCCGTCGGCCGCCGTCTCGATCAGCGAGCGCGACGAGCTCGACCAGGCGATCGCCGATGTCGAGGGCGGCCGCTACGGGCAGGGCGCCGACCGGCTCGAGCGGTTCCTGCGCACCTACGGGAACTCGCCGCTCCGGCCCGAGGCGCTCTACTGGCTCGGCGAAAGCCAGCTCCAGCTCGGCGACCACCAGTCGGCGGCGCGGAGCTTCCTTCAGGCCTACAATGCCGATCTCGACGCCGCGACGGCGCCGCGCGCGCTCTACCGGCTCGGCGTCACGCTCGGCCGGCTGGGCCAGACCCAGGACGCCTGCCTGACCCTGGCCGAGGTGCCGGCGCAGTACCCGAACGCCCCCTCGGAGCTCCTGTCCGATGCCGCGGAAGAGGCCGAGCTCCTGCTCTGCGGCTGAGGCGGTTCCGGCCGCCTTCGTCGCCGCCTGGAACGCGCGGCCTCCGGACCCCTTCGTCCTCGCCGTCTCCGGCGGCAGCGACTCGGTCGCGCTCCTGCGGCTCGTGACGGAGACGGGCGCCGCGCCGCCCGTCGTCACCGTCGATCACGGGCTGCGGCCGGAGAGCACGGAGGAGGCCGCCTGGGTCGGCCGGCTCTGCCGCGACCTCGGGCTCGAGCACCACGTCCTCCGCTGGCGAGAGGCGGCCGCCGGCAACCTCCAGGCCGCCGCCCGCAACGCCCGCTACCGGCTGATCGGGGACTGGGCGCGGCCGCGCGGCGTCGTCACCGTCGTCACCGGCCATACGCTCGACGACCAGGCGGAGACGGTGCTGATGCGCCTCGCCCGCGGCTCCGGGCTCGACGGACTCGCCGCCATGCGTCCGCGCGCGCGACACGAGGGCATTGCCGTCTACCGGCCGCTCCTCGGCCTCCGCCGCGATGCGCTCCGCAAGCACCTTCGCAGCCTCGGCCAGGACTGGCTGGACGATCCTTCCAACGACGACCGGCGCTTCGATCGCGTGAAGGCGCGGGAGGCGCTGGCGCATCTGGCGGTCCTCGGCCTGACGGCGGAGCGCTTGGCGCGCACGGCCGACCATATGGCCCGCGCCCGGGACGCCCTCGAGGCGACGCTCGACGGCTGGACCACCGCGAACATGGCCCTCCGCCCGACCGGCGAGGTAAGCGTCGTCCGGAGCGCGTATCGAGCGCTGCCGGAGGAGCTGCGCCTCCGTCTTCTCACCCGAGCTCTCGGTCTCGTTGCCGGCCGGCTCTACCGTCCGCGCTTCGACGCGCTGGCCCCGCTCGCCGCGCGCATCGCCGAGGGCGGCGAATGCGCGCAGTCGCTGCACGGCTGCCTCGTCCGCGCCGATGCCGACAGCGTCCGGGTGTTCCGCGAGCCTGGGGCGGTGGCCGGGCCCGAGCCGATCGTCGCCGGCGCCGCAACCTGGGACGGGCGCTGGCGCGTCACCGCCGGCGACCCGGCCGCCGAGGGGCTGTCCGTCGCGGCGCTCGGCGAGCGGGGGCTCGCGCTCATCGACCCCGCCGCGACGGGCGCCGAGTGGCAGGCGGCCCCGCGGCTCGCGCGGCTTACCGCTCCCGGCGTCTGGGCGGGCGATCGTCTGGTCGCCGCCCCGCTCGCCGGATGCCCGGCCGGGGCGGGGTGGCGCGCGGCTCTCCTCCCGCCTCGCCGCTGCTGAAGAGGATGCAGGGCGGAGTTGGTTTAACTCCTGCTTCCGATGGCCTATCTACAACGACATCGGCAGACCGAAGCGCCCTGACCGGCGCCCGATCCGGAGAGGTTTCGTTGGGCAACGCAAAGAATCTGGCCTTCTGGGCCATCCTGCTCCTTCTGCTCGTCACGCTCTTCAGCGTCTTCCAGGACGGCGCCCAGCAGCGGGGCGGGTCCGAGATGTCCTTCTCGGACTTCCTCTCGAGCGTCGAGAACGACCAGGTGCAGGACGTCACGATCGACGGCGAATCGGTCACCGGCACCATGGTCTCGGGCGAGCGCTTCGCGACCACGCAGCCGCAGGGCGTCGACATCATTCCCGACCTCCGCGATGCGAACGTCGAGATCCATGTCGAGCCGCAGGAGCAGGGCGGGCTTCTCTCGACCCTCGGCTTCTGGCTGCCGATGCTGATCATCTTCGCGATCTGGATCTACGTGCTGAACCGGATGCAGTCCTCGGGCCGCGGCGCCATGGGCTTCGGCAAGTCGAAGGCGAAGCTGCTGACCGAGCGGACGGGCCGCGTCACCTTCGACGACGTCGCCGGCATCGACGAGGCGAAGGAGGAGCTCGAGGAGATCGTCGAGTTCCTGCGCGACCCGCAGAAGTACTCGCGCCTCGGCGGCAAGATCCCGAAGGGCGCGCTGCTGGTCGGCCCCCCGGGCACCGGCAAGACGCTGCTCGCGCGCGCGATCGCGGGCGAGGCCGGCGTGCCGTTCTTCACGATCTCCGGCTCCGACTTCGTCGAGATGTTCGTCGGCGTCGGCGCCTCCCGCGTGCGCGACATGTTCGAGCAGGCGAAGAAGAACGCCCCCTGCATCGTCTTCATCGACGAGATCGACGCCGTCGGCCGCCACCGCGGCGCCGGCTATGGCGGCGGCAACGACGAGCGCGAGCAGACGCTGAACCAGCTCCTCGTCGAGATGGACGGCTTCGAGGCGAACGAGGGCGTGATCCTGCT
>DATKCY010000123.1:0-25584 GCA_035512995.1 Thermohalobaculum sp.
GGTCGTGCGCCGCTCCTCGTCCATGATGCCGAGCTTGATGGTGTTGCCGGACAGCCCCAGCAGCTCCTCGACCCGGGCCATGAGCTCGTTCGTGTAGGCGACCTCCTCGGGCCCGTGCATCTTCGGCTTCACGATGTAGACGGAGCCGGTGCGCGAGTTCCGCGGGCCCTGCCCCTTCCGGATGTCGTGGAGGGCGCAGAGCGTGGTCATGGCGCCGTCGATCAGCTCCTCCGGCACCTCCTCGCCGTCGGCGGTCAGCACGGCCGGGTTGGTCATCAGCGGCCCGACATTGCGGACCAGCATCAGCGAGCGGCCGGGAAGCGTCAGCGTCGAGCCGTCGGGGGCCGCGTACTCGCGGTCCGGGTCCAGCCGCCGGGTGATGCTGCCGTCGCCCTTGGCGACCTCCGTCTCCAGGTCCCCGGCCATCAGGCCGAGCCAGTTCGAATAGGTCAGCACCTTGTCCTCGGCGTCGACCGCCGCCACCGAGTCCTCGCAGTCCATGATCGTCGTGATCGCGGACTCGACGACCATGTCGGCGACGCCGGCCTTGTCCTGGCTGCCCACCTGGCTGTCGGCGTCGATGACGATTTCGACGTGGAGGTGGTTGTTGACCAGCAGCACCGCCTGCGGAGCCGACGCCTCGCCGCGGTAGCCGGCGAACTGGCCGGCGTCCTTCAGCCCGGTCTCGTCGCCGCCCTCGAGCGTCGGCACGAGGCGGCCGTGCGCCACCGCGTAGCGCTCGACCTGCCCGTGGCTGCCGCGCTCGAGCGGGAAGGTGCGGTCCAGGAAGTCCTTCGCCCAGGCGACCACCCGCTCGCCCCGCCGGGCGTCGTAGCCGCCGCCCGCGGGACGGTCGCCGAGCGCGTCGGTGCCGTAGAGCGCGTCGTAGAGCGAGCCCCAGCGCGCGTTCGCGGCGTTGAGCGCATAGCGCGCGTTCGTCACCGGCACGACGAGCTGGGGTCCCGCGATCTTCGCAAACTCGTCGTCGACGGTCGGCGTGTCTACGGCGAAATCGCCGCCCTCCGGCACCAGATAGCCGATCTCGCTCAGGAAGGCGCGCAGCGCCTGCGGGTCGGGCTGGCCCGGGTTCTCGCGGTGCCAGTCGTCGATCCGACGCTGCAGCTCCGCGCGCTTCGCGACCAGCGCGCGGTTCCGCGGCGCGAAGTCGGCGACGAGCTTGCCGAAACCCTCCCAGAAAGCCGCGCTCTCGATGCCGGTGCCGGGCAGTGCCCGTGTCTCCACGAAGTCGTGAAGCTCCGCCGCCACCTTCAGGCCGCCGGCCTCGACGTAGTCTGCCATGAAAACATGCCTCCGGAATGTGTCCGGGGGCGGAGGTAGCCCGTCGGCCCGATACGTTCAAAGGATTTTTGCTGCGACGCGCCTTTGCAGCGCAGCATCGGCGTCGGCTGGAGCCGGAAATGAAGCCGGCGGCGCATCGAACAGCGCCGCCGCGTGTCGTCCCGGCGCCCTCAGGCGCCCTCAGCTGTCGCGGTGGACGCGCTCGCGCCGCTCGTGCATTTCCTGCGCCTCGAGCGACAGGGTCGCGATCGGCCGCGCGTCGAGGCGCTTGAGCGAGATCGGGTCGCCGGTCACCTCGCAGTAGCCGTAGGAGCCCTCGTCGATCCGCCTGAGGGCCGCGTCGATCTTGGCGATGAGCTTGCGCTGGCGGTCGCGGGCGCGGAGCTCGAGCGCCCGGTCGGTCTCGGCCGAGGCGCGGTCGGCGAGGTCGGGGATGTTCTGCGCGCTCTCGGCCATGTTCGAGAGCGTCTCGCGGCTTTCCTCGAGGATCGACGTCTTCCACGCGATCAGCTTGTTGCGAAAGTAGTCCTTCTGCCGCTCGCACATGAACGCCTCGGTCTCGCAGGGCCGGTAGTCCGGGTCGTCCGATACCCTCTCGATGGTGGTCTCGACGTTCATCAGTCCTCGCCCCCCTCCGGCTCGATGCTGGCCCCGCCTTCGTTGCGCGCCTTCATAGGGATTCGGGGGTTGATTGTCACCTTCTTAAATCAGTCGGACCGGCCGCTAGGTGCCTCGATTAGCGAAAAAAACGCTCTCGACGCACATCTCGCCAGTCGCATGCCCCCGCAGCGGCCGGGCCATCCGCGCCAGGCGGCGCCGACGAGCGCGGCCGGAGAGCGATTCGCGTTCGGCGAAGGGCGATTCGAGCCTTCCCGCGCCTGGCGCGCGCGGCACTCCGATCACACAAAGTTCTCACTCGTGTTGGTTGCGCGTTGCAATCGATCGCCGAATCGGGCTGACTGATTCCCGGGGACGCTCGGAAGTCGCGCTTCGCCTGAGCGAGGGCAGCGACCGGGCGGCCGCAGGGCACCGGCCCGGGAGGGCCCGGCGCCGAGCCGCCGCAAGGCCGGATCAACCGGGCTGCGGCATCGACGGGTGGCCCGGGAAGGGCACGCCCTGGCGGGACGAGCGGGGGACGAGCAGCCGGATCGGAACGCGAAACCGTCCGCGGACGGAGCCGGAGCAGCGACGCTCCGGACCGGCCCGCCCCGGACGGCGGATCGGCGGACCCGGCGAGCAGGCAGGCGCACTCCTACCGTTGGCCGCCGCAGGTGATGCATGAGCGTCGGGGGGCGCGTATGCGACGGGTGGCGATCAGGCCGATCGGGCCGGACGACGAGGCCGACTGGCGCCGGCTCTGGACCGAGTATCTCGCCTTCTACGAGACCCGGCTCGACCAGCGGGTCTACCGGGCGGCGTTCGAGCGGCTGTGCGGCGACGATCCGCACGACCACCACGGCCTCGTCGCGCTCGTCGACGGCCGGCCGGCCGGGCTCGTCCACTTCCTGTTCCACCGGCATCTCTGGCGGGTCGAGAACGTCGTCTACCTGCAGGATCTCTACGTCGAGCCGGCGGCGCGCGGCCTCGGCGCCGGCCGCGCCCTGATCGAGGCCGTCTACGCGGCGGCAGACAGCGCGCGCTGCCCTTCGGTCTATTGGCTTACACAGGACTTTAACCATACCGCGCGCAAGCTCTACGACGCGGTGGGGGAAATTACGCCATTCATCAAGTATCAGCGGGGGTGATGATGATGAAACTGTGCAGTCTGTTCGGAATATTGGTCGCTGCAACGCTGGGGGGCGGGGCGGCGGCGAGCGCCGGGGAGGCCGCGAATGCGGGCGGGATGGCGTTCACCACGGCAGCCATGCCGTCCGATGCGGACTTCGGCGCGGCGGTGCCGGCAGAGGGAACGGCGGTCTCGAACCAGACCCTCGCGCATCTCTTCACGACGCTGACGCACGACATGGAATGGGGCGACCAGCGCCCGCACCTCGTGCGCTACGAGGGGCCGATCCTGGTCGGCGTCGAGGGAGCGGCCGGAGCGGACGGCGCGTACGACGAGTTCCTGGACCGCTTCCTCGGGCTCCTGCGGCAGAACGCCGGGATCGACATCCGGCGGAGCGAGCGCGGCGCGAACCTGCACATCCGGTTCGTCGGCGGGGCCTTCGGCGACCTGCTGCCGACCGTCTCGTGCCTGGTCGCGCCCGGCGACAAGAGCTGGCAGGTCTTCGCCAGGAACCCCGGGCGGCACGGCGGACGGGCGCTGGCGCGGGCGCAGGCGACCGACCACATGACGATCTTCATCCCGAGCACGGCCAGGCCCTATCTCGTGCGCAACTGCCTGCTCGAGGAGGTCACGCAGGCGCTCGGCCCGGCGAACGACCTCTACGGTCTCGGCGCCTCGATCTTCAACGACGACGCGGCCCATGTCTGGCCGACGGCGTTCGACTACCTGATGCTCCGGGTGCTCTACAGCCCCGAGATGCGCACCGGCATGGACCGCGCGGCGACCGAGCAGGCGGCGCGCCGGGTGCTCGACCGGATCAATCCCGCCGGGATCCACGCGGCGCCCGGCGTGCTGCCCGAGCAGCGGCGCATGGCGTCGTGGCGCCGCTACATCCAGCGCGTGTTCAGCCGCAGGACCGGCCCCGAGGAGGCGACGCGCCTGGCCGGCAAGGCGCTCGAGCTCGCGATCGAGAAGGGACCGAACTCCGTCTACCACTGCCACAGCCTGCTCACGCTCGGCCGCGTGGTGTCCTACCGCGATCCGGCGAGCGGCCTCGAGGTGTTCGAGCGCGCGCGCGCCGTCTGCGGCGCGGCGCACGGGGCCCGCGACGTCCGCCTCGCGCGCATCGGCATCGAGCAGGCGGCGGCCCTTCTCCGGCTCGGCCGCCACGCCGAGGTCCTGCCGCTGGCCGACCAGAGCCTGCCGATCCTCGCGGCGCACGGGCAGGACGAGCGGATCTCCTCGCTCTACGCGCTCCGGGCGCGGGCGCTCAACGCGCTCGGCAGGCATGCCGATGCGCACGAGGCGCGCGAGCTGGCGCGGCAGTGGGGCGCCTACGCGTTCGGGACCGGGGCCACGCACCTCGCGCAGGCCGGCGAGCAGTAGGCAGCGGCACGCGCGTCCCGCGGCTACGCCCTCGCCTCCGCCGCGAAAAGCTGGCATAGGGCGGCCATGATCATCGTGGCCGCCTTCGTCATCGGCTGCGCCATCGGCTGGCTGCGCGCCGGGCGCCGCGGCGGCACCACCGCCGACAAGGTGCAGTTCGCCCTCGCGCACGGCATTCCCGCCGCGCTCGCCGGGCTCGTCTTCGTCATCTTCACGATCGGCTACGGAGTCCCCTGAGCGCGCCGGGAGCTCACGCCTCCGCCGCGGCCAGCAGGTCGTCGAGGTCCAGCCGGGCGTTCCCCATCGCGAGCCGGCCGTCCGCGTCGAGCGGCCATTCCTCGCGCGGCCGGTCGCGGTAGAGCTCGAGCCCGTTGCCGTCGGGATCGCGCAGATAGACGGCCTCCGAGACGCCGTGGTCGGCCGCGCCGTCGAGCTCGATGCCCGCGTCGAGCACCCGCCTGACCGCATCGGCCAGGTCGGCGCGCGTCGGGTAGAGCAGCGCCGCGTGGTAGAGGCCGGTGTGGCCGGGCGGCGGCGGCGTCCCGCCCGCGCTCTCCCAGGTGTTCAGGCCGAGCTGGTGGTGATTGCCGCCCACGCCCAGGAACGCGGCCCCGCTCGGAAAGCGCTGCGTCACGTCGAAGCCGAGGACGCCGCAGTAGAAGTCGATCGCCCGCTCGAGGTCGGCGACCCTCAGATGCACGTGCCCGATCCGCGTCTCGGGCGGCGCGGCGCGCGGCGCATTGACCAGAGGCTCCATGTGACGTCCCTCGTCCTGCTGCTCCGCCAAGCCTAGCACGAATCCGCCAGGCCATGCCTCGCGCGGTCCGGGCTGTGGCGGAGGCCTCACCCTGAAGCCGCGCCGCGACTTCTCTCCGGCAAGGGCGCTCCGGGGGCACGTCTCCCGCAGCCGCGAGGCCCAGGCATCAGACCTATCGCGGCGACCAGCCGCGATTCCGCCAGGCTCGGCTGCCCGTCTCAGCGCTCGTCGATCGGGACGTAGCGGCGCGGCGGCGGGCCGTCATATGCGGTCAGCGGCCGGATCAGGATGTTCGCGCGCTTCTGCTCGACGCACTGGATCACCCAGCCGGGCACGCGCCCGATCGCGAAGATCGGCACGTAGAGGTCCCGCGGCAGCCCGTGCAGCGCGTAGATCGCGCCCGACCAGAAGTCGACGTTCACGTTGAGCCCGTGCCGGGCATAGGGCGCCATCGCCTCGCGCACCGCCTGCAGGATCCGGAACCAGCGCGGGTCGCCCTTCTCCTCGGACAGCCGCTCGACCCCGCCCGCCATGTGGCGCGCGCGCGGGTCCTCGGCGCGGTAGACGCGGTGGCCGAAGCCGGTCACCGGCTCGCGCGCGCGGCGCTTGGCGCGCACATAGTCCGCCGCCTTCTCGGGCTCGCCGATCTCGTCCACCATTCGCATCACGTCCTCGGCGGCGCCGCCGTGCGCGGGACCGGAGAGCGCCGCGATGGCCGCGGTGACCGCCGCGTGCAGGTCCGCCTCGGTGCCGACGACGACGCGCGCCGCGAAGGACGAGGCGTTCGAGCCGTGCTCGGCGTGCAGCACGAAGTCGAGGTCGGCGAGCCGCGCCGCCTCCGCGCTCGGCGCCTCGCCCTCGAGCATCCAAAGCCAGTTGGCGGCGTGGCCGAGGCTCTCGTCCGGCTCGACCGGCTCCAGCCCCTGTCGGATCCGGTGGTGCGCCGCGACGATCATCGGCACCTGGCTCGTCAGCCGGATGCCGGCCTCGATGAAGCTCCCGGGGTCGTCGCCCTTCGGCTCGCCGAGCGCCGGCAGCGCCGAGACGGCGGTGCGCAGCACCTCCATCGGGTGCGCGTCCGCCATCGCGCGGATCATGTCGCGGAGCGGCCCGGGCAGGGTCCGCCCCGCCTTCAGCCTCGCTTCGAAGTCCTCCAGCTCGGCCTTCGTCGGCAGTTCGCCGTGGATCAGCAGACAGGCGGTCTCCTCGAAGCTCGACTTCTCCGCCAGGTCGTCGATCGAGTAGCCGCGATAGCTGAGCTCCCCCGCCTTGCCGTCGATCAGGCTGACGCCGGAGCGGTCGAACACCACCCCGCGCAGGCCGCGCCTGACTTTCTCCTCCGCGCTCATGCGTCCTCTCCGTCCGCTGTCCTGTCGTCCGTGCCGCCCCCGCTGCTTCCGGCGATGGCCAGCGCGAGGTCGTGGGCGGCGCTCTTCATCAGCGCCAGGTGCCGCCCGGCCTTATCGAGCGAGAGGCGCGGCAGCGGCCCGTGCACCGCGAGCGCCGCCAGGAACCGCCCGTCGCCGTCGCGCACCGGCACGGCGAGCGCGACCATGCCGTCGATCATCTCCTCGTTGTCGGTGCTGTAGCCGCGCTCCGCGATCGTCCTCAGCTCGCGCCGCAGCGCCGCGGGATCGGTGAAGGTGTTCGCCGCGCAGCGCTCGAGGTCGAGCGCGCCGAGCAGCCGGCGCTGCGCGGTCTTGCCGAGGGAGGCGAGGTACATCTTGCCGCTGGCCGTGCAGTGGAACGGCACGTGGCTGCCGACGGGCAGCTGGATGCGCAGCGGCCAGTGCGTCTCGATCCGGTCGACATAGGTCATGCCCTCGGGCTCGGGCACGACCAGGTTGCAGGTCTCGCCCAGGGCGGAGGACACGCGCTCCAGGATCTTGCGGCGCGCGATCCGCCGGTGGTCGGGCAGCAGCACCGCCGGCGCCAGCGACTTCAGCCGCGCGCCCGGCGCGTAGCGGCCGTCCGGCTCGCGCTCGAGGAAGCCCTCGCGCTGCAGCGCGGTGCAGAGCCGGTGCGCGGTCTGCTTCGGCAGGCCGAGCGTCGCGCCGAGCTCGCTCAGCCTGAGCGGCCGCTCGGAGAGGGCGAGCGCCTCGAGAATCAGCAGGCCCCGGAGGCTGGTGGGCACGCGGCTGTCGTCGTCAGTCATGCCCTGCCTATAAGCCCCTCGGGATCACTTGCGCCAGCTTACGATTTATGCGCAAATATCTATGACGAAACGTCCCGATTTTTCGGAGAAGCGGCCCGTCAGATGGCCGTGCATCGGGCTGCGCAAGGTGGCAAGCCTCCGCCAGCACCGCCGCACTCTCCGGCAGCCCCGGCCTCCGAGCCGGGGCCACCTTCCCCGAATCCGCTACTTCGGCGGCAGCGAGCCCACGTACCGCCCGGCCAGCTCCAGCAGCCGCTCCAGCATCGCCTCGTCCTCGATCACCTCCGTCGGGACCGCCACGAACCCCGTCATCGACCGTCCCGCGGCGTCGAACGGCCCGACGCCCTCGATCGCCAGCGCCTCCGGCATCTGCTCCGGGCCCACGCGGAACATCGCGCCGCCGCCCATCTTGTCGCTCATGGCCCCGCAGAGCATGTGGCCGTGGCGCATGAAGCCGATCCCGCCGAACATCCCCTGCGAGCGGACGGTCGGATCGCCCGCGAGCGCCCGGTCCAGGATCACCGCCGCCCGCTCGTCCACGCCCATCAACCGCCTCCCGAGCCGGCGCTTGCCCGCAGCCGGCGCGGCCGGCTAGGAAGCGCGCCTGGGCGGCGGGAGGATATGCGATGGCCGGCACGGATGCGAGCCGCACCGACGCGGCGGCGATGGCCGGCCCGGCGATGATCCTGGTCGAGCCGCAGATGGGCGAGAACATCGGTGCTGCCGCGCGCGCGATGTGGAACTTCGGCCTCGGCGCGATGCGCGTGGTCGGCCCCCGCGACGGCTGGCCGAACCCGAAGGCGGTGGCGATGGCGAGCGGCGCCGGCGGCGTCCTCGACGAGGCCCGGCTGTTCGGGACCAGTGCCGAGGCGGTCGCGGACCTGACCTGGATCGTCGCGACCACCGCGCGCCCGCGCGAGCTGACGAAGCGCGTGCTGACGCCCGAGGCCGCGATGACCGAGGCCGCGGCGCGGATCGCCGCGGGCGAGCGCGTCGGCGTCCTCTTCGGGCGCGAGCGCACGGGGCTCGAGAACGCCGACATCGTCCGCGCCAACGCCATCGTGACGGTGCCGGTCAACCCGGCCTTCGCGTCCCTCAACCTCGCGCAGTGCGTCCTGCTGATGAGCTACGAGTGGCGCCGCCGGATCGACGCGACCCCGCCCGAGCAGCTCGTCACCGGCAACACCCAGGCGGCCCCGGCCGGGGCCGTCGCGCGCCTGCTCGACCACCTCGAGGCCGAGCTCGACGCCGCCGGCTTCTTCCACCCCCCGGAAAAACGCCCGGCGATGGCCGCGAAGCTGCGCAACCTCTTTCACCGCTCGGACCTGACCGACGCCGACGTCCGCACGCTCCGCGGCGTCGTCCGCGCCCTCGCCGAGGGCCCGAAGCGCCGCCGCGGCAGCGGCGACGGGTGAGCGCGACGCGCCCTCTCCCCCGACCCCTCTCCCGCCGGGGGAGGGGGGCGCAGGCGGCGCGGCCGGGCGTCCCCCCTCCGCTTCGGAGGGGGGATAGGGGGGAGGCAGGCGATCCCGGAGGCGCGCGCCGCAACTGTGGCCAAGGCTTCCTTAAAGTCCATTCGAATCAAGATTTTGAACCCCATTGCATGCGTGCAAAGCCCGGCTCTTGCACACCCTTGCTGCCGCCGTGACGACGCGCCCGGCTTGTGCGGCCCGGGGCGCCTCTATAGATCGGCGGCGGCAGCGCGGACCCGGGAAAGAATCCATGAGCAAGCGGGCGGTGTTCGAGGAGGTGGGGCCGGAGCGCACCAGGCGTGACGCGCCGCCGCCGCCGCCCGCGCGCAAGCATTACCGCCGGAGCGCGATCGCCCTCTGGCTCTGGGTGCTTGCCGCCCTCGTCGCCATCATGGTGCTGGTCGGCGGGGCGACCCGGCTGACCGACAGCGGCCTCTCGATCACCGTCTGGGACCCGGTTATGGGCGCGGTACCCCCGCTCTCCGCCGAGGACTGGGACGCGGCGTTCGCGGCCTACCGGCAGACGACCGAGTACCAGGAGCAGAACGCCTGGATGACGCTCGAGGACTTCAAGCCGATCTACTGGTGGGAGTGGGGGCACCGCTTCCTCGGCCGGCTGATCGGCCTCGTCTGGCTCGGCGGGTTGCTCGTCTTCCTCGCGCTCCGCGCGATCCCGCCCGGCTGGACCGGGCGGCTGGTGCTGCCGGGCCTCCTCGGCGCGGTGCAGGGCGCGATCGGCTGGTGGATGGTTTCGTCGGGGCTCACGGGTCGGCTCGACGTCGCCTCCTACCGGCTCGCCCTGCACCTCGGCCTCGCCTTCGCGATCTTCGCGCTGCTGGTCTGGCTTGCCCGAAAAATCCGGCTCGACGAGGTCGCGACGCTCAAGGCGCGCCGCCAGCGGCTCGGGCCCCTCGTGGGCCTCGGCGGCGCGCTCGCGGCGCTCGTCTTCCTGCAGGTTCTCGTCGGCGCGCTGGTGGCCGGCATCGATGCCGGACGGGGCTATGTCGACTGGCCGCTGATGCAGGGGCAGGTCCTGCCGGACGAGGCCTTCGAGCTCACGCCCGTCTGGCGGAACCTGTTCGAGAGCCCGGCGCTCACGCAATTCGTCCACCGGGTGCTGGGCTACGTGGTGCTGGCCGTCGGCCTCTGGTTCGCCTGGCGCTGCTCGCGGAGCTGGCACCGCCGCGTCCGCAGCCTCGGGCTCGCGACCGGCGGCGCGGTCGTGCTCCAGGTGGTCATCGGGATCGCGACGGTCATGCACGCCTCGCCGCTCGGCCTCGCGCTCCTGCACCAGGCGGGCGCGCTCGCCGTCGTCGGCCTCCTGTTCTTCACGAAGTTCGAGGCGGCCTACCCGGCCGAGCAGCGGATCGCGCGCCGCTGAGCCCTCAGTCGTGCCCGAGCACGGTCGAGGTGTGGCTGTAGGCGCTGCGCGGGTTCAGCACGCCGTAGTGCGCGAGCGTGTGCGCGATCATCGGAACCGAGACGCCCTCGGCCTCGAGCGCCCGCATCATGCTCGAGCGCGTGCCATGCTCCGCCTGCAGCCGCTCGAAGGCCTCGGCGTCGATCGCGGGTGGGGTGCTCGGGTGCACATAGGCGGCCTCGGGCTGCTTCGCCCGGCGCAGGGCTTCGGCGTCATTGTCCGCTTCGGCCGGGGGCGCCTCCGCCCCGACCTCCTCGGCCGGCTCCGCCCAGGCCGGCCGGCGCTTCTCCAGAAAAGCCTGCACGCCCTCGGCGGTCTCGGGGTGGAGCATGTTCTCGGCGATCACGCGGGCCGTGTAGGCGTAGGCCTGGTCGAGCGGCATCTCGAGCTGCTCGTGGAAGGCGCGCTTGCCGACCCGGACGGCCGAGCCCAGCTTGCCCGCGATCTGGGCTGCCAGCGCACGGGTCTCCTCGCCCAGGCGATCGTCCGCCACGACCCGGTTCACGAGCCCGGCCTCCGCCGCCTGGGCGGCGCCGAGGAAGTCGCCGGTGGTCAGCAGCTCGAACGTCTTCTTCCGGCCCACATTGCGGCTGAGCGCCACCATCGGCGTCGAGCAGAACAGGCCGATATTGACGCCGTTGACGCCGAAGCGCGCGCTCTCGGCCGCGACCGCCAGGTCGCAGCTCGCGACGAGCTGGCAGCCTGCCGCGGTCGCGATGCCGTGCACCTCGGCGATCACCGGCTGCGGCAGGCGGGGCAGGGTGGTCATGAGCCGCGAGCACTGGGCGAAGAGGCTCTGGTAGGCCTCGCGCCCGCCGTCGGGCTCGCGGCGCGCGCCCTGCATCTCGCGCAGGTCATGGCCGGCGCAGAAGCCGCGGCCCGCGCCCCTCAGCACCACGACCCTCACGCTCTCGTCCCCGGCGATCGCGTCGAGCGCCCGCTGGAGCGCCCGCATCAAACCCTCGCTCAGCGCGTTGAGCTGGTCGGGCCGGTTCAGCGTGAGCGTCGCGATCCCGCCCCGGTCCTCGCGCAGCACCAGCCGGGCCTCGGCACTTGCGTCCATCGCTCACCTCTTGCCATGGCGCGGTCGATCGGCAAGGAGACTAGGCGCGGCCGGAGCGCGAGGAAAGAGGGGCGGCATGAACAGGGCCGAGACGCGCCAGCCCTGCCTGACGGCGGCGGAGCTGGAGGAGTTCCTGGCGGAGGTCTTCCCGCAGATCGAAGGCCAGCTCGCGGTCGAGGAGGTCGGGCCGATGACCGCGCGCCTGCGCCTGAAGGTCGCCGAGCGGCACCTGCGGCCGGGCGGCACGATCTCGGGGCCCGCCATGTTCCTGCTGGCCGACTGCGCCTTCTACGTGGCCGTCCTCGCAATGGTCGGGCGCGAGCCGCTGACGGTCACGACCAACCTCAACATCAATTTTCTGCGCAAGCCCGAGGCGCGCGACGTGACGGGCGTGGCGCGGATCCTGAAGCTCGGCCGCACGCTCGCGGTGGGCGACGTGGACCTGGTGCAGGACGGGCGGACGGTCGCGCACGCGACCTGCACCTATGCGTTGCCGCAGAAGCGGTGAATGTTGGGGTATACATGAACCCCATGCCTAGGCATCCGCGCTGACAGTGGAATTTCGGGAGATTGGCGTTGACATTCGCCTGGCGGCGGGGCAGACAGCCCGCGACCGGCGCGGGCGCGATCCGCGCCGTTGGCGTTCCGGGCCGGGGGCCGGGGGCGCACGCACCGCAGGACACGAGAAAGCCGGGACCGTCATGAAGACCTATTCCGCCAAGCCGGCCGACATCGACAAGAAGTGGCTGATCGTCGACGCCGAGGGCGTCGTGCTCGGCCGCCTTGCCGCCGTCGTCGCGACCCGCCTTCGCGGCAAGCACAAGGCCAGCTTCACGCCGCACATGGACATGGGCGACAACGTCATCGTCGTGAACGCCGAGAAGGTGCAGATCACGGGGAGCAAGCTCACGCAGAAGCGCTACTACCGGCACACCGGCTATCCGGGCGGCCTGCGCAGCCTGACCGCCGAGCAGGTGCTGCAGTCGAAGTTCCCCGAGCGCATGATCCAGAAGGCGATCGAGCGCATGATGCCGGGCGGCCCGCTCAGCCGCAAGCAGCTCGGCAATCTCCGCGTCTACAAGGGCGCCGAGCACCCGCACGAGGCCCAGCAGCCCGAGACGCTGGACGTGCGCGCGATGAACAAGAAGAACACCCGGAGCGCCTGAACATGGCCGAGAACATCCGTTCCCTCGACGAGCTCAAGGACGCCGTCGCCGACTCGGCGGCCGGCGAGATCGAGACCGACACCCAGCCGGTGCGCGAGCCGAAGCGCGACGCGCTCGGCCGCTCCTACGCCACCGGCAAGCGCAAGGACGCCGTCGCCCGCGTCTGGGTCAAGCCGGGCAAGGGCCGCGTGACCGTCAACGGCAAGGAGATGAACGCGTACTTCGCGCGGCCCGTGCTGCAGATGGTGATCGGCCAGCCGTTCACCGTCGCCAGCGTCTCGGGTCAGTTCGACGCGATGTGCACGGTCAAGGGCGGTGGCCTGTCGGGCCAGGCGGGCGCGGTCAAGCACGGCATCGCCCAGGCGCTCAGCCTCTACGATCCGGAGCTGCGCCCCGCGCTCAAGGCCGCCGGCTTCCTGACCCGCGACTCGCGCGTGGTCGAGCGCAAGAAGTACGGCCGCGCCAAGGCCCGCCGCAGCTTCCAGTTCTCGAAGCGCTGAGGCGCCACCGTCACCATCGATCCGGAAGGGCCCCCGAGCGGGGCCCTTTCGCTATGGGCGGCGCTCAAAGCTCCTCGACATAGGCCTTGTCGGGGTAGAAGGCGATGTGGCCGGCGATCTCCTCCGCACCCGGAAGCGGCTCCTCGTAGGACCAGGCGGCGTCGCGGAGCGCGCCCGACTTCGCGACGACGTCGTAGTGGGTCGCCTCGCCCTTGTGCGGGCAGTGCGTACGGGTGTCGCTCGGCTCCAGGAACTCCATGCCGACATCCTCGCGCGGGATGTAGAAGACGGGATCGTGCCCCGGCTCCTCCAGCCGCAGGCCGCGGGTGGTCTCGGCGATCACGGCGCCGCCGGCGCGCGCGACGACGGTTCGCTGGACGGGCTTCACGCTGAAGGCATCGGGCATTGAACGGTCCCTCCCGGTCGGCAGCAGCAGCCGAGCCTAGCCGATGGTCCGGGCGAGGGTAAAGCTGCCGCGTGCCCCGGTGCATGGCCCCGGGGTCAGTCCTCGGCGAGCGGCCTGGTCGCGCCGTCGAGCCACGCCGCCTGGCCTGCGTCGAGCTCCGGCGTCAGCGTCTCGCGCACGCGGGCGTGGTAGGCGTCGAGCCATGCCCGCTCCTCCGCCGTCAGGAGCGCCGGGTCGATCAGGCGGCGGTCGATCGGGCAGAGGGTCAGGGTCTCGAAGCCCAGCATCTCGCGCTCCCCGCCCTCGGGCACCTCTGCGGGCGTGACCGCCGCCAGGTTCTCGATCCGGATGCCGAAGGCGCCTTCGCGGTAGCAGCCGGGCTCGATCGACAGGATCATTCCGGGCTCGAGCGGGGTCGCCCCCCGGTGCGACAGGCTGACCGGGCCCTCGTGCACGTTCAGATAGACGCCGACGCCGTGCCCGGTGCCGTGGTCGTAGTTCAGCCCCGCCCGCCACAGGTGCTGGCGCGCGAGGGGGTCGAGCGCGCGTCCCCGCGTGCCCTTCGGCCAGCGCGCGGTCGCGAGCGCGATCAGGCCCTTGAGCACCAGCGTGAACGGCCGGCGGAGCGCGTCCGGCACCGCGCCGACCGGCAGCGTGCGCGTGATGTCGGTGGTGCCGTCGACGTACTGGCCGCCCGAATCGAGCAGCAGCAGCTCGCCCGGGCAGAGCGTCCGGTTCGACTCGCGGGTGACGCGATAATGCACGATCGCGCCGTTCGGGCCCGAGCCGCAGATGGTGTCGAAGGCGATGTCGCGGAGCTCACCCGTCGCGCCCCGGAACCGCTCGAGCGCCTTGACGACGTCGATCTCGGTCAGCTCGGCGCCCCTCGCGATCTCGCCGTCGAGCCAGGCGAGGAAACGGACCATGGCCGCCCCGTCGCGCCGGTGGGCGGCGCGCGTGCCGGCAAGCTCGGCCGCGTTCTTGACCGTCTTCAGCGCGCTGACCGGGTCCTCCGCCCAGACCGGCTGCGCCCCCGCCGCCTCGAGCCGGGCGGCGACCCAGAGCGGGCAGGCGCGCTCGTCGAGCACCACCTTCCGTCCGCCGAGGCGGTCGAGCGCCGGGCCGAAGCCTGCCGGCTCCACGACCTCGACGTCCCCGCCCAGGTGCTCGAGCACCTGTCCGTCGAACTTGTCCCGCTCCATGAAGAGCCGGACGCGCCCCTGCCCATCCATCAGCGCGAAGCCGAGCGCGACGGGCGAGCGGGCGAGGTCGCCGCCGCGGATGTTGAGAAGCCACGCGATGGTGTCGGGCAGCGTCAGCACCAGCGCGTCGCCGCCGGCCTTCCTCACCCGCTCGGCCACGCGCCCGCGCTTCCTGGCGCTCGGCTCTCCCGCCAGCGCGTCGGGGCGCACCTCGACCGCGCCCATGGGCGGGCCTGGCTGGTCCTCCCAGATCGCGTCGATCGGGTTGGCCTCCACCGGCACGAGCTCGGCCCCGGCCTTCGCGGCGCCCTCGGCGAGCCGCCGGATCCCGGTCCGGCCATGCAGCCACGGATCGTAGCCGATGCGCGTGCCCTCGGCCGGCGCCTCGGCGAGCCAGTCCTCCGGCTTTGTCTGGTCGGTCGGGACGACCGTGAAGACGGCACTGTCCACCTGCTCGCCCGCCTGCAGCGTGTAGCGGCCGTCGACGAAGAGCGCCGCCCGGTCGGGCAGCACGACGGCGAGGCCGGCGGAGCCCGTGAAGCCCGTCAGCCAGGCCAGCCGCTCGTCGCGCGGCGCCACCGTCTCGCCCTGGTGCGCGTCGGCGCGCGGCACGACGAAGCCCTGGACGCCGGCCCGCGCGAGCGCGTCGCGGAGGGCCGCGACGCGCTCCTGGCTCGAGGCGCTGTCCGCCGTCCGCGCGAATGTCTGGAACATGTCTCACCGTTGCCTGGGCCCGCGTCGCCGCCATGCTGGAGCCCGGCGCCGACGCCCCGCAAGCTTTTCCTGCTGCGGCCTCAGCTCCCGGCCGGCCAGGCCAGCCAGGCGGCCGCGCCGTCTGCCAGCTCGCCGGGAGGGAAACCGATCAGCAGGCTCATGCGCCGTCCCGCCGAGTCGGTCGCGTAGATCCGCTCGGCGATGCGGCCGCGGCGGTAGCCGACCGGGATGCTCCGGCCCTCGAAGCTGTGGGCGCCGTCGCCGAGGATGACGCGGACCCGGCCCTCGGGCAGCGGCTCGAGGCGGCCGACCGGGCCGTCGAGCCCGCGGATCAGCGTCTCCCCCTCGACGATGTCGGCGACGAGCAGCGCGTCGAGGCCGAGCGCCGGCGCGAGCATCCGTGCGGCAACGCCGCTCGCGTAGTTCATCTCCCAGCGCGGGACGGTCAGGAAGTCGTTGACCGCCAGCACCTCGCAGCCGCAGCCGGGACGGGCCGGCGCGAGCCCCCGCAGGCATCGCGAAAGCGTTTCGCTCACCAGCGTGTCGATGCCGGTGTCCTCGGGCGGGACGCCGACGACCGTCAGCGGGCATTCGGCGGCCGGCCGGCCGCGGGCCAGCGCCCGCGGGGCGTCTGCGGCGAGGAAGGCGCGGCCCTCCGCGGTGCGGGTCAGGAAGGGCAGGGCCTCGACCGAGACGAGCTGCGCGTCGGTGCGCCGGTAGAGCCGCTGCCAGTCGGTGCGCAGGGCGTTCAGCCCCGCCTTCGACACCTCGGCTGCGTCTTCGCCCGCCAGGATCGGCGGGCGGGGCAGGCTGACCAGCCGCGCGCCGATCGGGGGCGCGCTGGCGGTGCCGGCGAGCGTCGCCCGGCCGAGCTCGCGGTCCGGCTCGGCCGGGGTGCAACCGAGCGTTGCGGCCAGCATCAGGACCAGCGATGCAGCCGGGCCGAGGCGTCTCAGGGGGTTGGTCATCCACCTTCCGGTGCTGGCTTTCTGAGGATTGTGGGCAATCTGCCTCAGACAGGACGACTTTAGCAATTGAGGCTTCATGGTGACCAAAATATAGTGATAATAGGACAGCAAGACGGCAAACGCGGGGTGGGGCGTTGGCGGAGGAAGCGGAACGGGTCGAAGGCGCCGAGATCGAAGGCCGGGTCAAGTGGTACGACCCGGTCAAGGGATACGGCTTCGTCGTGCCCGACGACGGGGGACCGGACGTCATGGTGCACGCGTCCTGCGTGCGCGTCTTCGGGCGGGCGTCGCTGCCCGAGAACGCTCGGGTGAAGCTGATCTGCGGGGTCGGCACCCGCGGCCTGCACGCGCATGAGCTGGTGGGGCTCGAGGAGCCGGAGCCGGAGCCGCGTGGCGAGGCGCCCGGACAGGAAGACCGGCCCACGCGGCCGACGGAGTTCCTGGACCCCGGCGCCGTGGACGGGCCGCTGCAGCCGGCGCGGGTCAAGTGGTTCGACAAGCAGAAGGGCTTCGGCTTCGTCAACGTGTTCGGCAACGGCGAGGACGTGTTCGTCCACATGGAAACGGTGCGCCGCTGCGGCTTCCAGGACCTGGCGAGCGGCGAGGGGATGGCGGTGCGCACCTTCCGCGGCCCGCGCGGGCTGATGGTGGCCGAGCTCCGCCTGTGGGAGGCCGGCTCGCTGGCCGGCGACCGGACCGGCTCGTGAGGCCTTTCGGCGTTCTGCTCGCAGCCGGACTGTCGGCGGGCGCCTTCCCGGCCGCGGCCACCACGCCGCCGGCCTGCGATCCGGAGGCGGTCGTGCTCTACCCCGACGACGCGCCGCCGGGCGGCGTCGCCTTCACCGTCGAGGTCGCCGACGACCCGGAGGAGCGGGCCCAGGGGCTGATGCACCGGACCGAGCTCGCCCGCGACGCCGGCATGATCTTCGTCTTCCCGCGCGTGCAGCCGGCGTCGTTCTGGATGCGGAACACGCCGCTGCCGCTCGACATCATCTTCATCGGCGACGACGGCCGGGTCGTGAACGTGGCCGAGAACACGACGCCGTTCAGCGAGGAGTCGATCCCGTCGGACGCTCCCGTGCGCGCGGTGCTCGAGGTCAACGCGGGGCTTGCGGGCGAGCTCGGGATCGGCCCCGGCACCCCGGTCCGCCATCCGGCCTTCGAGGAGGCGCGCCCGCCCTGGTCCTGCCACGGCTGAGGCGCCTCTCGCCGGGCGACCGGCTACTCCGCCGCCGTCGCCGCCAGGAAGCCGCCCGACTGCCGCTCCCAGAGCCGCGCGTAGAGGCCGCCGGCGGCCAGCAGCTCCTCGTGCGGGCCGTTCTCGACCAGGCGTCCCTCGTCCAGCACCAGCACGCGGTCCATGCGCTGGATCGTGGAGAGCCGGTGCGCGATCGCGATGACCGTCTTGCCGGTCATGAAGGCGTCGAGCGCCTCCTGAATCTCGGCCTCGATCTCCGAGTCGAGCGCGGCCGTCGCCTCGTCGAGCACCAGGATCGGCGCGTCCTTCAGGATCGCGCGGGCGAGCGCGACGCGCTGGCGCTGTCCGCCCGAGAGGCGGACGCCCCGCTCGCCCAGATGCGCGGCGTAGCCCCGGCGCCCGCGCCCGTCCCGGAGATCGGCGATGAAGCCATCGGCGCGGGCGCCTCGGGCGGCGGCGACAGCCGTGTCCTCGTCCGCGTCGGGGCGGCCGTAGAGGATGTTGTCGAGCGCCGAGCGGTTGAACATCGCCGCCTCCTGCGTGACGGTCGCGATCTGCCGGCGCAGGCTGTCCTGCGTGAGGCTCCGGACGTCGTGGCCGTCGATCGTGATCCGCCCGCTCTCGACCTCGTGCAGCCGGGTGAGCAGGGCGATGGCGGTCGACTTGCCGGCCCCCGAGGGGCCGACGAGGCCGACCTTCTCGCCCGCCTCCACCTCGAAGCTGAGGCCGTCGAGGCCGCCGCCCTCGGACCGGCCGTAGCGGAAATGGACGTCGTCGAAGCGGATGCGGCCGGCCAGCGGGCCGGGGTCGACGGCGTCGGGCGCATCGACGATCGCGTGCGGCGGAGTCAGCGTGCGCATGCCGTCCTCGACCGTGCCGATATTGGTGAAGATCGTCATGGCGGTGAACGAGATCCAGCCGCTCATCTGGCTGAGCCGGGTCGAGAGGAGGGCGGCCATCGCGATCGTGCCCGGGCTCGCCTGGCCGTCGTGCCAGAGCCAGAGCGCGAGCCCGATCAGCCCGGCGGGCAGCAGACCGCTGAGGAGCGCCAGCGCCGAGCGGAACTGCCAGACGAGCCGCCCGAAGGCGAGAGCCCGCTCGCGGTAGACGCCGAGCGCGCCGCGCGCGGCCTCCTCCTCGCGGCCCGCATGGGCGAAGAGCTTGACCGTCGCCATGTGGCTGAGGCTGTCGACGAGCTGGCCCGAGAGGCCCGCCCGCGCCTCGGCCCGCGCCCGCGAGCGGGCCCGGATGCGCGGCAGGAAGAACCAGACGAGCATGCCGTAGGCGACCAGCCAGACGCCGAGCGCCAGCAGGAGCCGGATGTCGACCCCCGCCAGCACGATGGCGGCGCCGGCCGCGGCCGCGAGGCCGTAGGTGACCGCGTTCAGCATCTCGGTGACCGCGTTGCCGAGCTCGGTCGCGGTCTGGATCTGCTTCTGGTTGATGCGCCCGGCGAAGTCGTCCTCGAAGAAGCCGAGCGACTGGCCGAGCGTGTGACGGTGGAGCCGCCAGAGCCCGAGGTGGAAGAGGCCGGGGCCGAGCGAGCGGCTGACGAAGCCGCTCGACAGCACCATCAGCACGGGGCGGACCAGCAGGAAGAAGAGCAGGATGAGCAGGAGCTCGATGCCGTGATCGGCGAAGACCTGCTCGGGCGCGCCGGCAGAGGCCAGGTCGACCACCCGGCCGACGAAGAGCGCCGCGACCGCCTCGGCGATGCCGAGCGCGAGCGTGACCGCGAGGAGCCCCAGGATCGCGGTGCCGGTGCCGGCCAGCATCCAGCGCACGAATGCGGTCAGGCTGCGCGGCGGCGGACCCTCGCCGGGCTCGAAGGGGTCGAAGAGGTGCTCGAAGAGGCGGCTCATGGCCCGTCTGAAGTGTGGGACGGGATGCCGCTTTTCAAATGCGGCAGGCTGCGGGCCGCGCGAATGCGGTGCGGACATCCCAAGGCTTAATGCGATTTTACCCTTTTTCCCGCAGTCTCGGGCGCTGGACGCCAACGATGCGTCCGGCCGCCGTCGTGACTGCGCCCGCGCCCCTTCGGGGCGGGCCGGGCAGGGCGGCGTCATCCACAAGGACAACAAGCAGACGAGCCTCCGGGCCGGGGCGCGCTGGCGTCGCGGCACCGGGGCCGGAGGGAGGCAATATGACCGAAACCGCGGGCAAGATGGCAATGGACAGTGCGTGGGCGACGCTCCGCACGCTGAGGGATCAGTGGCTTCTGCTGGTCTTCCTGTCCGGATCGCTGCTCTGGCTGCGCGAAACCTACGAGAGGTTCGAGCAGGTGCCCGCCCAGCTTGCGGAGCACGGGGCGCGCCTCGCCCAGCTGCAGGACGAGGTGGTCGCCCTTCAGGAGGCGATCGGGCAGGACCTGGCGGCACGCACCGGGACGGTGATCGCCTTTCCGGGCAACCGCCACGCGGTCGAGGACGCGCGGCCCGGGGAGTGGACGGTGGCGCGGCTGATGCCGGCCCGTCCGCTCCGCGGCGATTGCCGGACCATCGGCGTCGACGCATGGATGATCGACGGCGAGGGACGGTGGTTCTCGGCCGAGATCGGGGTCGCGACGTTCCCGAAGCTGACGGAGGAGACCGACCTGTCGTTCCAGGTGCTGGTGCCCGCGGAAGCGGCGCCAGGCCGGGCGCAGGTTCTGGTGCAGCTCACGCACGACTGCGGGACGCACCTTCAGGTGCAGACCGTGCCGCGGTTGCCGTTCCGGGTGGTCGCGAGCTGACCGCCCGGGATCCGGACCTTGCTGCGGGCCCGAGCGGGCCCGCAGCCTTTTCCCGGATTTTCCAGATTGTTCCTTCCCGATTTCGAGGTGCGGCGCCGCGAGCGCGAATCGATCTTGTGCCGGTGCGGACGCCTGTGCTTAGGTTTCACGACAGGGATAAGACCCGGCAACATGGGCGGGAACAACGGTATGGCAGCCGACGGCGGCAACGACGTTTTCGTCGAGTTCGATCGCGTTCAGAAGAGCTACGACGGCGTGGAGCTGGTCGTGAAGGATCTGAACCTGTCGATCGGCAAGGGCGAGTTCGTGACGATGCTCGGGCCCTCGGGGTCGGGCAAGACGACCGTGCTGATGATGCTGGCCGGGTTCGAGAGCGCGACCCACGGCGAGATCCGCCTCAAGGGCAAGGCGATCAACGACATCCCGCCGCACAAGCGCGGGATCGGCATGGTCTTCCAGAACTACGCGCTGTTCCCGCACATGACGGTCAACGAGAACCTCGCCTTCCCGCTCGAGGTCCGGCGGATGTCGAAGAGCGAGACCAAGGAGAAGGTTCAGGGCGCGCTCGACATGGTGCAGATGGGCCAGTTCGGCAACCGCCGGCCGGCGCAGCTCTCGGGCGGGCAGCAGCAGCGCATCGCGCTCGCGCGCGCGCTGGTGTTCGAGCCCGACGTCGTGCTGATGGACGAGCCTCTCGGCGCCCTCGACAAGCAGCTGCGCGAGCACATGCAGTTCGAGATCAAGCACCTGCACGACCGGCTGGGCGTCACCGTCGTCTACGTCACCCACGACCAGACCGAGGCGCTGACGATGTCGGACCGGATCGCCGTGTTCGACGACGGCATCATCCAGCAGCTCGCGCCGCCCGAGACGCTCTACGAGAAGCCCGAAAACGCGTTCGTCGCCGGCTTCATCGGCGAGAACAACCGCTTCCGCGGCGAGGTCGAGGAGATCGACGGCGATGTCGCGACCGTCCGGCTGGGCAACGACAAGCGGGTCAAGGCGCTTCCGGTCAACTGCGACGGCGTCGGCAAGCCCACCATGCTGTCGGTCCGTCCCGAGCGGGTGATCCTCGGCGATGCCTCGGTCGCGAACGATCTGACGGGAAAGGTCGTGGAAGTGATCTATCTTGGAGACCACATTCGGTGCCGCATGGACGTGGCGGGCAACGACGACTTCATCGTCAAGGTGCCGAACAATCACGCCCATGCGGTGCTGTCCGTCGGCGAGGAGACGCCGGTCGGATGGCAGACCGACGACTGCCGCGCGCTCGATGCGCGGTAATGA
This sequence comes from Thermohalobaculum sp., assembly GCA_035512995.1. GTDB lineage: Bacteria > Pseudomonadota > Alphaproteobacteria > Rhodobacterales > Rhodobacteraceae > Thermohalobaculum. The sequence continues at coordinate 21,451 of DATKCY010000123.1, forward strand.
AGGCGTCGGCGGCCGACCGCGCCCTGCCGCTCAGCGGCGGCGTGTCCCGGACCGGCGGCGAGGCTGAAAACCACAGGGAGAAGAGAGTGATGAAGTTCAACATGCTTTTGGGAACGGCGGCCGCCGTGGCCATCGCGGCCGGGGCGCAGGCCCAGGACGACTTTACCCCCTCCGGGGACGAGAAGCTCACGATCGTATCGTGGGGCGGCGCCTACTCGGAGTCGCAGGACAAGGCGTACCACGAGCCGTACGAGGAGGAGTTCGGCGTCGAGATCCTGACCGAGGACAAGTCGGCCAACGCGCTGGCGGGCATCCGCTCGCAGGTCGAGGCCGGCAACGTCACCTGGGACATCGTCGACATGCTGCAGGCGGATGCGCTGCGTGCATGCGACGAAGGCCTGCTGATAGAAATTCCGCACGACGAGTGGCTTGCCGAGGGGCCGGACGGCTCGCCGGCGAGCGAGGACTTCATCGAGGACACGCTCGGCGACTGCTTCGTCCCGCAGATCCTCTACGCGACCATGTTCGCCTACAACACCGAGGCGTTCGAGGGCGAGGGTCCGCAGACGATCGAGGATATCTGGAACTGCGAGAAGTTCCCGGGCACGCGCGCGCTCGAGAAGATCCCGCAGAAGAACCTCGAGTGGGCGCTGATCGCCGACGGCGTGCCTGCCGAGGAGGTCTACGACGTGCTGGCGACCGACGAGGGCCAGGACCAGGCCTTCGCCAGCCTCGAAGCGCTCCAGAGCCAGGAGGGCTGCGACGTCATCTGGTGGTCCGAGGGCGCCCAGCCGCCGCAGATGCTGGCCGACGAGGAAGCGGTGATCGCCACCGCCTTCAACGGCCGCATCTTCAACGCGCAGGTCAGCGAGGATCAGCCGTTCGAGATCATCTGGGACAAGCAGATGTTCGAGGTCGACGGCTGGGTCGTGCCGGTCGGCAACGAGGACGACCTGCCGCTGATCAAGCACTACCTGAAGTGGGCGACCGACACCCAGCGCCTTGCCGACCAGGCGAAGTTCATCTCCTACGGTCCGGCGCGCGCGTCCTCCGACGCGCTCGTCAGCACGCACGCCGAGACCGGCGTCGAAATGGCGCCGCACATGCCGACCAATCCGGAGAACTTCGAGAAGGCGGTTCGCTTCGACACGTCGTTCTGGGCGGACTACGGTGACGCGCTCGAGGAGCGCTTCACGGCCTGGCTCTCGGAGTGAGCGGCCGCTGACACCGACACCGGCGGGGGCGTTCGCGCCCCCGCCACGCGAACGAAGCGCGGGGGAGGCGAGAGATGGCGAGCGAGATCACGGCCGGCGCTCCGCCCGCGGACGACCCCCAGCATCGCGCGACCGACAACACCGACAGCTCGGGCCGTTTGCTATCGGCTGACGGCACGCCGCTCCGCGACGCGCTCCGCAAGTCGCAGAAGGCCGCGCGCCGGCGCGCCTTCATGCTGGTCCTGCCGCTCCTGCTGTTCCTCTGCCTCGTCTTCTTCGTGCCGATCCTCGGCATGGTCACGACCTCGTTCCTGAACCCTGAGGTGCGCGACGCGTTCCCGGCGACGGCCGAGGCGATCGCGGAGTGGGATGGCGAGAGCCTGCCCCCCGAGCCTGTCTTCGCCGCCATCGCCGCCGACATCGAGCGCGAGCGTGCGCTGCCCCGCCAGGAGCAGAAGATCGGCACCGCCGCCCAGCGCCTGAACCGCGAGCTGCCCGGCGCCCGCAGCACGATCCTGCGCACCGCCCGCGACGTCGAGGAGTGGGATCCGCCCTACAGGGAGAAGTTCCTCGAGGCCGACGAGGCCTGGGGCAGCGAAGAGCTCTGGACCTTGTTGAACCGCGAGACGCGCGTGATCACGCCGGCCTATTACCTGCTCGCGCTCGACTACACCTACGACAAGCAGGGCGAGATCGTTAAGAAGCCCGAGCGCCAGCAGGTCTACGTGCAGAAGAACTGGTTCACGATCTGGATGAACGTGCTGATCACCGGCGCCTGCATCGTCCTCGCCTACCCGATCTCCTACCTGCTGGCGACCCTGCCCGCGCGCAAGGCCAACCTGCTGCTGATCCTCGTGCTGCTGCCGTTCTGGACGTCCCTCCTGGTGCGCACGTCCGCCTGGATCGTGCTGCTGCAGGGCCAGGGCGTGCTGAACGACATCTTCGTCTGGCTGGGCCTGGTCGACGACCGCGACCGGTTGCGCATGATCTACAACGCCTTCGGCACCTTCATCGCGATGGTCCACATCCTGCTGCCGTTCATGGTGCTGCCGCTCTACTCGGTGATGAAGACGATCCCGCCGTCCTACCTGCGCGCGGCCAAGTCGCTCGGCGCCCACCCGTTCCGGGCGTGGTGGCGCGTCTACTTCCCGCTGACGCTGCCGGGGCTCGGAGCCGGGTGCATCCTCGTCTTCATCCTCGGCATCGGCTACTACATCACGCCGGCGCTGGTCGGCGGCGCGACCGGCATCTTCATTTCGAACCTGATCGCCGACGGCATCCAGTCGGGCGGCGCCAATGCGCGTCTCGCCGCGGCGCTGGCCACGATGCTGCTGGTCGGCGTGCTGGTGATCTACTGGGTCTTCAACAAGCTCGTCGGCGTCGACAAGCTGAAGTTCGGGTGAGGGGCTGACGATGGCGCTTCCCAGCTACGCAACCCCGGTCGAGCGCGTCTGGCACTACACCTTCCTCGTGATCTGCGGGCTGATCTTCTTTTTCCTGATCGCGCCGATCCTTGTCATCATCCCGCTCGCCTTCAACGCGGAGCCGTACTTCACCTACACCGACAAGATGCTGGCGCTCGATCCCGACGGCTACTCGACGCGCTGGTACGACGCGCTGCTGGGCTCCCGCGAGTGGCGGCGCTCGATCGCCAACTCGTTCATCTTCGCGACCTTCTCGGCGATCATCGCGACAACCCTTGGCACGCTCGCGGCGCTCGGTCTCAACCGGCCCGAGATGCCGTATCGCGGCGTGATCACCGCCCTGCTGATCTCGCCGATGGTGGTGCCGCTGATCATCACGGGCGCCGCGCTCTTCAGCGTGTTCGCCCGGATCGGGCTCTCGAACACCTATGTCGGCGTGATCTTCAGCCACGTGGTGCTCGGCACGCCCTTCGTCGTCATCACCGTCACGGCCTCGCTCGCGGGCTTCAACCAGACGCTGATCCGCGCGTCGCAGAGCCTGGGCGGCAACCAACGCGTGACCTTCTTCCGCGTGATCCTGCCGCTCCTGCTGCCGGGCGTGATCTCGGGCGCGCTGTTCGCCTTCATCACCTCGCTCGACGAGGTCGTGATCGTCTATTTCATGACGGGCGCCGAGCTCGAGCCGATGACGGTGCGCATGTTCTCGGGCCTGCGTGAGGAGATCAGTCCGACGATCATGGCGCTCGCCTCGATCCTGGTCGCGATCTCGATCCTGCTGCTCGCCACGATGGAGTGGCTGCGCCGGCGGTCCGAGCAGCTGAGGGGCGCATCCCCGACATGAGGCCTGCCATCGCCGCCGGGCTGGGGCTGGCGTTTCTCGCCGCCCCCGTCCTGGCCTGTCCCGAGCCGTCCGACGGCCTGCTGTTCCACAGCTGCTGGGGCGAGGCGAGCGCGGACCTCGTGCTCCTTCCCGAGGACGAGCCGCTGCCCGAGCCGCCCGAGGACGGCGTCCGCCTGATCGTCACCGGCGCCTATACCGGCCGCGACATGCGCGAGGCGGGCGGTCCCGCTCCGGTCGGCCTCTACATGCGCGCGGGCGAGGTCGTGAACCGGAACATGAGCCGGATGGACGGCCTGCTCGTCGTCGATCCGGAGGAGGGGGACCTCGCGCTCTTCGACCGCGCCGCCGTTCCACGCGGCAGCCGGACGCTGAACCTGCGGCAGGTCGAGCCACGCCACACCTTCATCGATATCGCGAGCGGCGCGGGGCTCGACGTGCTGCAGAGCCACCTGCTGATCATCGACGGCGAGTTCGACGTCCGCGATCAGCCCGATGCGCCGCGCTTCCGCCGGCGCATCCTGTACACCGACGCCGACGGTTTCGGCCTTTTCCAGACCGAGGACGCGGTGTCGCTCTACGACGCGGCGCGGCTGCTCGAAGAGGTGGTTGACCCCGTGATGGCGCTCAACCTCGATATGGGAAGCTACGACTTCTG
>DATKCY010000124.1:0-2639 GCA_035512995.1 Thermohalobaculum sp.
CGGGTGGTGAACGACGGGCAGCATCGGCCCGCCGCCCGAAGCTCAGGTCCGCGCGTCGCCGACCGCCTTCCAGGCGAGCGGCAGCACCAGCGCCGCGAGCGCGAGCTTCAGCGCGTCGCCGATCAGGAACGGGTAGAGCCCGACCTCCAGCACCCAGGCCCAGCCCTTCGCGTCGGCATAGAGATGTCCGAGCCAGGCGAGCCCCGGCGCGTAGATCAGCAGCGTGCCGATGAGCATGGCCGCCGCCATGGCCAGCACGCTCCGGTCCCATCCGCGCCGCGCGAGCAGGCCGAGGAGCGCCGCCGCGATAACGAAGCCGACAAGATAGCCACCGGTGCCGCCCAGCATGTAGCCGATGCCGTTGTTCTCGGCCGTGGACGAGGTGAAGACGTCGAAGCCGAGCGCGCCGACGAGCAGGTAGCCCGCCACCGTCGCCGCGCCGAGGCGCGCGCCGTAGGCGGCCCCGATCGTCAGCACCACGAAGGTCTGCATCGTGATCGGCACCGGCCAGAGCGGCACGCGGATCTTCGCCGCGATCGCGAGCGCCGCGATGCCGAGGACCAGCAGCACCGCCCGCTTGACCGCGAGCCCCGCGCCGTCCTGCGGCAGCACCGCCTCGGCCAGCACCTTCCGCGAGATCGTCACCGCCATCTGCCGCTCCCCCTCCTCGGTCCAGACTGCCGCCCGCCGCGGCCTCCGCGCCGTTATGCACCGGGGCGCACGAGGCGCGCAAGCGCCCGGCCGCGGGCGGTTTGCGCGGCCGCAGGGGCGCGTTAAGTAGGGGACGACACGCAGCGACGGAGAGACTCGATGAAGCGGACGATCCTGGCCGTCCTCGCGCTCGCCGCCCTCGGCGGCGGCACGGGGAACGCGCTGGCGGCGGAGGGCGCGGTGACGGTCTCCGACGCCTGGGCGCGCCCGACGATCCCGACCCGGCCCGGCGCCGGCTACTTCACGCTCGCGAACACCGGCGACAGCGCGGTCGTCCTCACCGGCGCCAGTGCCGAGGGGGCGGAGAAGATCGATATGCACACCACCGTCGACGAGAACGGCGTCGTGAACATGCTGCGCCTCGAATCGCTCGAGATCGCGCCGGGCGAGGAGGTGGTGTTCGAGCCGGGCGGGCACCACCTGATGTTCATGGGGCTGGCGGAACCGCTCGCGGAGGGCTCCGAGTTCACCGCCACCCTGACGTTCGAGGAGGCGGGCGATGTCGAGGTCTCCTTCGCGGTCGGCGGCGAGCCGGCGGAGGACCCGGATGCGGACGACGACGCCCATTCCCAGGCGGCCGAATCCGACACCGGGTCGGAGGGCGAGTGATCCGCCGCGGCGCCGATCGGGCCTCCCGGCGGTCCGGCCGCTGAACCACCCGGACGGAGGAGCGCCGCCAGTGCCCCAGCCGTCCAGCGCCCGGCGCCTTTGCGGCGCCTTCCTCCTGGGCCTGATCGTCCTCGGCGATGTGGCCCGGGCGGCGCCTGTCGAGTCTCCGGTCCCGCCCCCGGCGCCCCGGAGCGCGGGCGAGGCGCCCGAGCGGGCGCCCCTGGCCCCGCCGCGACCCGCTCGCGACCCGGACGAACCCGCGGCGCCGGCGGAGGCGCCCCCGCCCCCGCCGCTGCCGGGCACTCCCGACCGGCCGGACGGGCCCGAGCCGCCACCGGAGACAGCGGAGACGCCGGAGGCCCCCGAGACCGCAGAGGCCGACGCGGAGCCGAGCGCCCATGCCGTGCTCGCCTCCCCGCTGCCGCCCAAGCGGCCGGGGCTTTCCGGCTCCACCCTGATCGGGATCTTCGCCTTGACGACGGGCCGCACCGCGCTGATGCGCTTCCCGAGCGGCGAGGTCCGCCGGCTCTCGATCGGCGACGAGATCGACGGCTGGCGGGTCAACGCGATCGCCGGGGACTCGCTCCGGCTGGCCCGCGGCGGGCGCGAGCGCACCTTTGTGCTCATGGGCAACTGACGGCCTGACCGGGGAATCCCGCGAAGCGGATCGGGGGGCTGCTCCGGACCTCAGCCGCGGGCGGCGCGCCAGCGCGCCCAATCCTCCGGCGTGTCGAGGTCGGTTCCGGCCGCGGCGCCCGGCAGCGTCACCTCGGCCAGGAACTCGTGGTGCTCGGCGAGGATGCGCCGCGCGCCTTCGTCGCCTTCGAGCGCCCGCAGCGCCTCGAAGAAGCGCCGGCCGAAGAGGACGGGGTGGCCCGGCGTGCCGTCGGGCGCGAGGGCGCGGACGATCTCGCGACCCTCGGCCGGGTCGAAGGCCGCGAGCAGCCGGTCGATCTCGGCCGTTCCGATCTCCGGCATGTCGGCGAGCAGGATCAGCGCGCCGTCCATGCCGGGCGGCAGCGCCGCGACGCCTGCCGCGATCGAGGTCCCCATGCCCTCGGCCGCGCGCGGGTTCGGCGCGAGGCGGAGCGGCAGGCCCGCCACCGCGGCCGCGCGCTCGCGGTCGTGCGGGCGCAGCACCAGCACCGTGTCGTCGACCCCGGCGGCGGTGACCTCCGCCGCGACGCGGGCGAGCAGCGGCTGGTCCCCGACCGGCTCCAGCAGCTTGTCCCGGCCGCGCATGCGGGTGGCGCCGCCGGCGGCGAGGATGACCGCCCCGACCCGCGGGCGGTGCGCCGGCGCGTGCTGCTGCGCGCGGG
>DATKCY010000125.1:0-4888 GCA_035512995.1 Thermohalobaculum sp.
GATCCTGGCCCGCGGCGTCGACTTCACCGGCTGGTTCTGCCTCGACGACCTGGTCCTCGCGGCCGAGGGCGTGACCGACTTCGACGCCTACGCGGTCGAGCCGGGCAGGGAGCTCCAGGGCGACTTCTTCGTCCCGCGCGATGCCCCCGCCCCGGCCGGGGCCGACGGCATGATCGGCTGGCGGGCGCCCATGCTCTGACCGCTCAGGCGCTGCGGCGCGGGCGCAGGATGTGCGGGTGGGCGCCGTCGTAGAGGGCGCTGTCGCGGAAGTCGACGTCGGCGAGCGCGGGTCCGACCAGCACCAGCGCCGTGCGGGTGATCTTCTCGGCGCGGACGCGGTCGCGGATGGTGGCGAGCGTGCCCTCGATGAACATCTGGTCGGGCCACCCGACGCGGTATGCGACGACGACGGGACAGTCGGGGCCGTAGAGCGGGCCGAGGCGGCGCTCGACCTCGAGCAGGTTGCGGACGGACAGGTGGATCGCGAGGGTCGCCCCGCTCCGGCCCAGCGTCTCGAGGTCCTCGCCCGGCGGCATGGCCGAGGACTTCATCGCGGTCCGGGTCAGGATCACCGTCTGTGCCACCTCCGGCACCGTCAGCTCGCGCCCCAGCGCCGCCGCGGCGGCCGCGAAGGCGGGCACGCCGGGCGTGATGTCGTAGGGGATGGCGAGTGCCTTCAGGCGCCGGATCTGCTCGGCAATGGCGCCGTAGAGCGAGGGGTCGCCGGAATGCACGCGGGCGACGTCTTCGCCGCGGTCGTGCGCCGCCCGCATCTCCTCGAGGATGCCGTCGAGCGTCATCGGCGCGGTGTCGAGCACCCGCGCGCCCGGGGGCGCCGCGGCGACGACCGCCTCCGGAACCAGCGAGCCGGCGTAGAGGCAGACCGGGCAGCGCCCGATCAGCCGGAGGCCGCGCACGGTGATGAGCTCCGGGTCGCCGGGACCGGCGCCGATGAAGTGGACGGTCACGTGTCCGCCTCCGCGTCGATCTTCCGGGCGTAGCCGCGCGGCGTGTAGAGGCGCGGACCCTCGCCGAACTCGGCGAGGCGGGACTGGGAGGAGCCGACCAGCACGACGGTCAGCATGTCGACCTCGTCGACCGACAGATCGGCGAGGCGGCGGTAGGCAAGCCGCTCCCCGGTCCGGCCGAGATTGCTCGCGAGCAGGACAGGGGTGTCGGGCGGGCGGTGCCTCAGCAGCATGTCCCGCGCCTCGGCCAGGAGCGTGCGGCGGCGGCGGGAGACGGGGTTGTAGAAGGCGATGACGAAGTCGCCTGTCGCCGCCGCCCGGATGCGGCGGAGGATGTCTTCGCGCGGCGTGAGCAGGTCCGACAGCGAGCTCGCGCAGAAGTCGTGGCCGAGCGGCGCGCCGGCGCGCGCTGCCGCCGCCTGCAGGGCCGAGATGCCGGGGGCGGAGACGACCTCCGCCCGCCGCGCGGCGGGGCTGACGCCGCCCTGGGCGGCCGGCCGGTCGAGGAGCTCGAACACCAGCGCGCCCATGGCGTAGATGCCGGGGTCGCCCGAGGAGACGAGCGCCACGCGCCGCCCCTCGCCCGCGCGCTCGAGCGCGAAGCGGCAGCGGGCCTCCTCGGCGCCGAGCGGGAAGTCGTGGCGCGGCTTTCCGGCGGCGAGGGGGCCGAGCAGGTCGAGATAGAGTCCGTAGCCGACAAGCTCGTCTGCCTCGGCGATCAGCCGGCTCGCCTCCGGCGTGCGCCAGGCGGCGTCGCCGGGGCCGATGCCGACGATGGCGAGATGCCCGCGCGGGCGGCCCGGCAGCGCCTCGATCGGCTCGGGTGCGATGGCCAGCGCGGCAGTCGCGTGCGCGGTCTTGCGCTTTGTCACCGCCAGCCGGGCGCCGGGGCCGGCCGCCGCCAGCGCCGCGGCCTCGGCGACGCCGTGGCAGCCAACCTCGGCGAAGACGGTCTCGGAGGGGGCGGAGAGGCGCGGCGTCTCGGCCTCGAGCTCCGCGGCCGGGAACAGGCGGAGCGGCAATGCGAGGCGGTCGCCCAGCGCCAGCATCGCCGGCTCGTCGGCCTTGAGGTCGAGCGTGAAGAGGCCGCGGAGGGCCGCCGGCGCGACGCCTGCCTCGGCCAGCACGGCGTCCGCCAGCGCCGCCAGCTCGTGCGCCGGGCAGCCGCGCGAGGCGCCGAGGCCGAGGGTCGCGCGGAGCGGGTGGTAGACGAGGTGCGGGCGCGCGGCCTCGGGCGCGGCCGGGGCGAGGCCCGCGCTGATCCGAACGGCGTCGCCGCGCGGCAGGGGGGCGAGCCACTCCGGAACAGGGCCGTCCGCCGCGATGTCCGCGCCACCGCCGGCGAGCAGCGCTGCCATCGCGGGCCTGGCCGCCGCCGGGTCGGCCAGCCGCCAGCCCGGCGGCGGTGCGTCGAGCGCGACCCCCAGCGCCACCTCGCCCGCGGTCGTGACCGCGGCCGCGCCGCCCGTCACCCCGGCGATCCGGCGCGCGAGGGCGTTCGCGCCCCGGTGCCCGCCGAGAAGCGGCACCACGGCCGAGCCGTCCTCGGCGACCGCGAGCACGGGCGGCTCCGCCCGTTTCCGGGCCAGCATCGGCGCGAGCGCGCGGATCAGGATGCCCGCCGCGCAGACGCCGATGACGGGCACGCCGGCCGCGAACAGCGTCCTGAGGTGCCCGGCCGTGTCGTCGAAGATCGCGTCCGCGTCATCCACCCGGCCTTGCCGGCCGTGCACCGCGCCGCCGACCTCGACGGCGATCCGGCGGGCCAGGGGCGCGCCCGAGGCGGTCAGGCAGACGACGGCGGGCGTCAGCTCAGCCACGGGTCGCTCCCCTTGTAGATCAGGATCATCGAGAAGTAGGGGGCGGTCTCGGGCGCCTCCGCCAGCGGCACCGCGCGCTCGCCCGGCTGGCTGGCATGGGCGGCGTAGCCCGCGTGCGCGGTCAGCCCCAGCCGCCCGATCAGCGCGCGAAGGCGCGGCAGGTGGCGGCCGACCTTCATGATCGCCACCGCCTCCGCCGCCTCGATCCGCGGCTCGAGCGCGTCGTCGGGCAGCGTGCCGGGCAGCACCGTCAGCACGTCGTCCCGCGCGGCCAGCGGCCGGCGGAGCGCCGCGGCGCAGGCGCCGAGGGACGAGACGCCCGGCGTGACCTCGATCCGGTGGGTCCCGGCGAGGCGCGCGAACAGGTACATGAACGAGCCGTAGAAGAACGGGTCGCCCTCGCAGAGCACGACGACGTCGGTGCCGGCGTCGAGGCGGGCGGCGATCCGCTCCGCCGCCTCCGCATAGACGGTCTGCGCCGGGAAGCGCTCGGCCCGCATCGGCACCACCATCGGGATTTCCTCGGCGTCGGCGGCGATGGCGGCGGCGGCGATGCTGCGGGCGGTGCTCTCGCCCGTGTCGGGCGCGGGGTACGCGACCACCCGCGCCGCGCGGATCAGGCGATGCGCCTTCAGCGTCATCAGCTCTGGGTCGCCGGGACCGACGCCGACGCCGTGGAGCGTGCCGCTCATCGCTTGACCAGGCTCCACTGGATGACCGGCATTGCCGGGCGCCAGCCGGTGCGGGTGCCGATCGCCTCGGCCCGCTGCACCGAGACGCGCGTGAGATCGCCCCCGTGCGCCGCGCGGAGATCCAGGAGCACCCCCTCGCTCTCGAGCGTGACCGCATTGGCGACGAGCCGGCCGAGCGGGGGCAGCGCCGCGAGGGCGGCCTCGGCGATCGCCTCGGTGATCGCACCGCCGACGAAGACCGCGTCGGGTTGCGGCAGCGAGCGGAGCGCGCCCGGCGCCGTGCCGAGGCGGAGCTCGAGCTTCGGCACGCCGAGGGCGTGGGCGTTCCGCCGCGCCATCTCGAGGCGCGCGGGGTTCTGGTCGATGCCGATCGCGCGGGCGTCGCGGGCGGCGCGCATCCACTCGATCGCGACCGAGCCGCATCCGGTGCCGAGGTCCCAGAGGAGCGCGCCCCGCACCGGCATCAGCCGCGCCAGCGTCAGCGCCCGGACCTCGCGCTTCGTCATCTTGCCGTCGTGGACGAAGGCCTCGTCCGGCAGGCCGGGCCCCCGGGGGATGAGCGGATCGGGGTTGCCGGCGCATTCGACCGCGAGGGTGTGGAAAGGCGGGATCGCTGGCCCGCCCGCCGCCCAGTCGTCGGCCCGGCCGTCGAGGCGCTCCTCCTCCGGTCCGCCGAGGTTCGCGAGCACCGTCAGCCGGCTCGTCCCGTAGCCGCGGCGGACCAGCAGGCGCGCGATCTGCCCCGGCGTCTCCGCGCCCGCGGTCAGCACGATCAGGCGCGCACCGGGCCAGAACCAGGGGACGATCTGCTCGGCCGGCCGGCCGTGCGCGGTCAGCGTCTCGACGTCGGCGAGCGACCAGCCCATGCGGGCGGCGGCCCACTGGAAGGCCGAGAGCTGCGGGTGGAACTCGATCTCGCCGGACGGGATGGCGCGGGCGATGCGCGCGCCGACCGAGTACCAGAGCGGGTCGCCGGTCGCGAGGACGACGATCCGCCGGCCCCGGTGCTCCTTCAGCGTGTCGATCATCGCGTCGAACGGCGAGGGCCAGGCGAGGCGCCGGGCCTTCAGGTCGGGCGCGAGCGTGTGGTGGCGGTCGCCGCCGACGATGACCTCGGCACCCTCGACCGCGGCGCGGGCGGCGGACGAGAGGCCGGCGACGCCGTCCTCGCCGATGCCGACGATGGTGAGCCAGGGCCGGGTCACGGGCGCTCCGCCGCCAGCGCGTTGACGGCGGCGGCTGCCATCGCCGAGCCGCCGCGCCGGCCCCGCAGCGTCAGGAAGGCGGCGCCGCGCGGATCGCGCGCGAGCTCGGCCTTCGACTCGGCGGCGCCGACGAAGCCCACGGCAAACCCGAGGATCGCGGCCGGTCGGGGCGCCCCGGCGTCGATCAGCTCGAGCAGGTGGTA
>DATKCY010000126.1:0-11246 GCA_035512995.1 Thermohalobaculum sp.
CGTGTCTTGCCAAGGCGCCCCCGCGCCGCACCTAACCGATGACGAGGAGGCTCCGAAGCTTCCCGACCCCGACACGGAGGCGCGCCCGGAACACCCACCCCAGCATGGCGACCCCGGCAGGATTCGAACCTGCGACCTGCCGCTTAGGAGGCGGCTGCTCTATCCAGCTGAGCTACGGGGTCGTGGGCCCGCGGGGTAGGGGATCGCCGGCGGCCGGTCAACGCGCAAGCGCCTGACAGGTGCCTGAGAGGAGACTGCCCGATGCCGAACGCGAACCCCTTCCGCCGCGGCCTCGCCGCCCTCGCCGCCCTCGCCGCGCTCGGCGTCGTCAGCTGCGCGCCGCCGCCGGGCGGGACCGGCGCCGCGCCGCAGACGGTCCCGACGCGGAGCGCGGGCGACCAGCGCGCCGGCGCCTCGGCGCAGCAGGAGATCCTGCAGCGCTTCGGCGGCGCCTACGAGGACGGGCAGGTGCAGGCCTATGTCCGCGACATCGGCCGCAGGATCGCCGCCGTCTCGGACCAGCCGAACGCCTCCTGGACCTTCACGGTGCTCGATAGCCCCGAGATCAACGCCTTCGCGACGCCCGGCGGCTATGTCTACGTCACCCGCGGGCTCGTCGCGCTGGCCGAGGACGAGGCGGAGCTCGCGAGCGTGATCGCGCACGAGATCGGGCACGTCGCCGCCGGGCACAACCGCGACCGCCAGCAGCGGGCCACCACCGCCAATCTCGGCATGGTCATCGGCCAGATCGGGCTCGCGGCGCTGGGCATCGACCCGAACCTCGCGGGCGCGGTCGGCCAGGTGGGGCAGGCGGCGGCCGGCGGCTATCTCGCGAGCTACTCGCGGCAGGACGAGCTCGAGGCGGACAATCTCGGCATCCGCTACATGGCCCGCGCGGGCTACGATCCGAGGGCCGCGGCGGACTTCCTGCGGGGCCTCGCGGCGTTCTCCGAGCTGCGCGCGCGGGTGAAGGGGCAGGAATACGACCCGAACCGGGTCAGCTTCCTCGCGACCCACCCGGCGCCGGGGCAGCGGGCCGGGGAAGCGGCCCGCCTGGCCGCCGCACAGGGCGGGGCCGCGGGCGAGCGCGGCGAGGGGCGCCATCTCGGCGCGATCGACGGCATGGTCTGGGGCGACGCGGCGGAGCAGGGCTTCGTGCGCGGGCGCACCTTTGCCCACCCGACGCTCCGCTTCGCCTACGAGGTGCCGGCCGGATTCACCATCACGAACTCGGCCAACGCCGTGCTGGCCGAGGGGCCGGGCGGGGCGCGCTTCATCCTCGACGGCGGGCAGGACGCCGGCGGCGCGCTCACCGACTACATCCAGCGCCAGTGGGTGCCGTCGATCGCGCGCTCGACTCGGGTCGGGCGGATCCAGCGGCTCGAGCCCGCACGGATCAACGGGCTGGAGGCCGCGCGCGCGGTCCTGCCGGTGGAGGTCGGCAACCGCGCCTTCAACGCGCTCCTGGTCGCGATCCGGATGGACGGGCGCGTCTACCGGCTGACGGGCCTCGTGCCCCAGGGCTCGGGCCTCCTCGACGAGATGAACCGGGCCGCGCAGACCTTCCGCCGGCTCCCGGCGCAGGAGGCGAGCCAGTACAGCGCGCGGCGGATCCAGGTCGTGTCCGTGCGCGGCGGCGACAGCGTGCAGTCGCTCGGCCAGCAGATGCGGGTCGAGGCCCTGCCGGTCGAGCACTTCGTCGTGCTGAACGGCATCGGCCGCCGCGGCGGATCGGTCAGCCCGGGCGAGCGGGTGAAGCTGATCCGCTGAGCGGCGGACGCGTCCCGGCCCGCCGTTTGCGCGGCACGGGAGCGACAAGGTGAAAGGTCAGCAGCGGCGATCGCGCCGCACGGAGCGGAAGCGCTCAATGGCCTTCACCGCCGCCTCGCCGTTCCGCCCCGGCCGGGCCGGTGCCGCACGAGCCCACGGCTCGTCGCATCGGCGGGCCCGGGGCGCGCCCTCTCAGATCGTGGCGGCGAGCTCCGTGACGGCGGGGCCGTGCCGGGTTTCCAGCCGGGCGCGCATCTTGCGGAGCGCCTGCGCCTCGAGCTGGCGCACGCGTTCCTTCGAGAGGCCGAGCTTGGTGCCGAGGCTCTCGAGCGTCTCCGGGCTCTCGGAGAGCTTGCGCGCGGCGATGATCATGCGCTCGCGGTCGGTCAGCGCGTCGAACGCGTCGGTCAGCCAGCCGCGGGCGCGGTCGAGGTCGGAGTTCCGGCTGACCGTCTCCTCCGCCTGGGGTCCGTCGTCCTCGAGCGTCTCGACCCACTCGCGCCCCTCCTCGCCCGCCTGCTGGGCGTTGAGCGAGAAGTCGGAGCCGGCGAGCCGCGCGTCCATCATCTCGACGTCGCGGAGCGGCACGCCGAGCTCGACCGAGATCTCCTTCTGCAGCTCGACCGGGTTCACGGTGATCCCGTCGGCCGAGCACTCGTTCTCGAGCTTGGCGCGCACCCGGCGCATGTTGAAGAAGAGGGCCTTCTGCGACGAGGTCGACCCGGTGCGGACCAGCGACCAGTTGCGCATGACGTAATCCTGGATCGAGGCCTTGATCCACCAGACGGCGTAGGTCGAGAAGCGCACGCCGCGGTCGGGGTCGAACTTCGAGGCGGCCTTCATCAGCCCGACGCCCGCCTCCTGGATCAGGTCGGACATCGGCGCGCCGTAGCGCCGGTACTTCGATGCCATCGAGATCGCGAGGCGCAGATAGGCCGTCACCAGCCTGTGCAGCGCCCGCTCGTCCCCCTCGTCGCGCCAGCGGCGCGCAAGCTCCAACTCGGTCTCCGCGTCCAGAAGTTCCGCCGCCATGGCTCGCCGCGCGACGTCGCTTCCGCCGGACTGAAAGGCTCTTGCCATACTTCGTGACCCCTTCCCTGCGCGAAGCCGTTTTGCCTGGCTTCTACGGTGGAAGGTACGCGCGGCATCCCGCGAAAGTTCAGGCAGAATCCGAAATGGTTGCAGATTGCTCCTGTTGCTTCTCCGAAAATCTGGAGGGCACGGGGCGAAAGTCCAGCGATGGCCGCAGATATTTTTCGTGGCCGCCAGCGGGTCCCGGACGTCCGCCCCGGCGCGGCCGCCGGCGGGGACGGCGGGCGTGTCGCTGCCCTATCCCGGATAGTCCACGCCGGTCAGATAGAGACCCCGGGGCGGCGCGACGGGCCCGCACCGGGCGCGGTCGCGCGCGGCCAGGACCTCGGCGACGCGGTCGGGCGGCCAGGCGCCCGCGCCGACCCGCTCGAGCGTGCCGACGATGCTGCGCACCTGGTTGTGCAGGAAGCTGCGCGCGCTCAGCCGGAAGCGCACCTCGGAGCCGTCCTCGACGACCTGAAGCACGTCCAGCGTCTTGACGGGCGACCGCGCCTGGCACTCGGCCGAGCGGAAGGTCGTGAAGTCGTGCCGGCCGACCAGCGCCGCCGCCGCCTGGCGCATCGCCTGCGCGTCGAGCGGGCGGGCGCGGCGCCAGACCCGGCCGCGCTCCAGCGCCTCGGGCGCCCGGCGGCAGAGCACGCGGTAGAGATAGTGGCGCCGAACGGCCGAGAAGCGGGCGTGGAAGTCGTCGGCGACGCGCTCGGCGGCCAGCACCGCGACCGGCGCCGGCTTCAGGTGCCAGTTGAGCGCTTCGGCCAGCCGGAACGGGTCCCACTCGCGGGAGAGGTCGACATGCGCGACCTGTGCCGTCGCGTGAACGCCCGCGTCGGTGCGCCCGGCGCCGGCGACCGCCGGGCCCTCCGGCTCGAGCGCGCCGAGCGCCGCCTCGACCGCGCCCTGCACCGACGGCCCCTCGGCCTGCCGCTGCCAGCCGCGGAAGGGGGCGCCGTCGTACTCGATCGTCAGCTTGTAGCGCGGCATGGGTTCTGACTGCGGCAAAAGCCGCGGCGCCGCAATCCCTTGGCCCGGCGGGCGGAACGGACCATCTAGGGATGCACTGGCGCGGGCCGAGGGGCATCCGGTTGGGCATCGGCGACTGGGCAGACGACCTGATCGAGGGCATGGACCGCGCCCGCCGCGGCGTCGAGGGCTATTTCGAGCCGACGATGAGGCTCGGCGTCACCGGTCTCTCGGGGGCGGGCAAGACGGTCTTCATCACAGCCCTCGTCGCGAGCCTGATGCAGCGCCAGCGCCTCCGCCTGTTCACGCCCGAGGCCGAGGGACGGATGCTGGCCGCGATGCTGCGCCCGCAGCCCGACCCGGACGTGCCCCGCTTCGCCTTCGAGACGCACCGCGACGCCCTGACCGGGCCCGACCGGCGCTGGCCCGAGTCGACGCGCGCGATCAGCCAGCTCCGGATCGCGCTCCGCTACCGCTCCGCCGGCTTCGCGGCGGGGCTGACGGGTCCCTCGGTGCTGAACCTCGACATCGTCGACTACCCGGGCGAGTGGCTGCTGGACCTGCCGCTGATCGACCGGGACTACGACGACTGGGCGGCGCACGCGCTGGCGCTGGCGGCGAGCCCGGCGCGGCGGCCGCATGCGGAGCAGTGGGCGCGGGCGCTCGGCGAGGCCGAGCCGGGTGCCGCGCATCACGAGCCGATCGCCGAGGCGCTGTCCGCCTCCTACACCGCCTATCTCTGGAACTGCAAGAAGGCGGGGTTCTCGGCGCTCTCGCCGGGGCGGTTCCTGCGCCCCGGCGACCTCGAGGGCAGCCCGGCGCTGACCTTCGCGCCGCTGCCCCGGCCCGGGAGCGGGGCGCGCGGCAGCCTCCATGCCGAGATGCGGGACCGCTTCGAGGCGTACAAGCGCGTCGTCGTCAAGCCGTTCTTCCGCAAGCACTTCGCGCGGCTCGACCGGCAGGTGGTGCTGGTCGATGCGCTGGGCGCGCTGGCCGGCGGCCCGCGGGCGCTCGGCGACGTGACGACGGCCATGTCCGAGATGCTGGCGGCCTTCCGCCACGGCCGCTCCGGCTGGCTCGACCGGCTCATGGGGCAGCGGCGGATCGACCGGCTGCTGTTCGTCGCCTCCAAGGCCGACCACCTGCACCACGAGCAGCACGGGGCGCTGGCCGCCCTGGTCGAGGGCATGCTCGGCGAGGCGGCCGAGCGCGCGGCCTTCCGCGGCGCCCGCACCCGCGCGATGGCGATCGCCGCGGTCCGGGCGACCGCGGAGCAGGAGGTCAGCCGCGGCGGCGAGACGCTGCACCTGGTGCGCGGGCGGCGGGAGGACGACGGGCGTGAGATCGCGGTCTATCCGGGCGAGCTGCCGCACGACGTGCCGGCGCTGCTCGCGCTCGCCCGCTCGGCCGGCGCCGGCGACGCGCCCGAGGACTGGCCGGAGGCGGAGTTCGCCCGCATCCGCTTCGCGCCCCCCGCCTGGGGCGAGCGCGCCGGTCCGCCGCACATCCGGCTCGACGCGGCGCTGGACTTCCTGCTCCGCGACAGGCTGGGGTGAGGGCATGACCCGCGCCAAGCACCGCCGCCCCGTCGTCCTCGACCTCGAGGCCGAGGCCCTGCCCGACGCGCCGAGCCCGGCCGACGCGCCGCCCGTGGGCGAGCCCGAGCCCGCCGCGGCCGAGAAGGCGCTGGCGGCCGCGCGCCGTCCCGCGAAGATGTCGGCGCTCGCGCGGCTCTTCTGGGGCGGGCTCGCGGCGCTGATCGGCCTCGCCCTGGCGCTGACCGTCGAGGGATTCCTGCGCGAGCTCTTCGCCCGCGACGACTGGCTCGGCTGGATCGGCGTCGGGCTGTTCGCGCTGGTCGTCCTCGCCCTCGCCGGCATGGTGCTGCGCGAGCTTGCGGGGCTCGCCCGGCTCGAGAAGATCGGGCGCTTCCGCGCCGGCGCCAGGCGCGCGCTCGAGGGCGGCGACGAGGGTGCCGCGAAGGCGGTGCTCGCGGGCCTCGCCCGGCTCTATGCCGCGCGGCCGGAGCTCGCGCAGGTGGCCGAGCGGATGGCCGGCGCGGCCGAGGAGACGCCCGACGCCGCCGCCCGGCTCGAGGTCGCCGAGCGCCTGTGGATGGCGCCGCTCGACGCGCAGGCGGAGCGGGTGCTGGCGCGGTCGGGCCGAAACGTCGCGGGCGCGACCGCGATGATCCCGCTGCCGGTGGTCGACGTGCTGGCCGTGCTGGTCCTCAACCTGCGCATGATCCGGGGCGTCGCCGAGATCTATGGCGGGCGCGCCGGCTGGCTCGAGTCGTGGCGGCTCCTGCGCGCGGTCGCGGCGCACCTCGCGGCGACCGGCGTGATCGCGGCGACCGACGACGTGCTCGGGCCGCTCGTCGGGGGCGGCGTGCTCTCGCGGCTGTCGCGCCGCTTCGGCGAGGCGACGGTCAACGCGGCGCTGACGGTCCGGGT
Source organism: Thermohalobaculum sp. (assembly GCA_035512995.1). Lineage (GTDB taxonomy): Bacteria > Pseudomonadota > Alphaproteobacteria > Rhodobacterales > Rhodobacteraceae > Thermohalobaculum. Next base: position 6,276 of record DATKCY010000126.1, read on the forward strand.
CGGGGTCGCCGCGGTCGAGGTCTGCCGGCCGCTGCCGTTCACGGCGCTGCCGCCGCCCCGGGCCCGCTCGGTGCTCATGCGGGCGCTCACCGACTGGCGCGCGCGGGCGGAGGAGTAGCAAGGCCGCGAGGGGGCTTCAGACCGGTCGCGGGGCGCGCGTCAGAGACGGAGGAGGCGGGCGGCCAGGTTGGTCGCGACGACGAGGGCGAGGGCGCTGACCACGATCGACGGGCCGGCGGGCGTGTCGGCGACCCAGGAGAGGCGGAGGCCGCCGGCGACCGACAGGGCGGCGAGACCGGCCGCGATCGCGGCCATCGCCTCGGGCGCGCGCGCGAGCGGGCGCGCGGCGGCGGCCGGCAGGATCAGGAGCGCCGTGATCAGGAGGGCGCCCACGACCTTCAGGGCGACCGCGACGATGACCGCGAGCGCCAGCGTCAGCGCCAGCCGCTCGCGCCGCGGGTCGCCGCCCTCGGCCACCGCGAGCTCCTCGTTGATGGTCGCGTTCAGGAGCCGGGTCCAGCCGGCGCAGAGCACGGCGCCGGCGAGTGCGGCTCCCGCCCAGATCAGCAGGACGTCGGTCCGCGAGACGGCCAGCAGGTCGCCGAACAGCCAGCCCTCGATCCCCGCCGAGGCCCCCGGGGTCAGCGCCAGCACGACGAGCGCGAGCGCGAGCCCGCCATGCGCGAGCACGCCGAGCAGCGCGTCGGCGCCGTAGAGGCGCCCCGCCGTCGCCACCGTGACCGCGACGAGGAGCGCGACGGCGAGCACCGCGGGGATCAGCGGCAGGCCGGTCGCGAGCGCCAGCGCGACGCCGAGCAGCGCCGCGTGCGCGACCGTGTCGCCGAAATAGGCCATCCGCCGCCAGAGGACGAAGCAGCCGACCGGCGCCGCGATCAGCGCGACCCCGAGCCCCGCGAGCAGTGCGCGCAGGACGAAGTCGTGGAGCAGGCTCACGCCGGGCCGCCTTGGTCGTGGCGGTGGTCGTGCTCGTGGCGGTAGAGCGCGAGCGCGCCGCGCGTGCCGGGGCCGAAGAGGGCGCGGTACTCGGGCATCTCGCTCACCCGCGCCGGGGCGCCCTCGCAGCAGATGTGGCCGTTCAGGCAGATCACCCGGTCCGAGGCGCGCATGACCACGTGGAGGTCGTGGCTGACCATCAGCACGGCCGCGCCGGTCTGGTCGCGGACGGCCTCGATCAGCTCGTAGAAGGCGGCCTCGGCGGGCTGGTCGAGGCCCTGCGTCGGCTCGTCGAGGATCAGGAGCTCCGGCCGGCGCGTCAGCGCCCGGGCGAGCAGCACGCGCTGCAGCTCGCCGCCCGAGAGCTCGGCGATCTGCTGGCCGAGCAGCCGGGCGATGCCGGTGCGCCCGGCCGCGCGCTCGACCTCCGCCCGGCCGCCGCGGCCGAGCCCGAGGAAGCGCGAAACCGTCAGCGGCAGCGTCGGGTCGACGTGCAGGCGCTGCGGCGCATAGCCGATCCGGAGGCCCCGCTTGCGGACGACGCGCCCGCGGCTCGGGCGGAGCGCGCCGATCAGGGCGCGGAGCAGCGTCGTCTTGCCCGATCCGTTCGGCCCGACGAGGGTCACGATCTCGCCCGGCCGGACGGCCATGTCGATGTCGTGCAGGATCGGGCGCTCGCGCGGGCCGGCGGCCAGGCCCCGCGCCTCGATCAGGGGCGCGGTCACGGCCGCCCGCGGCAGGCCGGGCAGGTGCCGTCGATCTCGACGATCGCGCGGTCGATCGCGAAGCCGCGGGCGGCGGCGGCGCTCGCGACCGCAAGCTCGAGCGCGCTGTCCTCGACCTCGGCCACCTTGCGGCAGGTGCTGCAGATCAGGAAGCAGGTGCCGTGGGCGTCGCCCGGCTGGCCGCAGGCGACATAGGCGTTGAGGCCCTCGATCCGGTGCGCGAAGCCGTGCCCTGTCAGGAAGTCGAGCGCGCGGTAGACCGCGGGCGGCTGGCGGCCGAGTCCGTCGGCGCGGAGCCGGTCGAGGATCTCGTAGGCGCCCATGGCGCGGTGCGCCTCGACCAGGATCTCGAGCACGCGCACCCGCGCCGGCGTAAGGCGGAGCCCGCGCGCCCGCGCCGTGGCGCGGAGCGCGTCCAGCGCGGCCGCGCGGCAGGCGCGGTGGTCGTGATCGGCGAAGGCGAGGGTGTCATCCGGCATGTTATAGCGTTGCAGTTGTTACTGAGTAACATCTCTGCTATCCGATCCGCCCGGCACGGGCAACAGGAGAGAGCATGCCGAGACTCACGGGCCTTGCCCTCGCGCTCCTGCTGGGCGCGGCACCGGCCGCCCACGCGGCGCCCCGCGTCGTCGCAAGCATCCCGCCGGTGCACGGGCTGGTGGCCGCGGTGATGGAGGGCGCCGGCGCGCCGCACCTGCTGATCCCGGCCGACGCCTCGCCGCACGACTTCGCGCTCCGGCCCTCCGACGCGGAGGCGCTCGCCAAGGCCGAGCTGGTCTTCGTCGTCGGCGCGGGCCTCGAGGGCGGCCTCGCCGAAGCGGCGGAGCGCCTTGGCGAGAGCGCCGAGCACGTCGCGCTCGCCGAGGCGCGCGGGGTCGAGCCGCTGCCGGCCGTCGCGCACGAGCACGCCGAGGCCGGACACGAGCACGCCGGGTCCGGCGACGAGGACGCGATCGACCCCCACCTCTGGCTCGATCCGGCAAACGCCGCGGTCTGGCTCGAGGCCATCGCGGCGGCGCTCGCCGAGGCGGATCCGGCGAACGCGGACCTCTACGGCGCGAACGCGGCGGCGGCCGCGGCCGAGCTCGACACCCTGACGGCGGAACTCGCGGCGGCGCTCGCGCCCTACGCCACGCTCGACTATGCGGTCTTCCACGACGCGTTCCGCTATTTCGAGCGGCGCTTCGGGCTCCGGCCGGCCGCCAGCCTTGCCTCGGCGAGCGGCGCCGAGCCCGGCGCGCGCGGCGTCGCGCGCTTTCGCGAGCGGCTGGCGGAGATGCAGGATCCCTGCCTCTTCGCCGAGCCGCAGCACGACGCCGCCCTGGTCGAGAGCGTCGCCCGCGACAGCGGCGCCCGCACGGGCACGCTCGACCCGATCGGCCGGGACATCCCGCCGGGCCCCGGCTTCTACCCGGAGCTGCTCCGCGCCCTCGCCCGGGACCTCGCCCGCTGCCTCGACGGGGCCGGCTGAGCGCCCGAACCGCCGGAGACGCGCCGCCAGGGCGTTCGGAGAGGCACAGCCACGGAGGAGGAGATCCCATGGTCACGCGGTTTCCGGTCGGCCGGGCCCTGCTGGCGCCCGTTCTCGCCGCCGCCGCCTTCCTCGCCCTGCCGCAGGCGGCGCCCGCCGAGGAGGACGCCTGGGGCAGGGAGATCGCCGGCTTCAGGGTCGACCATGAGGCGCGCGAGGCGTGGAGGGACGAGCGGCGTGACGCGTGGCGCGCGTGGCGCCGCGGCTTCGTCGACGACCGCGAGGACTTCTTCGACCGGCGGGAGGAATGGCGCGACCGGCGGCACGAGTGGCGCGACGGGCACAGGGACTGGCGCCGTGGCCACCGCGACTGGCGGGATGACCGCGGCTTCGATCGGTACGACCGCTTCGACCGCCACGCCTTCGGCGGCGACCACCGCCGCTTCGACCGCCATCGCTTCGGGCGCTCGAGCCATGGCTTCGGCCACGGCTTTCCGCCCCGGCGGTTCTTCGCTCCCGGCCGGCATGAGTTCGGCGGTCATCACGGCTTTGGCCGCCCCTCCTTCGGCGGCCGCCACCAACGCGGCGGCTTCCCCGGCGGGGGGCCCTGGTCGCACTGAGCGCGGGCGCTGCCCGGCCTCGGCGCGGGGCCGGGCGGCGGTTCGATCGCACGGGGTCGCATGGTCTGATTCGCCTGCTCGCGCGTTGCGTCGCATGAGATCGCGACAGACGAGGATGCCGACATGACCATGCACGCTTCGATCCTTCCCGCGGCGGCCCTGGCGCTCGCGCTTGCAGCGCCCGCGGCGGCGCAGGAGATCCTTGACCGCGACGACGCCCCGGCGCTCGTGGAGGACGACGCCGACCTGCTGCTCCCGCAGGACCCGCAGGCGCCGGCGCTCTTCGGGGGCGAGGGCTATGCCGCGGAAGACTTCTCCTGGATGAACCCCGAGGGCGACCGCTGGCCGAACGACCTGGACCCGCGCGACGACGTGTACCTGCCGAGTCCGGAGCCGAACGTGACCTTCGAGCTGGACCTCAGTTTCTAGAACGCCGCGCCGCGACTCCGTCGACCCTGCCGGGGACTGCAGCCCGGCGGCGAGGGCTCGCATCGGGCGAAGCCCACTTGCATCGGGTGAAGCCCGGGCGTATATCGCCCTCAACATCGCGGCGGCCTCGTCTGGCAGCTCAGGCGGGACCCGCAACCGGGTTTGTCAGGCGGGCCGCGAGGCCCGCTTTCGATTCGCCCGGGAGGACGACCAAACCCATGAGCCGAGAGACGACGACGATGGTGGCGAAAGCCCCGGTCGACCGGCGTCTGGCCGCGCTCCTCGAGCCGATGATCGAGTCGATGGGCTTCGAGCTGGTGCGCCTCCGCCTGATGGGCGGCAGGAAGCCGACGCTGCAGATCATGGCCGAGCGCCCCGACGGCACGATGGAAGTCGAGGACTGCGCCGATCTCAGCCACGCGGTCTCGGCGCTGCTCGACGTCGAGGACCCGATCGCGAGCGAGTACACACTCGAGGTCTCGTCTCCGGGCATCGACCGGCCGCTGACGCGGTTCGCGGACTTCGGGCGGTGGGAGGGCTACGAGGCCAAGCTCGAGACCGCCGAGCCGATCGAGGGGCGGCGGCGGTTCAAGGGCATCCTCGCCGGCACCGAGGGCTCGGAGGTGCTGATCGAGGTCGACGAGGGCACGATCGGGCTCGAGTTCGAGTGGCTGTCGGACGCCAAGCTCGTGCTGACCGACGAGCTGATGGAGGCGAGCCTCAAGGGCCGCGCGCCGCAATTCAGACCGGCCGATTTCGACGAGGTGTACGA
>DATKCY010000127.1:0-4322 GCA_035512995.1 Thermohalobaculum sp.
TCGACGCCTTCGTCGGCGGCGCGGCGGCCGGGGGCGCCCGCTTCCTGCTTGTCATCACGGGCAAGGGCGGGCGCGGCGGCGGCCGCGGGCTGCTGCGCGAGGCGGTCCCGGGCTGGCTCCGCGCCGGCCCGCACGGGCCCCGCATCCTCGGCATCTTCGAGGCGCACCGCCGCCACGGCGGCGCCGGCGCGCTCTACGTCTACCTGCGGAAGCCCGGCTGAGGCGCCCGGAGGGCCCGCCTCAGGCGGATCTCTCCGTCGTCGGGTCGATCGTGCGGATGATCGGCGTGATCTTGCTCGCGGGGAAGCCGCTGATCTCGGCGTGCCTGCGGATCGCCTCCTCGTCCTCGGCCAGGTAGACGCAGAAGGTCTTGTTGTCCGCGACGTAGCTCTCGACCCACTGGACCTTCGGGGCGAGCTCGGCCAGCGCCGCGTTCGACTTCGCGGCGGCGCCGGACAGATCCTCGCCCTCGATCGAGCCGACCTCGGGGATGTCGCGCTCAATCATGAACCGTTTCAGGGGCATGCATCGACCTCCTTGCCTGCGCCACCCCCGCGCCGGGGTCGAGCCTAGCACAACGCGCGCGCCCGGGCAGCGCGTCCGGACCGCGCGGATGGATCAGCCGAGCACCAGGCCCGCGGCGATGCTCCACATCACGACCGCGATGCCGGCGTCGAGCGCCCGCCACGCCGCCGGCCTCGCGAAGAGCGGCCTGAGCAGCGCGGCGCCGTAGCCGAGCGCGAAGAAGAAGACGAAGGACGCCGTGACGGCGCCCGCCGCGAAGGGCAGGCTCGGGTAGTCGGCGCTGACCGAGCCGAGCAGCACCACGGTGTCGAGATAGACGTGCGGGTTGAGCCAGGTGAGCGCGAGGCAGGTGGCGACCGCCTTCGCGAGACCCCCGGTCGGCCCCGCGGTCGCGCGCAGCGCATGCCCGCCCTGCCAGGCGGAGCGGAGCGCGAGGGCGCCGTAGACCGCGAGGAACGCCGCCCCGCCCCACCGCATCCAGACGAGGGTCCAGGGGGCGGCCTGGGCGATCAGCCCGAAACCCCCGACGCCGACACTGACGAGGATGGCGTCCGAGAGGGCGCAGGTCAGGCAGACGGCGAAGACGTGGGAGCCGAGCAGCCCCTGGCGCAGCACGAACGCGTTCTGCGCGCCGATCGCGAGGATCAGGCTCAGCCCCAGAGCGAATCCCGCGAGCGCCGCTTCCATTCCGCCCCACCCGTCCGGAAACGCGCCGCGACGTACGGCGGCGCCAGCCGGCGGCAGCCCGATCTAGGGCCCCGCCCGCTCCTTCAGCGCCCGGATCCCGGCGCGAGCCAGCGCGTCGGCGCGCTCGTTCTGCGGGTGCCCGGCGTGACCCTTCAGCCATTCCCATGCGACGCGGTGGCGGCTCGCGGCCTCGTCCAGCCGTCGCCAGAGATCCTCGTTCTTAACCGCTTTTCTCGCGCTCGTCTTCCAGCCGTTCCGCTTCCAGCCATGGATCCAGCCGGTGATCCCGTCCCTCAGATAGCGGCTGTCGGTGACGATGGTGATGGCCGACGGCCGCTCCAGCGCCTCGAGCGCGCGGATCGCCGCCATCAGCTCCATGCGGTTGTTGGTCGTCTGCGGCTCGGCCCCGGAAAGCTCGCGCGTCTTCACCGTCTCGGGCCCTCCCCGCGCCTCGAGCACGACGCCCCAGCCGCCGGGACCGGGATTGCCGGAACAGGCGCCGTCGGTGAAGGCGAAGAGCTCGGGCATGGGGAGCGGTGCCTGCGCGGGTGGTCAGGCAGACGCGGGCTCGCGGAGGACGCGGGGCACCTTGAAGACCACGTTCTCCTCGGCCGCGACCACGTCCTCGACCGAGACCTCGTAGCGCTCGGCGAAGGCGTCGATCACCTGCTCGACCAGCACCTCCGGCGCGCTGGCGCCCGCCGTCAGGCCGATCGCACGCACGCCCTCGATCGCGCGCCAGTCGATGTCGGCCGCGCTCTGGACCAGCATCGCGTAGGGGCAGCCGGCGGCGCGGCCGACCTCGACCAGCCGGCGCGAGTTCGACGAGTTCGGCGCGCCGACCACGAGCAGCGCGTCGATCCGCCCGGCCATCGCCTTGACCGCCTGCTGCCGGTTTGTGGTGGCGTAGCAGATGTCCTCGCGGTGCGGCCCCTGGATCGCCGGGAACCGCGCCTTGAGCGCCTCGACGACCGCGGCGGTGTCGTCCACCGACAGCGTCGTCTGCGTGATGTAGGCGAGCGCGTCGGGGTCGCGGACCTCGAGCCCGGCGACGTCGCCGTCCGTCTCGACCAGCAGCACCTCACCGTCGGGCAGCTGGCCCATCGTGCCGATCGTCTCCGGATGCCCGGCGTGGCCGATCATCACGATCTGGTGGCCGGCGGCGGCGTGGCGCTCGGCCTCGTGGTGCACCTTCGAGACCAGCGGGCAGGTGGCGTCGACATAGAGCATGTTCCGCCGCCGCGCCTCGGCCGGCACCGCCTTCGGCACGCCGTGGGCCGAGAACACGACCGGCCGGTCGTCGGGGCACTCATCGAGCTCGTCGACGAAGACCGCGCCCTTGGCCCGCAGCATCTCGACAACGTGGCGGTTGTGGACGATCTCGTGGCGGACGTAGATCGGCGCGCCCCACTTCCCGAGCGCCATCTCCACGATCTCGATCGCGCGCTCGACGCCGGCGCAGAAGCCGCGCGGGCCGGCACGGTAGAGCGTGATCCGCGGTTTCTCGGTCATGCGCTTTCCTTCTCGGCGCCGGGTCCCGGCTCGAACTGCAGGGCGGCGAGGCGGGCGTAGAGGCCCCCTCCCGCGGCCAGCCGCTGGTGCGTGCCGCGCTCGACCACGCGGCCCGCCTCGATCACGCAGATCTGGTCCGCCGCGCGCACGGTCGCAAGGCGGTGGGCGATGACGATGGTCGTGCGCCCCCGCATCAGCCGGGCGAGCGCCTCCTGTACCGTGCGTTCGGTCTCGGCATCAAGGGCCGAGGTCGCCTCGTCGAGCAGCAGGATCGGCGCGTCGCGCAGCATCGCCCGCGCGATCGCGATGCGCTGGCGCTGGCCGCCGGAGAGGCGGAGCCCGCCCTCGCCGACATGCGTGTCGTAGCCCTGCTCGAGCGTCTCGACGAACTCGTGCGCGTTCGCCTGCCGCGCCGCGTGCTCGACCTCGTCGCGAGAGGCCCCCGGGCGGCCGAAGGCGATGTTCTCGGCGACGGTCGCGTCGAACAGGAAGGTCTCCTGCGTCACCAGCGCCATGGCGCCGCGGAGCGAGGCGAGCGTGACCTCGCGCACGTCCTGCCCGTCGACGGTGACGGCGCCGCCGTCGACGTCGTAGAACCGCTCGAGCAGCGCGAGCACGGTCGATTTTCCGGCGCCCGAGGGCCCGACCAGCGCCGTCACCTGCCCCCCCGGCGCGGTGAAGTCGAGGCCGTTCAGCGCCGCGTGCTCGACCTCGCCCTCGCGGGCGTAGGAGAAGCGCACGTCCTCGAAGCGCACCTCGCCCGCGGTCAGCGCGAGCGGGCGCGCGTCCGGCCGCTCCGCCAGCACGACCTCGCGGTCGAGGGTCGCGTAGATGAACTCGACCCCGGCCATGTGCTGGCGAAGCTGGACGTTGAGCTGCGCGAGCCGCCGGGCCGGGTCGCCGGCCAGCAGCAGCGCCGTCAGGAACGAGAAGAAGGCGCCGACCTCGAGCCCGGCGTTCACGACGCGCCAGCCGCCGTAGAGGATCACGAGCGCCGCCGCCAGACCCGCCGTCGTCTCGGTCAGCGGGTTCACGTATGCGCGCATCAGCGCGATCTGGTCGGCCCGGTCGCGCGCGCCGCCGACAGCCGCGAGCATCCGCTCGCGCATCTGCCGCTCGAGCCCGAACGCCTTGATGACCCGCGCGCCGGCGACCGTCTCGCCCATCGCGGCGAGGATGCGCGCGTACATCCTGATCTCGGAGCGCGCGAGCTTCTTGACCCGGGCGACCAGCACCGAAAGGCCCCAGAGCACGGCCGGCAGGCCGATCAGCGCGACCAGCGTCATCCGCCAGTCCTGGTAGAACATGACGCCGACGAGCGAGACGACAGTGAAGAGATCGGCGCCGAGCCGGGTCGCGAGCAGCTTCAACGCCGCGCGCGCGGCGTTGGCGTTGTGCGTGATCCGGGTCGCGAGCTCTCCGGACCCCTGCGTCGCGAAGAAGCCCATGCCCTGCGCCAGCACGTGCTCGTAGATCCGCTCCTGCAGCCCGGCGACGATGCGGTTGCCGATGCGGGCGAGCAGGACCGTCTGGCCGAACATCGCGGCGCCGCGGACGATGAAGATCGCGGCGATCCAGCCGGCGACCAGCGGCACGTA
>DATKCY010000128.1:0-15571 GCA_035512995.1 Thermohalobaculum sp.
CGCCTGGCGCGCGGCCGGCGCCGCTTCCGAGGCCGCGGCGCGGCTGGCCGGACGGGCGCCGATGCTGTCCCGCGGCAAGGTCCGCGAAATCCTGCACGGCGACTGGAGCGTTGCGCCGGGGCGACGGGTGCACCCCGCCCGCTGGCGGCCACAGGTTGACCTGACGCGCGGTTTCGAGGAAACCGTCGCCTGGTATCGACAGAGCGGCCGGCTGCCGCGGCTGTGACGTAACTGCCGCGGCAGGCGTTAAACAGCGCGCGCGCGGCTGCCGTCCGACGGCCGCTGAGCGCAGGTTCGTTTATCCTGCCGCCGTGACGCGGCTGTGTCGAAGCGAAGTCAGGAAGGTGAACGTGCCCGACGACATTCTCGTGATCGTCACCGCGGAGCTCCAGAAATTGACCCCCCGGCAGGTGACGCCGCAGACGGAGATCATGCGCGATCTCGGCCTCGATTCGCTCGCCGTCATGAACTTCGTCATGACGCTGGAGGAGCGGTTCGACCTCTCGATCCCGATGGACCGGATCGCGGAGGTGGAGACCGTGGCGGACCTGTCCGACACGATCCACGCGCTCCGGACGGGAGCCGCGGCCTGATGGCAATCCTCGACAAATACGCGCACCTCCGCGAGGTGTATGACGGTGTCCGCGCCGCCGGACGCGACCCGTTCTCCGTCCGCTTCGACGCCGTGACCTCGCCGACCGAGGGGCTGATCGACGGGCAGCCGGTCATCCTGCTCGGCACCAACAACTATCTGGGCCTGACCTTCGATCCCGACTGCGTCGAGGAGGCGGTGGCGGCGCTCCGCGAAAGCGGGACCGGCACCACGGGCTCGCGCATCGCGAACGGCTCGTACCGCTGGCACGCCCGACTCGAGGAGGAGCTCGCGCGCTTCTTCGGCCGCCGGCACGCGATGATGTTCACGACCGGCTACCAGGCCAATCTCGGCATCATCTCGGCGCTCGCGGGCCGCGGCGACCACCTGCTGATCGACGCCGACTGCCACGCCAGCATCTACGACGCCTGCAGGCTGGGCCAGGCGCAGGTCACGCGCTTCCGCCACAACGACCCGGCCGATCTCGAGCGGCGGCTCCGCCGGCTCGAGGGCCAGAAGGGCGACCGCATCGTGGTGGTCGAGGGCATCTACAGCATGGCCGGCGACACCGCGCCGCTCGGCCCCATTGCCGAGGTCACGAAGGCCGCCGGCGCCTATCTGGTCGTGGACGAGGCGCACTCGATGGGCGTGCTCGGCGCGCATGGCCGCGGCGTCGCCGAGGCGCAGGGGGTCGAGGACAAGGTCGACTTCGTCGTCGGCACCTTCTCGAAGAGCCTGGGCGCGATCGGCGGCTTCTGCGTCTCGGACATCGACGACTTCGACGTGCTGCGCGTCGCGAGCCGGCCCTACATGTTCACCGCCTCGCTGCCGCCCTCGGTCGTGGCCTCGGTGCTGGTTGCGCTCGGCCGGATCCGGGGCGCGACCGATCTCCGCCAGCAGGTCATGGAGAACGCGACCCGGCTCTACCGGGGCCTCGAGGCCGCGGGCTTCCTGCTCGGACCGGAGATCAGCCCGGTGGTCGCGGTCCGCCTGCCGGACCCGGCGACCGCGATCGCCTTCTGGAACACGCTGCTCGGCGAGGGGCTCTACGTGAACCTCGCGCTGCCGCCCGCGACGCCGACGAGCGAGCCGCTGCTGCGCTCGAGCGTCAGCGCCGCGCACTCGCCCGAGCAGATCGACGCCGCGGTTGCCGCGATCACCCGCGTCGGCGAGGCGATGAAGGTGATCCCGGGCTCCAGGCGCTCCGCCGTCGGCTGACGCGTCAGCGCCGGCCGCGGTGGCGGTAGAGCCGCCACAGCACCCACGGCGCCGCCAGCACGGGATGGCGGCGCTGGAAGGGGCCCAGCTCCAGCGACCGGCCGCTGTGCCGCTCCACCTTCCAGGCGAGATAGTCGGCGTGCGGCGCGAAGGTGAAGGCCGCCTTGACCAGCCGCGCCAGGTTCAGCGCCTTGCCCAGCCTGCACCGGCGCCGCCAAACGCGCCGCGCCGCCGCCCGGTCGGCGACCTGCGGGCGGATCCGCGCCTCTGCCGGGTGCCGGCCATCAGCCGGGGACCCCTCCCCCTTCACGGGAGGGAAGTCGCGCCCGCCGCCCGCGTCGTCGCCCCCTACACGGGCGTGGACGGGATCGGCGAGAGGTTCGGGCGGCCTGTCGTCCCGGCCAGGGTCACGGGAGAGGGTCGGAACGCAGGCGCCCTCGCGGGCCCCGACCCCGATCCCGGCCTCCGCCAGCGCAGGCCCGAAGAGCCGGTCGAACCGCTCCGCCGCGTGCTCGTAGATCAGGGCGCCGCGGTCGCCTCCCCGCTCGATGCGGAGCTCGGCCTCGTAGGTGTTCCGGAAGAGCGCGCACCAGAAGTCGCGCGACGTTCCCTCCTCCGGCCCGAGCCGCGCGGCGAAGCCGGCGGCCGTCGCGACGGCGCGGGCGACCGCGTCCGCCGCCCACGCCGCGGCCTGCCTGTCGCGGGCGTGGACCAGCGCCGCCGGCTGGCAGAAGCGCGCCCAGACCGTCGTGTCGCGGCTCTCCGAGCGGAGGCGGAGCATGAAGGCCGCGCGCGAGATGACCGCGACCTTCGCCCGCGTTCCCGACCGCACGCGGTAGAGGATCGTCGGCGGCAGCAGGCGGTTCGCCAGCGCCTGGATCAGGCTGCCGTGGAAGGCGCGGTAGTCGTCGACGAGCACGTAGAAATCGAGCATGCCCTCGCGCTCCGGCTCGCGCAGGCAGGAGCCGTAGAACAGGATCGCCGCGACGCTCGGCCCGTGCTCCTGCGCGATCGCGTCGGCCAGCGCCCGCACCTCGGGCGCGACCGGCTGCGCCAGCTCCTCGGCGATCAGGGCGCGCAGGCGCCTCACGGCCGGACGAAGCGGATCGGCCGCGAGGCGGCGAGGGTGACGGGGCTGTCGGCCGCGTAGGTCTCGCCGTCGATCACGAACGGCCCCTTCAGAACGATGTCGAGGCGCCGCGCGCGGCCGCCGGCATAGCCGCCCCGCGCCATCCAGCCGCGCCTCTGGCCGAGCGCGGTCCACAGGAGGCCGCGCACGGGCAGCACCGGCGGCGCCGCGACGTCGAGCCAGTTCACCGGCCCCTCCCCCTCCTTCGGGAACGGACGGAGGCCCGGCGTCAGCCGCTCGAGCGTGCTCGCGAGGATGAGGAAGTGGCGCTCCCCGCCGACCGCGACGCCGTCGACCTCGAGCCTCGCCTCCGCTGCGGGCGCATCGCCGGCGCCCCGCATGCTCCGCCTCAGCATGCCCCCGATCGCCGCCGCGACCGCGAGGCCGTGGTGCAGCCCGGCCGGGTGCAGCCGCTCGTTCGCGAGGCGCACCCCCTCGGCGAAGGCGGCAGCGCCGAACAGGAAGCCACGGACGCGCCCGCCGGACCACGCCACCTCGAGCGCCGGACGCTCGGTCGTGCGAAGCCGTCCCGCCTGCCGCGCGCCGAGCAGGCGGTCGAGCCCGCGGCGCCCCCGGCCGGCCGCGCCGAGGTCTCCCGCGACCGCGTTGGTCTTGCCGGAGGGCAGCAGGGCGAAAGCGGGCCAGTCATGCCCGTAGGCGCCGTCGAGCAGGCTCAGCACGTCGCGCACGGTGCCGTCGCCGCCGTCGACCGCGATCAGCCGCACGTCCCGGTCCGCGAACTGCCGGAGCGTCTCCGCCAGCGCCTCGCGCCCCCGCGGCGCGGCGGCAATGACCTCCGGGGGCACGTTCGCCGCGCCTGCGAGCCCTCCGCTCCGCCGGTTTCCGTGGCTGCGGGGATTGCTGATCAGGCCGACCCTCATGCCGCAAGCCAGGAGCGGAGCGGCGCCGGCGCCCGCGCCGCCTGCACGATCTGGGCCGTGTGCACGACCAGCGACACACCGGTCCAGACCGCGACCGCGATCAGCCCCGCGCCCGGCGCGCCGAAGAGCGCGAAAAGCGTCAGGAGCGCGAGGTTCGGGTTGCGCCGCGCGACGACCAGCCGGAACAGGCTGTCGAAGCGCCGCCAGACATGGATCTCCATCTTGAAGAGGCCCAGGAACAGCCCCTCCTGCAGCCGCTGGACGACGTAGCCCGCGACCGTGACGGCGAGCGCCATGTCGAGCCCCGCGGGCGCCCCGCCCGCGCTCCAGACGCCGGCGGCCCAGGCCCAGTACCAGAACGGCGGATGGATCAGGTCGATGCCGTGGTCGAAGGCGTTGCCGAGCCGGCTCGACGTGACGGTCACGCGCGCGAGCTTGCCGTCGACGGTGTCGAGGAAGGTCATCGCCCAGGCGGCGACGAGGCCGGGCAGGAACGCGCCGATCCAGAACAGCCAGAAGGCCAGCAGCACGAGCCCCAGGCTCGCCATCGTCACCATGTTCGGGGTGACGCCCGCCTCGGCGCACCAGCGGGTCACTCGACGCGCGGGCGCGGGCCAGACATGCCGGGTCACGAAGTCGGTCACGCCCTTGTAGGAGCCGTCGAAGGTCCGCCGCTCGGCCTCGTCGAGGCTCGCGGGCGTGAGGCGCAGCACATAGGGGACGCTGCGCTTTCGAAGGGCCGGGTCGTGCGGCGAGCCGAGCGCGTGCGGCTCCAGAAGCTCGAGCCCGGAGGCGTCGGGCAGCCGTCCGGCGTCCATCGCCTCGGCGACGCGTCCGGCGGCGCCGGCGTCGACGTGCGCCGCCACCGGCCGCTCCTCGTGCAGGAGAACCGCGCCGGGCCGCGCGAGGAGGTCCGGGATCAGCGCCGCGGCGAAGACATGATCCCCCCGGATCAGCAGGTGCGGCCGGCCGGCCGCCGCCGTGCCGTCCCAGGCGGCGACATCGGCGACCCCTGCGCGCGCCAGCAGGCGCCGCAGCCGCTCGGCGGCGGTCATGCCCCAGAGGCGCACCGGCGACCCCCCGATCAGCCGCGCCACCGGCGGCCCCTGTTCCCGCCCCCCGGCGGCCTCAGCCGTCAATTCGACCCGCTCCTTGACTTCAGGCTCGCGCTCGACCGCTGTCATATATCAGCTTTCCGGCGAGGCGAATGCCGTTGCACCTGACCTTCGCACATCTGGTCAGAAGCGCGCGCTCGGCTACCGTTCGTGGCACCATCTGCGGCGGCACATCCACCGGCCGGACGTGCTGGCCGCCCTCCGGCGGCTTCCAGACGCTCGGGCGCTGGTCCCTCAGTAGTTCATCGTGATCGAGAGCGCGTTCTCGCCTTCCTCGACCGCGAACTTCACGTCCTCGAAGTCCGGCAGCAGGAAGCCGAGCTTGGGGTTGTTCGAGACGCCGTAGCCCTCGGTCGGCAGGCCGATCAGGTTGCGGTCGAAGTCGCGGTCGCCGTCCTCGTCGTGATAGATGGCGATCGCGTAGGTGCCGGGGCCGGGCAGCGCCAGGCAGTCCACGGTCTCGCCCTCGACCGCGGGGACGCGGTGGCGCACGATCTTGGTCCCCTTCGCGAGGAAATCGTCCGGATCGTCGCCGTAGAGCGTGATGGTCACGTTGCCGTCGCCGCTCCGGACATTCGTCACGGTCACGTCGAGCCGGGCGGCGGTGTCGGGGCCGCAGACCCCGTCCTCCGCGGCGGACGCGGCCGGGGCGACCGCAAGCGCCACGGCGAGCGTTGCAAGATGACGGCGGAGCATGGCGAAACGCACGGGCGACCTCTATCAGTGGGGGCGAGAGAGCTAGGGAAACGCGCGGGCGGACGCCACACTGTCGCCTGCGCGACGGAATGCCGCGACCTGCACGGGAGGACCGATGGCCGAGGACGCCAATGCCACGATGACGAAGTTCGGCTATCCGGCGACGCTGGTGGCCGAGCATGACGGCTGGGTCGTGCTGCTCCGGCCCCAGCAGGTGACGCTCGGCTCGCTGGTGCTGGTCAGCCGCGCGCCCGCGACCGCCTTCGGACAGCTCGACGACGCGGCCTTCGCCGCTCTCGGTCCCGTGATCCGCAGGATCGAGGCGGTGCTGGGCGACCTCGTCGGCTACGACAGGATCAACTACCTGATGCTGATGATGGTCGACCCGGACGTGCACTTCCACGTCATCCCGCGCTACCAGGGCACGCGCCGCTTCGAGGGCTTCGAGGTCGCCGACGCCGGCTGGCCGGGGCCGCCGGCGCTGGGCGAGGCCTGGACGCCGCTCCCCGAGGTGGCGACCCGGCTCACGGCCGAGCTCAACGGTCGCTGGGCCGCGGGCTGAGGCACGATCGCCGTGGCGCTCACGCTGATCGACCGCTACCTGCTGGCGCAGACGTTCCGCCGGCTGATGGTGGCGCTCGGCGTCGTGCTGCTGGCGCTGGTGCTCGAGCGCATTCTCAGGCTCTTCGAGTTCGCGGCCGACCACGGCGGCGCCTTCCTCCAGGTCCTGCAGATGGCGGTGAACCTGCTGCCCCATTATCTGGGAATGGCGCTGCCGGCCGGGTTCTTCATCAGCATCCTGCTCCTGATGGCGCGGCTCGGCGACGACAACGAGATCGACGTGCTGCTGAGCTCGGGCCTCTCGATCCGGCGGTTGGCCCGGCCGCTCCTCCTGACCGGCGCTCTCCTGACCGTCTTCAGCATCGTGCTCTACGGCTATGTCCAGCCCTACAGCCGCTATGCCTATCGCGCGATCCGGCATGCGGCCGTCAGCGCCGTCTGGGACGGCTCGGTGCCGCCGCAGACCTTCCTGACGCCGGCCGAGGGCCTGACCCTCTACGCCGACCAGGCGGACGCCGACGGGCAGCGCCTCGGCGGTGTCTTCGTCCACCAGCGCGACGCGGGAGGCCGCGAGGTCGTCAGCACGGCCGAACGCGGGCGGCTCCACGCCGACTACGACATCGGCCGCGCGTACCTGGTGCTCGAGGACGGGGTGCAGGTGGTGACGCGCCCCGAAAAGCCGCCGCTCACGGTCGCGTTCGACGAGCTGACGCTGAGCCGCGACTTCCCGCTCGAGCCCCCGCCCTACCGCGACCGCGGCCGCGACGAGCGCGAGATGACGCTGCACGAGCTTTGGCGCGGCGTCCCCTCGACCACGCCCGGCGCCGCCGAGGGGAACGGGGACGACGAGGACAGCGAATCCGTCGGAACGGTCGAGCGGCTCGGCGAGGCGCACGGCAGGCTCGTCCGCGCGCTCTCGATCACGCTGATGCCGCTCCTCGCCGTGCCGATGGGGATCGCGGCCAAGCGGCGCCGGCGCGGCAAGGCGATCGTCGTCGCCGCGGTGATCCTCGTCCTCTACCACCACATGCTCGAGACCGGCGAGGGGCTGGTGCAGATGGGCGCGATCCCCGCCTTCCTCGGCCTCTGGCTGCCCTTCGCGGTCTTCGCAGGCGTCTGCGCCGTGCTCTTCCGGCGGGCCGAGAAGCAGCCGGGCCAGAACCCGTTCGAGTACGTGTTCGAGCGCTTCGACACCCTGGTCGAGCACCTGCTCGGGCGCATCCTGCGGCGGCTGAGGCGCCCGACGTGAGGACCGTCACCCGCTACTTCAACCGCCTGCTCGCCGGGCGCATCCTCGCGGCGCTCCTCGTCTTCGTGGCGCTGCTCGAGCTCATGGACCTGCTCGACAACATGGGCGACGTGCTCGAGCGCCGCGGCGACGTCGCCGATGTCTTCGTCTTCGCCAGCCTCCGCCTGCCGACGATCGTCGAGCGCGTCGTGCCGCTCTCCGTGCTCGTCGGCAGCATCGCGGCTTTCCTGGCGCTCGCGAACCGGAACGAGCTCGTCGCGCTCCGCGCCGCCGGCGTGCCGCCGGTCAGGCTGGTCGCGGCCTTCCTGCCGGCCTGCATCGCCGTCGTCGGTCTCCACTTCGTGCTGGCCGACCGCATCGCGCCCGACACCGAGCGCGCCTTCACCGCCTGGTGGGACCCGCAGGCGCTGCTCCAAGACGACGCCGTGTGGCTGAGCGGCGCCGAAGGCGGCATCGTGCGGATCGGCTCGATGTCGGACGACGCGACCCGCCTCTCCGACGTCACCGTCTATTCCCGCGACCGGCAAGGCGTGCTGACCGCGCGGCTCGAGGCGGCGCGGGCGCTCTACAACGCGAACGGCTGGACGCTGACCAAGGTCGCCCGGCTCGAGACGGACAGCCCGAGCCCGGACGTCGAGCGCCGGACGACGAGCCCCTGGCCGGAGGGCCCCGCCCCGCCGGCGATCCTCGAGGCGGTCGAGGTGCCCGAGCGGCTCTCGACCGGCACGCTCGCCGGCATGCTGACCGCCGCCTGGAGCGCCGGCGCCGAGCCCGCAGTCTATCGCACCGAGCTTGCGCGCCGCTACGCCGGGCCGCTGACCTCGCTCGTGATGGTGCTGCTGGCGGTGCCCGCGATCAGCGGCCTCCGCCGCACGGGCGGGCCGCTCGCCGGGGCGGCGCTCGGCCTCGCGCTCGGGCTCTGCTTCATGGTCGTCGACGGCATGTTCGCGGCGCTTGGCCGCGCCGGCACCGTCTCGCCCGCGCTCGCCGCCTGGGCGCCCCTTGCGCTCTTCGCCAGCATCGGCGGATCGCTCCTGCTCCAGTTCGAGGAATGATGCGTATCTGGATCGACATCGACACGGCCGCCGAGGCCCAGCCGCTCTTCGGGCTCCACCCGGTCGAGCGGCACCTGCGCGCGATCGCGAAGCTGGACCCGGCGCCCGACGAGGTGGTGCTGTCGGGCACCGCCCCCCTGCCCGCCACGCACGGCCACCCCGTCCGGCGCGAGAGCGGGCCGGCGGGCCAGCGTCTCGCCCGCTATCTCGCGGCGGTCGACGGGCCCGTGCTCGCGCTCGAGGGCGGCGCCTATGCCGACCCGCGCCTGATCCGCCTCCTGGCGGGCGAGGCCTCCCCCGCCTCCTTTCGCGGCGAAGGCGCGGCGCCGAGCGTGGTCCTGCGGCTGACATCCGCGACGCCCCCGCCCACGGAAAGCGCGACGCTCGTCGATGCCGCCGCCACCATGGCGGCGGAGGGCCGGCTCTGCGAGATCGGACCGCGCGACCTGCCGCGCTTCGTCAAGAACCTGCGCCGCGAGGTGCCGCTGACGCTCGAGCGCGTGCCGGACGAGACGGCGTGCGCCCGGCTCGAGCGGCAGCTCTTTCGCGACAACTACAAGGGGTCGACCGATTTCCTGACGAAGTGGGTCTACCCGCCGCTGGTCTGGCCGCTGGTGCGGCTCGCGGTCCGGCACGGCATCCATCCGAACTGGCTGACGGTCTCGAGCGTCGTTCTCGCATTCGCCGCGGTGCCGCTGTTCGCAGCCGGCGCCTGGGGCCCGGGCCTCGCCTGCGCCTATGTCATGACCGTGCTCGACAGCGTCGACGGCAAGGTGGCGCGGCTGACGCTGACGCAGTCGTCCCTCGGCAACCTGCTTGACCACGGGCTCGACATCGTGCACCCGCCGCTCTGGTACGCGGCCTGGGCGTGGGGCCTGGGCGCGAGCCCCGGCGAGCCGCTCCACATCGTCATGCTCTGGCTCATCGCCTTCTATGTCGGCGACCGGCTGGTGCTGATGGTCGCCAAGGCCCGCTTCGGGCGCGGCCTGCACGCGGTGACGAGGCTCGACGGGCGGGTCAGGACCTGGATCGCGCGGCGGAACACCAATCTCGTGATCTTCACGGTGGCGCTGGTGCTGGGCCACGGCGCGTGGGGCTTCGTGGCGGTCACGCTCTGGCAGGGGCTGACGATGGCGTGGCACACCGTCCGGACCGCCTGGCTGTTCCCGGCCTCGCGCCACCGGCGCCTCCCCGCCTAGATTCGCGGCGCACGAAGGCTTATCTAGCGGCCCGAGGTTCGGACGGGGGGAAAGGACGCATGCTGTTGGACACCTGGAGGGGCCGGAGCTTCGATCTCGGCCGCATGACCTTCGGCGAACTCCTGCGCGCCTACGCGACCTTTTACGCGATCCAGGTCTATGCGGCGCTGTCGGTCGTCGGCCTCGCCGCGACCGTCTGGCTGGCGCAGGGCTGGCTCGGGCCGCTCCTCGCGGCCGCGGTCATCGTCGTCCTCTACCCGGTCGTCTGGTACCTGCTGCACCGCTTCGTGCTGCACGGGCACGCCAGCATCTCCTGATGAGGACGGTCCCGGGGCCGTCGGTCCCTGCCCCTGCGGCGGCGGAAAGCCGCTCTCGCGGGCGGCGCCCCCTCCCCCCGCAAGGGCGAGGGCCGGGGAGGAGGTCTCGCGCTCGGGGGCACTCGCCCTCGTCCCGTGCAGGCTGACCTGTCGGTCGGGCCGGTCCGGAGCCGCGCGGACCGCGCGGCCTTCCTCCGCCTGCCCTATCAACTCCACCGGGACGACCCGACCTGGGTGCCTCCGCTGATGGCGGAGCGCCGGGCGGCGCTGGACCCGCGCCGCAACCCGTATCTCCGGCGCGCCGAGGTCGGCTTCTGGCTCGCCCGCCGCGGGACCCGCGTCGTCGGCCGGATCAGCGCCCAGCGCGACCCGCTGGTGGCGGAGCTGCGCGGCCCCGGCGAGGGCCATTTCGGCATGCTGGCGGCGGAGGACGACCCGGAGGTGTTTGCCGGCCTCACCGGCGCTGCCGAGGACTGGCTCCGCGCCCGCGGCACGACCCACGTCCGCGGCCCCTTCAGCCTGTCGATAAACGAGGAGACGGGGCTCCTGGTCGAGGGCCGCGACACGCCGCCAATGCTGATGATGGGCCACGACCTGCCCCACCACGACCCGCGCCTCCGCGAGCAGGGCTACGCGCCCGCGCGTGACCTTCTCGCCTACCTCATGGACCGGAGCAGCGTCGAGCCGCCCGCCGTCGCCCGGCTGACCGACCGGCCGCTGCCCGAGGGCGTGACAATCCGCCCGATCCGCATGGACGCCTTCGGCGCCGAGCTCCGCGCGCTGACCGACATCTTCAACGACGCCTGGCGCGACAACTGGGGCTTCGTGCCCCTGACCGCGGAGGAGACGGCGGCGATGGGAAAGCAGCTCCGCCCGCTGATCGACCGGCGCCTCGTCTGGTTCGCCGAGGTCCGGGGCGAGCCCGCGGCCTTCGCCGTCTGGCTGCCGAACCTGAACGAGGCGATCGCCGACCTCGGCGGCCGGCTCGCGCCCTTCGGCTGGGCGCGCCTCGCCTGGCGGCTCAAGGTCGCGGGCGTCAGGAGCGGGCGGGTGCCGCTGATGGGCCTCCGCCGGAAATATTCCAGGGGCATGCTCGGCAGCTTCCTGCCACTCCGCATGCTGAACCACCTCCGGCGCGAGGCGATCGCGCTCGGCTACGAGCGGGTGGAGCTCTCCTGGGTGCTCGAGGACAACCGCGCGATGCGGAGGCTCGCCGAGGGGCTCGGAGCCCGCGTCTACAAGCGCTACCGCGTCTACGAGAAGCGCCTGTGAGGGTCGCGGCGCTCGTGCTGGCCGGCAGCCGCGGCGCGGGCGACCCGGTGGCCGCCGCGGCCGGGGTCAGCCACAAGGCGCTCGCCCCCGTCGCGGGCCGGCCGATGCTCGCCCGGGTGCTGGAGACGCTGGCGGCGGTGCCCGCCGTCGAGCGGGTGGCGGTGATGATCGAAGAGCCCGATCTGCTCGTCGCCGATCCCGCCTTGCGCGATGCGGTCGGGGAGGAACGGGTCACGGTCCTCCCCGCCGCCGCCTCGCCGAGCCTCAGCGCCCTCGACGGATTCGACGCGCTCGGGCGCGCCGAGCGCCGGCCGATCGTCATGACGACGGCGGACAACTGCCTGCTGACGCCCGAGATGCTGGAGAGCTTCCTCGCGCGCCTGCCCGACGCCGACGCGGTCGCGGCCCTGGCGCGGGCCGAGGTGATCCGCGATGCCTATCCGGAGGCCGTCCGCACCTGGCTCCGCTTCAGCGACGGGCACCGCAGCGGCTGCAACCTGTTCGCCTTCCTGACGCCCGGGGCGGCCCGGGCGATCGCGTACTGGCGGCGGCTCGAGCGCGAGCGCAAGCGTCCGCTCGCCATGCTCCGCCACCTCGGCCCCGGGGCGATCCTGCGATACGCCGCCGGGCGGCTCAGCCTGGCCCAGGCGCTCGAAGCCCTCGGCCGCCGCGCCGGCGCCCGGCTCGGGGCCGTCGACATGCCCTTCGCGGAAGCCGCGATCGACGTCGACAAGGTCGCGGACATGGCCCTCGCCGAACGCGTCCTGGCCGCTCGCGAAGCCTCTCCCTGACCCGAAGCGCCCGCCCGGACCGGGCACCGGAGCGGTTTCAGCCTCCCGCGGCGGCGGAGGTCTCGCCGGCCACCCAGCCCGCCGTCAGCGCCTCGGCGCGGGCGACATCGACGGGAAAGTCGACCTCGCCCCACTCGAGCCCCTCGATCGAGGCGGTGCCGACGATGCCGTCCTCGGCGAGCTCGTTCACGACCGAAAGGTACCAGCGGGTCAGCCCGTCCTCGCGGCGCATCACCGCCTCGAGTTCCGCCTGGAAGCGGGCGGCTCCGGTGCCCCGGAAGATCAGGATGCCGATCGACTCGGCGTCGACCTCGGCCGGCTCCAGGCGCTTGCCGATCGCGGTCAGCCGGTCGCCGTCGACGCAGACCTTCATGTCATCGCTGTCGTAGCGGTCCTTGCGGTCGATCGTGACCGTGATCGGCCGCCGCGCCCGCGCGAGCGCCTGCGCCAGCACCTCGGGCTCGAACAGCGTATCGCCGTTCAGGAGGACGGTGTCCCCGTTCATCTCGGGCCGCGCGACGTAGCAGCTGCCGACATTGTCGGCGACGGCGTAGAAGGGATTGAAGAGGCTGCGGATCTGCGCGCCCGGAACGTGCATGCGCTGGATCGCCTGATCGACGGCCGCGGCCTCGAACCCGGTCACCACGACGATGTCGCCGATGCCGTTCGCGGCGAGCGCCCGGACCTGCCACTCCAGGATCGTCCGCCCGCCGATCGGCAGCAGGCATTTCGGCCGCGCCTTGGTGAGCGGCAGCAGCCGCTTGCCCTGTCCGGCGCTCAGAATGACAGCTTTCACGTGGACCCCCCTCGCGAGCGATCGGGCCTACATGGCGCGCGCGGTCGGATTAGGCAAGGGATTGCCTGCACTTGTTCGCGTGCGTGCACGCGGGCTGTGCCCGCCCTGCATCGCTCGGGGCGCGCGCGCGCAACCACCTGCGCGCGCACGTTTCTCCCGCCGCACCGCTGGCCGGAGGACCTGACGATGCTTGATCCTGCTACTCCTGATCGTCGCGGCCGTCGCCGCGCTGCTCGGCTTCCCGCGCGTCGCAGGCGCCGTGGTGACGGGCGCGCAGATTCTGATCTTCATCGTGCTGATCGGGCTGGCGCTGCTGCTCTTGTTCGGCGTCCTCGCGCTCGCCTGACGCGTGAGCGCCCGCCCCGGGGCCCGCGCTCACTCCTCGCGGAGAGCGCGCGCAAAATAGTCCGTGATCGGGCGCACGAGGTAGTTCAGCGCGGTACGCTCGTCCGTCTGGATGAACACCTCGACCGGCATGCCGGGGATCAGCTCGCTCCCGCCGAGCTTCGCGAGCTCGCCCTCGTCCGGCACGACCTCGACCAGGTAGTAGGCTGCGCCCGACACCTCGTCGCGGAACGCATCCGCCGAGATGTTGACGACAGTCCCCGACAGCGTCGGCGTCGTGCGGGCGTTGAAGGCCGAGAACCGCAGCACGGCCTCCTGTGCCGGGTGGAGCTGGTCGATCTGGGTCGGGTCCACGCGGGCGTCGATCACGAGCTCGGTGTCGTTCGGCACGATGTAGAGGATCGGGTCGGCCGGCCGGACCACGGCCTGCAGGGCGTGCACCGCGAGGTCGTAGACGATGCCGGGCCGGGGCGCCCGGACGTCGAGGCGCGAGAGCTGGTCGAGCAGCGAGAGCCGCCGCTCCTTGAGCTCGAGCTCGCGGAAGCCGATCTCGCGCAGCTCCGCCACCGCCTCCTCGCGCCGGTCGTCCTCGAGGCGCAGCCGCTCGACCGCGAGCTCCGAGATCTGGCCGCGAAGCTGCGCGACCTGGCTCACGAGCTGGGCCCGGCTGCCCTCGAGCCGCGCCGCCTCGCGCTCGAGCGCCAGCACCCGGTTCGCCTGCGCGAGGCCCTTCTCGAACAGCGTGCGCTGGTCGGCGAGCTCCTCCTGGATCAGCTCGGCCTGGCGCTCCAGCGACGCGACCTCGGCCTCGGTGCCCCGGATCTGCTCGCGGAGCTGCTCCTCGCGCTCCTGCATCAGCTCGATCTCGCGCTGGAGCGTCTCCGAGCGCGCGTCGAAGAGCTGGCGCTGGCCCTCGATCAGCTCCGCGACGTCCGGATCCTCCGCCGCCGCCTCGAGCAGCTCCGGATCGAAGGAGACCCGCTCCGCGCCGCCCTGCTCGGCCGCGAGCCGCCCACGGCGCGCCATGATCTCGTAGAGCTGGCTCTCGAGCACGGCGAGCTCGGACCGGAGCCTGGTGCCGTCGAGGCGGATCAGCACCGCGCCGGCCTCGACCACGTCGCCCTCGCTGACGAGAATCGCGCCGACGACGCCGCCGTCGGGGTGCTGCACGACCTGGCGCTGCGCCTCGACGCGGAGCTGACCCGGCGCGACCACGGCGCCCGCCAGCATCGCGGTCGCCGACCAGGTGCCGAGCCCGAAGACCAGGAGCGCAGTCAGGATCAGGCCGTTGCGGATGTATGCGTGCGCGCCCCATCCGGCCGCGTCGCCACGCTCGGCCACCTTGGCGGGGAGATCGCGGGTGCTCACGTCTCCGCCTTCCGCGCGCGGCTCTCCGGGCCGAGCCGGAGCGGCGCCTCCTCCTCACCCTCCGGTCTGCCCGCCGGCACCCGGTCCGGGGCGGCCGCCGCCTCGACCGCGCGCCGGCGCGCCCTCGCCGGCATCTCCACGTCGCTCCCCAGCCGGACCGTCGGCGTCGCCGGTGCCGCCGGCGGGGTCGAGGGGGCCGCGCCCGGAGCCGCCGGCGCCTCGGCCCGGCCGCCCTTCCGCGGCACGAGCTGCGTGTAGTTCCTGGTCCGGCGCTTCAGCACCTCGTCGCGCGGGCCGAGGTCGACCTGGCGGCCCCTGTCGACCATCAGCAGCAGGTCGCAGGCGGCGATCGCGGACGGCCGGTGCGCCATGATGATGACCGTGCGCCCGCGCGCCTTGGCGGCCCGGATCGCGTCGACCAGCGCCTGCTCGCCCTGGGCGTCGAGGTTCGCGTTCGGCTCGTCGAGCACCAAGAGCGGCGGGTCGTTGTAGAGCGCGCGCGCAAGCGCCACGCGCTGGCGCTGTCCCGCCGACAGGCGCTGGCCGCCGGCCCCGATCTCGGTGTTGTAGCCCTGCGGCAGCCCCAGCAGCATCTCGTGCGCGCCGGCGCGCGTCGCCGCCTCGATCACGCGCGCGTCGTCGGGCTCGCCCAGCCGCGCGATGTTGTTCGCGACGGTCCCCGAGAACAGCCCGATCTCCTGCGGCAGATAGCCGACGTGCCGGCCAAGCGCGTCCTCCGGCCACTGGTCGATCGCGGCACCGTCGATCCGGACCTTGCCCTGCGCCGGCGGCCAGATGCCCGTCAGCACGCGCGCGAGCGTCGTCTTGCCCGCCCCCGACGGCCCGATGACGCCGAGCGCCTGGCCGGGCTCGAGCCGGAACGCGATGCCGACCAGCGCCGGCTTCTGCTCGCCGGGCGCAATGGCGGCGAGGCCCGTGACCTCGACGACGCCGCGCGGCGCCGGCAGCGCGGTCTTCTGCGCCTCG
>DATKCY010000129.1:0-2211 GCA_035512995.1 Thermohalobaculum sp.
GTCGATGCAGATGAGGCGGTCGTCGGCGGCGCGTATCGCGAAGTCGACGATCGTGCCGGCCGACGGGAGGGCGTGCTGGCGCAGGATGCGCTCGGCCGGCAGGACCTCGGCGAGCAATCCGTCCAGCGTCCACTCCCCGAGTCCGCCGCGCAGCTTGGGGGCGGCGAGGAGCTTCTCGAGGCCGGCGATCGAGCGGCCGACCGACTCGATCTGGCGGGTCGCCTCGTCCAGCCGCGCGAGCTGGGTCTGGACCTCGGCGAGCGAGCGGCCTGCGTCGCGCAGGCGCCCGTCCACCAGGCCGGTTAGCCCGCGCGCGGCCTGCGTGGAGTCCTCGATGCGGGCGCCGAGCTGCGCCGCGAGGTCCTGAAGCCGCGCCTCCAGCCGGCGGACCAGCTCGGCGTCGTCGCCCGTCCGGCGCCGCGCCTCGACGAGCGCCAAAAGCGCGACGACGAGCGCCACGGCGACGAGGACGAGGATCGCGAGGTCGCTCATCGGCCCCGCACGCGCCGGCGCATCAGAAGCGGTATGCGAACCCCGCGCGCAGGGTGAGGATGTTGGAGCTGTCGGCGTCGCGCTCGGTCACCGTACCCACCGGGGCCGATGGGCGCCGCGCGGGCAGGTCCTCGCCTCTCCAGAACATCAGGTAGTCGTCGGCCGCGAGGTACGCGTGCAGGCCCGACTCGCCGAGCGGGACGAGCGCGTCGGCGCCGATGGCGGCGCCCCAGTGCCACGCCGCCTCGGCCCCCATCGCGTCGCCGGGGTCGAGGCGGGCCGCCACCGGCCCCACGCTCAGGATCGCGGCGACGGAGCGCACCCGCGACTCCGGCTCGGTATCGACGAACTGGTAGCCGATGCCGGCGCGCGCGAACAGGATGCTGCCGGTGTCGTTCCGGTCCTCCACGCCCGACTGGTCGCCGGAGATGGTCAGCGTGCCTTCCTCGGAGAACGCCCAGGTGGCCGAGCCGACCACCGACAGGCGGCCGCCGATGGGGACGTTGAGCGCGGCGCCTACGGTCGGTCCGCCGTCGATGTCCAGCGTCTCCGTGACCCTCGTGGACGCGCCGGGCGCGCCGATCTGGTCCGTGAACTCGATCGTGTGGCCCACGCGGAGGCCGACGAAGGGCGCGACGGAGAACCGGCCCGCGGGGAGCGGCCCGGCGATCTGGGCGGCGGCCGCCGCGGGGAGGAGGCCCGTGAGCAGTACGACGGCAGCGCTGAGTCGCGCCATTGCGATCTCCTGTGGTGTCGAGTGTGGCAAGCGCGTCGCCGGACCGGACCGGGGCGCGGCGCGTTCACGGTGGCTTTCAAGGTACGGGGCGCGCGGGGCGCCGGCATCTCCCTTTGCGCCGGTCCCTTTGCGCCGGCGGGCGATCCGGCGCAATCTATGCCCGCGCGGCCAGCGCCCCATCGGAGGATGCCTACCGGGACCGCCACGCGCCGGCCGCGCGCGGATCCTCCGCCAGGAGCTCCCGGCGCTACGAGAGCGCCGGAGCCGTCGACCCGAACGATCGCACACATGACCATGGGTTTCCCCGCGTCCACCGTTCTCTCGCTCGCGGCCACCATGCTCGCGATATCCGCCGCTTCCGTCCGCCCGCTGCTCGGGCAGGCCGATGCCTGCCCCACCGAGGAGGCGCGCCTCATGGCGCCGACGGTGGTCGAAGCCCGCATCCACCCGGCGGGAGGGTCGGTGCTCTACACCGTCATCGACCTGGCCGGCCCGTCATCGACCGTCTACCGATGGGACCGGGAGAGCCGCTCCGCGGAGGAGGTCGCGGCCGGCGGCTCGCCGCGCTGGTCGCTGGTCGGCGAGCGGGCCGCTTACGTGTCGTCGGCGGAGGGTGGGCGGCAGATCTGGCTGTCCGAGAGGGGCGCGACCCGGCGCCTGTCCGACCACGCGGGCGGGGTGATCGAGTACGCGTGGGCGCCGGACGGTCGCCGGCTGGCGTACGCGGCGGTGCCGCAGGCGGCGGCGGGCGGGGCGGAGGGCGGTTCGGCGGCGGCCGAGCCTGCGCCCGCCGACGGCGTCGAGCTGTACGTGATCGACGCGCAGACGGGCGTCTCCCGCCGCCTCACGCGGCTCGCCGGGTCGGTGCACGTCGATCTTTTCGGCGCCGGCGGCTCGTTCGCGTGGTCGCCCGACGGCGCGCGCATCGCGCTCGCGCTCCAGCCCGACCGCTCGGTCGAGGCGGCCTACCGGGCGGACGTCCA
>DATKCY010000130.1:0-6622 GCA_035512995.1 Thermohalobaculum sp.
GCCTCGGCCGCGAGGGCCGTGTCGGACATCGCCCTCTCCCGGCTGAATGAACGTTCGTTCAGTATTCCCGCCCCGCGGCCGCCTGTCAAGCCGCGCCGCGCCGCGAGACCGTTTCGGATTCGTCGGGAACGCCATCGGAAAGGCGCCCGTTGCCCCGGGGTACGGCGCCGCGATCGGCGGCGTCCGCGAACCACACCGAAAGGAGCCATCCATGCGAAACGTGCTCACCTTTGCTTCCGCCCTTGCGCTCGCCGCCGGCGTCGGCGCCCCGCCCGTCCTGGCCCAGAGCGAGGCCGAGACCCAGTCGCAGGACCAGATGCAGTCCGGGAGCGGCTCCGAGGCCATGCAGTCGCAGGCCACGGGCGACGGTCAGGAGCAGTCCGACGGCCTCGTCGCGACCGTCGGCGACACGGAGATCCGCCAGTCCGACGTGCTGGTCGCGATCGAGGGCCTGCCGCAGGGGGTCCAGCAGACCCCGCCGCAGATGCTGCTGCCGGCCGTGGTCGATCAGCTCATCATGCGCCGCCTGATCGTCGAGGAGGCGCGGGCCGAGGGGCTGGAGTCGGACTCCGAGGTGCAGGAGCTGGCCGAGGCGGACAGCGACAGCGCAATGGAGCAGGCGCTGGTCGAGGTCTGGCTGAAGCGCGAGCTCGAGGAGCGCGTCACCGAGCCCGACGTGGACAAGGCGGTCGAGGAGCTGCAGGCGACGAACCCCGACGTCGGCGACGCGCCGACGATCGTGCCGCAGGTCCGGCAGGCGCTGCAGGTGCAGGCGATGACCGACATCAGCGACGAGCTGCGCCAGGACGCCGAGATCACGTTCTACGGCCCGGACGGCCAGCCGGTCGACGAGACCCGGCAGGTCGGCAGCGGCGCCGAGGGCGAGGGCGACCCGGAGACCCAGCCGCAGGACTGACGCGGCCCGTCTCCGACTTCCGGTCGGCCCCGGGCTCCGGCTCGGGGCCTTGTGCGTTCCGGCGGGCGAACCGGCGTCAGGTGGTCCCCGGGGTGATGATCAGGTTGCCGTGGAGGTCGCCCTCCGCCCGGTCTCCGGGCTCGAGCAGGGTCGTGGAATCGAGCTGCTCGATCACGGCGGGGCCGGCGAGCGCACACTCGAGGGGCAGGCGGTCGCGCGCGTAGACCGGCGTCTGCTGCCAGCCGCCGGCCGCGAACCAGACCGGGCGTGTCGCGGTCTCTGCCTCGGCGACGGTGCGCGTGCGGCCGGCCGGATCGATCAGGCCGGTGAGGTCCGGCTCGGCCCGGCGGCCGATCACGGAGCAATTGAGGTTGACGAGGTTCGACGGGATCTCGGGCAGCTCGATCCGGAAGCGTGCCCAGCAGGCCTCGGCGAAGCGCCGGGCCAAGAGCGCGCGGTCCGGCTCCGGGCCGGGCAGCTCGACCCGCAGCAGGTGCGTCTGGCCGACGAACTGCATGTCGGCCGAGAAGAGGGCGCGCACCTCCTCGACCCGCACCCGCTCGCGCGCGATCTGTGCCCGGCCCTCGGCCTCCTGCGCCGCGAAGACGCGATGCACCTCGGCCATGTCCACACTGTCGAGCGGGCGGTTCAGCGTCTGCACGAAGTCTTGGCGGAGGTCGGCGACGACGCAGCCGAGCGCGTTCGTGACGCCGGGCCGCGGCGGGACCAGCACGCGCGGGATGCCGAGCTCGCGCGCGATCGCGCCCGCATGCAGCGGCCCGGCGCCGCCGAAGGCGAAGAGCGTGAAATCCCGCGGGTCGTGGCCGAGCGAGACCGAGACCATGCGGACGGCCGCGCCCATGCGCGCCCCCGCGATTCTCAGCACCGCCGCCGCCGCCTCGTCGGGCGGGAGGCCGAGGCGGCGGCCGAGCCGGTCGGCGAAAACCTCCGTCACCTCCTCGCGGCGGACGCGGCGGCCGGTCGCGAGGAGGCCCGCGGGGTCGAGCCGGCCGAGCACGAGGTTCGCGTCGGTGATCGTCGGCTCGGTGCCGCCGCGGCCGTAGCAGACGGGGCCGGGCCGCGCGCCCGCGCTCTCGGGCCCGACCTCCAGCAGTCCCGCGGTGTTCACCCGCGCGATCGACCCGCCGCCCGCGCCGACCGTGCGCACGTCGACCATCGGCACGTGGATCGGCATCGCGTATTCGAGCTCGATCTCGTTCGACACCGCGGGCTCGGCGCCCGTCACCAGCGCGACGTCGGTCGAGGTGCCGCCCATGTCATAGGTGATGAGGTTGGCGATCCCGGCCCGCCGGCCCGTGTGCGCCGCCGCCATGACGCCCGAGGCCGGGCCCGACATGACCGTCTTCGCCGCTTCCGCCGCGACCAGCCGGGCCGAGACGGTGCCGCCGTTGCCGTTCATGACGAGGACGTCGCGGGCGTAGCCGCGCTCGGCGAGCGCCCGGCCGAGCCGCTCGAGATAGCCAGCGAGCAGCGGCTGCACGCTCGCATTGACCGCCGCGGTGACGCCGCGCTCGAACTCCCGGCTCTCGGAGAGGAGCGCGTGGCCGAGCGTGACCGCGCCGTTGGGCCAGAGCTCGCGCGCGATCTCGCCCGCGCGGCGCTCGTGGCCTGGGTTCGCATAGGCGTGCAGGAAGTGGATCACGAGGGATTCGCAGCCGGCGGCGCGCAGCGTCTCGACCGCGCGCGCGACCGCGGCCTCGTCGAGCGGCGTCACGACCGCGCCCGTCGCGTCCATCCGCTCCGGCACCTCGAGGCGGAGGTCGCGCGGGATCACGGGCCGGAAGGTGCCCGTCATGCCGTAGGCCTGCGGCCGTGTGCGGCGGCCGAGCTCGAGCACGTCGCGGAAGCCCTCGGTGGTGATGAGCCCGGTGCGGGCGAGCCGGCGCTGGAGCACGGCGTTGGTCGTGGTCGTCGTGCCGTGGACGATCAGGTCGAGCGCGGCCGGGTCCGCGTCCGCGGCCTCGAGCGCGGCCAGCACGCCCGCGGCCTCGTCCCCGGGCGTCGTCGGCGTCTTCGCGATCGCGACGGTGCCGTCGGCCCGCACGAGCAGGAGGTCGGTGAAGGTGCCGCCGACGTCGATGCCCGCAACCGCGCCCGCCGGCCTCGCCTCGTCCTGCGGCAATTCCCGCCCCTTCCCCGACTGGCGCTGCGCCGGTATCCTGATTAGGGGACGCGAGAGGCCTGCGCAATTTCCGGGAGGCTCCGGCGACGACTTTTACGAAAGCGGCGTGTGGTTTCCTGACAAGATGCCGGTCCGGGTGTTGAATTCGCGGCTGCGCCACGATAGATGACCGTCCGTGCATGCCGAGAGCAGGAGCCCCGAGATGAGCGTGATGTCCCAGGAATCGGCAGCGACCGCCTTTCCGATCCCGCCCGGCGTCTTCGCCGAGCAGGTCACCGAGGTCGAGCACTACACCGACCGCCTGTTCCGCTTCCGCATCACGCGGCCGGCGAGCTTCCGCTTCCGCTCGGGCGAGTTCGTGATGATCGGCCTGCCGAACGCCAAGAAGCCGGTTTTCCGGGCCTACTCGATCTGCTCGCCGTCCTGGGACGAGACGCTCGAGTTCTTCTCGATCAAGGTGCCGGACGGGCCGCTGACGCAGCACCTGCAGAGGATCGCGCCCGGCGACACGATCCTCATGCGCAAGAAGCCGACCGGCACGCTGATCAACGACGCGCTGATGCCCGGAAAGCGCCTCTGGATGTTCGCGACCGGCACCGGCATCGCCCCCTTCGCCTCGCTGATCCGCGATCCCGACACCTACGAGAAGTTCGACCGGCTGATCCTCGTCCACACCTGCCGCCTGAAGGCGGAGCTGAAATACGGCGAGGACCTGGTCGCGGGGCTGCCGGAGGACCTGCTGGTCGGCGAGCTGGCCCACCGCCTCACGCATTACGCGACGACGACGCGCGAGGACAGCCCACGCATGGGCCGGATCACGACCCTGATCGAGAACGGACGCCTGGCCGGCGACCTCGGCGTGCCGCCGCTCGACCGCGCCGGCGACCGCGTGATGATCTGCGGCTCGATGGACATGCTGAAGGACGTGCGCACCCTCGTCGAGGCCGCGGGCCTGACCGAGGGCGCGAACAACCGCCCCGCCGAGTACGTGGTCGAGCGCGCCTTCGTCGACTGAGGCGCACGCCCGGGTTGCCGGGCGGCACCAATTCCCTTCGCGGTTGAACGGGGGCATGGTATCCTGCTCCGGTTCAGGGTCTTGCCCCTCCGGCCGCCGCGCGGCCGAGGGGCTGCGTGTATGTGAGGGGATGGGTCATGCTGCCCGCAGGTCTCCAGCCGGGTCCCGATTTCGCCTCGAACGTTCCGGTCGAGCTGATGGTCGGCGTGTTGATCGCGCTGATCGCGCTCGGCGTGCTCTTCCTGCGCCGGATCTGACGCGCCGCCGGGGGCTACGTGCATTGACAGGTCCGGAACGGGGCGGCTAGCTCGCGCCGACCCTGTCTCCGGAGCCCGCCCATGTCCCTCGCCGTCGCGATCCAGATGGACCCGATCCACGGGATCGACATCGAGGCCGACTCGACGTTCCGGATCGCCGAGGCGGCGCAGGCGCGCGGGCACCGGCTGTTCTACTACCACGTCGAGGACCTGGTCTGGGAGGACGGGCGCGTGCTCGCCACGGGCCACGACCTGGCGGTCCGGCGCGAGCGCGGCAACCACGCCGAGCTCGGCGAACGGCGGCGGGAGGACCTCGGAACCCTCGACGTCGTCCTGCTCCGCCAGGATCCGCCGTTCGACATGAGCTACATCACGAACACGCACCTGCTCGAGCGCATCCACCCCTCGACGCTGGTCGTCAACGACCCGTTCTGGGTGCGGAACTGCCCGGAAAAACTCTGGGTGCTCGACTTCATCGACCTGATGCCGCCGACCATCGTCGCGCGCTCGCTGGCCGAGATCAGGGGATTCCGGGACGAACACGGCGACATCATCGTGAAGCCGCTTTACGGCAACGGCGGCGCCGGGGTGTTCCGGCTGGCGCACGGCGACGCGAACCTGGCCGCGCTGCACGAGATGTTCGTGCAGATCAGCCGCGAGCCGCTGATGGTTCAGAAATACGTGCCCGCGGTGACGAAGGGCGACAAGCGCGTGATCCTGATCGACGGCGAGGCGGTGGGCGCGATCAACCGCGTGCCGCAGAAGGGCGAGCTGCGCTCGAACATGCATGTCGGCGGCCGCGCCGAGAAGGCGGAGATGACCGACCGTGACCGCGAGATCTGCGCCCGCCTCGGCCCCGTGCTGAAGGAGCGGGGGCTGATCTTCACCGGCATCGACGTGATCGGCGAGTGGCTGACCGAGATCAACGTGACCTCGCCGACCGGCATCCAGGAGCTCGAGCGCTTCGACGGCATCGACGTGGCGGGGCGCATCTGGGATGCCATCGAGGCCAGGCGGGGCTGAGCCATGTGGTCGCCCCTGCCGCGGTGGCTGACGATCGACCTGATGCTGCGCTTCACGATGAAGCGCCGGCTCGCGCGAGCCCCGAACCCGGCCGCCGTCCGCGAGAACTTCGAGCGCGAGTCGGAGAAGCTGCCGCTCCCCGCCGACGCCCGCTTCGAGCAGGCGAGCGTCCCCGCCGGCGGCGGCGCGCCGATGCCCGCGCTCTGGGCCTGGCGCGGCGAGGCGGCGGAGGAGCGCGTGCTCCTCTACCTGCACGGCGGCGCCTATTTCGCGGGCTCGCCCAACACCCACCGCGCCGTCGCGGCGCTGATGGCCGGCGCGATCGGCGGCCGCGCGCTGGTGCCGGACTACCGGCTGGCGCCGGAACACCCTTTTCCGGCGGCGCTCGACGACGCGCTCGCGGCCTACCGCTATCTGCTGGAGCAAGGCGTCGAGCCGGGGCGGATCGCGGTCGCCGGGGACAGCGCCGGCGGCGGGCTCGTCTTCGCGCTCCTGCTGAAGCTCGAGGCCGAGGGACTGCCGCCGCCCGCGGCGGTCGCGGCCTTCTCGCCCTGGAGCGACCTGACCGAGGACGCCCCCTCGCTCCGCCGCAACGCCTGGCGCGACCCGATGCTGCCGGCGCACCGCTTCCGCGAGGTGACCGAGTTCTACCTGCAGGGCCACGACCCGAAGGACCCGCTCGCGTCGCCCGCCTTCGGCCGCTTCCGCAACCCTCCGCCGGCGCTGATCCTGGCCTGCCGCGACGAGATCCTGGCCGACGATGCGACCGCCATGGCGGAGACGCTGACCGCCGCGGGCGGCGAGGTGGCGCTCGACTGGGCGCGCCGCCTGCCGCACGCCTGGCCGGTCTTCGCGGGCCTGTTGCCGGAGGCGGACGAAAGCCTCGCCCGCGCCGGCGCCTTCCTGGCCGAGCGGATGCGGCGGGACGGGGAGTAGCGGGCGCGCCCCGCCCCGGCGGAATTGGCGCCGGTCTCGGGTTCTTCGCGTTGGCCCGGCCCGGCCTGCGGCGGGAGAGGGTCGGGGTCACGAGGTCCGGCGGGCCGCTTTCTCGGCCACGCCGGACGTGCCCTCGCGGCGCTCGAGCTCGGCCAGCACCGCGTCGAGCGTGACGCCGGAGGCGGCCAGCATCACCATCAGGTGGTAGAGCACGTCCGCGGCCTCGGCGGTCAGCCGCTCGCGGTCGCCGCGGACGGCCTCGATGACGGCCTCGACCGCCTCCTCGCCGAACTTTTCCGCAGCCTTCGCCGGTCCCGCCGCCAGCAGGCGGG
>DATKCY010000131.1:0-4583 GCA_035512995.1 Thermohalobaculum sp.
CCTCACCGCGGCGCGAACAGCACGGCGAGCGCGACGCCGAGCGCGACCACGGCCATCCAGAACACCCGCCGCCGCGAGATGCGCTCGCCGAGCCAGAGCCAGGCGGTCGCGGCGGTCGCCGCCGGAAAGGCGGAGAACCCGATCGCGGCGCCGACCCGGCCGGTGCCGGCCGAGCCTGCGAGGAACGCGCCGAGCGCCAGCGTCTCGAGCACCATCTGCACGAAGACGAGCCCGAGCGTCGCGCCGCCCCGCGGCCACGCGAGCCGCTGCCCGCGCGATGCCTGCCAGCCGATGAAGGCCGCGGCGCCGACGGCCGCGAACACCCGCGTCAGATAGAGCGCCTCGAGCGTGCCGAGCGCGACCCGCGCCTCCTGCGCCAGGAACATGCGGATCGCGACCGAGCCCGCGGCGCCGAGCGCCAGCAGCGCGGTGGTTCGGAGCCCGGCGGCGTCGTAGTCGGCCAGCGCCTCGGCGCCGCGGCGCTCGGGCCGGGCGAGCATGACGATGCCGAGGAAGACGAAGAGCGCGGCGGCGAGCTGGCGCCAGTCGTACGGCTCGCCCGCCAGGATGTTGAGCCCGACCAGCATGACGGTGAAGCTCGAGGCGGTCGGCGAGGCGACGGCGATCGGCCCGCGCATCAGCGCCTTGAAGATGAAGGCGAGGCCGACGAGGTTGAGGACGCCCGAGACCGCGGCCGCCCCCCAGCCCCAGGCGTGCCAGGCGGGCCAGATGCTCCAGAACGCCAGCACCGGCGTGAGCACGAGCACCGAGCCGGCCATGACGGCGAACAGCAGCACGCCGATGGTCACGCGCGCCGTCGTGACCCGCGCGATGCAGTCCGAGACGCCGATCAGGACGCCGCCCAGCAGTCCCCAGACGATGCCGATCATGGGCCCGGACCTCCTCCCCGCCGGGGGCGCAGCTAGCGCGCCCGAGGGGCGCTGTCACGCGATCCCTGGGCGGGCCGGCGGGGGCGGCGGCCAGAATTTGCGAGACTCGCGAGGGGCGGCCGACGCATGATCGGGGCCAAGGCCGCGCCGCCAAGGACGCGGCCGTGAGAAGCCACAGGGGAGGAATGGGGTATGGCACGCTGCTTTGCCGTGCTCGGCGCGGCCAACACCGGCAAGTCCACGCTCGTCGACCGGATGGCGAGCCTCGAGGGCAGCCCTGAGCCCGCGGCCCCCCCGGGCGAGACGCGGACGACCGGCTTCGAGCATCTGGGCGAGCACTGGACCGCGATCGACTGCCCGGGCTCGACCGAGTTCCTGCAGAACAGCGCCGACGCGCTGCTCGCCGCCGACGCCGCGGTGATCTGCGTCGCGCCCGATCCGGACGCGGCGGTGCTGGCCGCCCCCTATCTGCGCCTGGTCGAGGCCTCGGGCACGCCGGCGATCGTGTTCATCAACCGGATCGACGAGGCGGCGGGGCGCATCCGCGACATCGTCGCCGCGATCCAGACCTACGCGACGCACCCGCTGGTGCTGCGCCAGGTGCCGATCCGGGACGGCGACAGCGTCGTCGGCGCGGTCGACCTCGTCTCCGAGCGCGCCTGGCGCTACCGCGAGGGCGAGCCCTCGGCGCTGGTCGAGCTGCCGCCCGAGATGACCGACCGCGAGCAGGAGGCGCGGGCCGACCTGCTCGAGCACCTGTCGGAGTTCGACGACTGGCTGCTCGAGGAGCTGATCGAGGACCGCACGCCCGCCGACGGCCCGGTGTTCGCGATCTGCACGCGCGCGCTCCGCGAGAACCGGGCGATCCCGGTGCTGATCGGCTCGGCCGGGCACGGCAACGGCGTCGTGCGCATGATGAAGGCGCTCCGCCACGAGGCGCCGCCGGTCACGGCGCTGGCCGAGCGGCTGGGCGGGCATCTCGGCCTCTCCGAGCCGCTGGTCGCGGTCGGCTTCCACGCCGAGCGGCGGCGCCACGTCGGCAAGACCGTGTTCCTGCGCGCGCTCACCCCGATCGAGCCCGGCGCCACGGTCGGCGGGCAGACGCTCGGCCAGCTCGCGCTCGCGCGCGGCGACAAGCTCGAGCAGATCGACCGGATCGACGCGGGCGCCGTCGCGGCGGCGGTCAAGTCCGACCATCTGAGCGCCGGCCGGATCTTCACCCAGACGGGGGCCCACGCGCCCGCCGGCTGGTGGCGCACGAACCCGCCGATGCTCTGGCGGATCCTCGAGCCGGTCCACGAGCGCGACGGCGTCAAGCTGCCGGGCGCGCTCGCGAAGCTCGCCGAGGACGACCACGGGATGAGCGCGAGCCAGGATCCGGAGACCGGCTCGGCGCGGGTCGGCGCCCAGGGCACGCTGCATCTGCGCGCGATCCTGAAGCGCCTGGCCGACAGCTTCACGCTCGAGGTGACCGACGTCGAGCCCGCGCACGTCTACCGCGAGACCATCACGCGCGAGGCGACCGTGCACTACCGCCACAAGAAGCAGACCGGCGGCTCGGGCCAGTTCGCCGACGTGCGCATGACCCTCCGGCCTAACCCGCGCGGCGCGGGCTTCACCTTCGACGAGGTCGTGAAGGGCGGCTCGGTGCCGCGGAACCACATCCCCGCGGTCGAGGCCGGCGCGCGCGAGGCGATGGCGCGCGGGCCGCTCGGCTTCCCCGTCGTCGATGTCGGCGTCACGCTGACCGACGGCCAGCACCACTCGGTCGACAGCTCCGACATGGCGTTCAAGATCGCGGGACGGCAGGGCGTGCACCAGGGGCTGGCCGAGGCGACGCCGGTTCTGCTGCAGCCGTTCTACCGCGTCACCTTCCACCTGCCGTCGGTCTACACCGGCACGCTGGTGCCGATCGTCTCCGCCCACCGGGGCCAGGTGCTGGGCTACGACCGCGACGCGGCGGCGGAGGGCTGGGACGTGTTCCGCGCGTCGCTGCCGGAGAGCGCACTCGGCGCGATCGTGACCGAGCTACGCTCGGCGACCCAGGGCCTCGGCTGGTTCGAGGCCGCGTTCGAGCGCTACGAGGAGCTCTACGGCAAGGAGGCCGACCGCGTGGTCGAGGAGCGCCAGCGGGTCCCGGCGCGCGCCTGACGGTGCGCGCGGGCGGGCAGAGCGCGGGCCTCGGCGGTCCGCGCGCAGCAAAAAGGGCCCGCGCGGGGCCCTTTCGCATCTTCGGTCCGGCGCGCGCCGCGACGGGCGCTGCGGATCAGGCGTTCTCGAGAACCTCGATCTTCACGTTGCCGACGCCCCGGCTCATCAGGCCGATGGACTTCGCGGCCTTGCGCGAGAGGTCGATGACGCGGTTGCCGTGGAACGGTCCGCGGTCGTTGATGCGCACGATCACGGCCTTGCCGGTCGCATTGTTCGTCACCCGGACGCGGGTGCCGAAGGGCAGCGTGCGGTGCGCGGCCGTCAGGTCGTCCATGTTGAAGCGCTCGCCGTTCGCGGTCAGCCGGCCGTGGAACTTCGGGCCGTACCACGAGGCGGATCCGGTCAGGATCTGCGCGACCTGCACGGGCGCGCCGTGGGCCGCGTCGTGCGCGCCAGCCTGCGGCGCGAAGGAAACTGCGGACAAGGTAAGGGCGAAGGCCCCGATAAGGGTCGTGAGCTTGGTCAAGATTGGCCTCTCGGTGTCGATTGCTGCTCGGACCAGGTCTTATTCGGGGCCTGTTGAGCGGGGTGGTAACCGGATTCCATGCTGCAATGCAACATGAGATCGCCAAGCCGCGACGGCGTGTCGCACCCGGAATTGCATCATCCTGAGGAACCGTTGCGCCGCAGGCCCACAGCGGCGCGGGGCCGGGCGCGGCCGCGCGGGCCGCGCCCGGACGGAAAGGATCAGCTCCCGAGCGCCTCGTCGGTGATGTCCGAGGTCCAGGCGCCCTCGCCCGGCCGCTCGGTGATGACCGGGTCGGAGCCGCCCTCGAGCAGGGTCTCGACGGTCCGCTCGTAGTCCGCCTCGTCGAGCGCGCCGGTCGAGCCCTCGGTCAGCTTGTTGATCTCGCCCATCATGCGCTTCTGGTGCTTTTCGGTCTGCGCCCCGGTCGCGTCGTTCTCGAGCACGATCTCGGCGGCCTCGTCCGGGTTCTCGCGCGCCCACTCCCAGCCGCGCATGCTGGCGCGCACGAACCGCACCAGCTTGTCGCGGAACCCGGGGTCCTCCAGGTCCTCCTCGAGCACGTAGATGCCGTCCTCGAGGGTGGCGACCCCCTGGTCCTCGTACTTGAAGGTCACGAGTTCCTCCGGCTTGATGCCGGCGTCGATCACCTGCCAGTACTCGTTGTAGGTCATGGTCGAGATGCAGTCGGCCTGGCCCTGCAGCAGCGGGTCGACGTTGAAGCCCTGCTTCAGCACCGTCACGCCCTCCTCCGAGCCGTCGGTCGGGATGCCGAGCTGGCTCATCCACGACAGGAACGGATACTCGTTGCCGAAGAACCAGACGCCGAGCGTGCGCCCGCGCAGGTCCTGCGGCGTCTCGATCCCGGTCTCCTTCAGGCAGGTCAGCATCATGCCCGAGCGCTTGAACGGCTGGGCGACGTTGACGAGGTTCACGCCCTTCTCGCGGGTCGCGAGCGCGGACGGCATCCAGTCGATGATCACGTCGGCGCCGCCGCCGGCCAGCACCTGCGCGGG
>DATKCY010000132.1:0-3915 GCA_035512995.1 Thermohalobaculum sp.
CGGCCCTGTGACAGCGAAGCGAGCGCGACCATGCCACGTCCGCAGTATCTGCCGAGCCCGCCGCCGTTCCCGACCACGCGGCTGCGCCGCAACCGCCAGGCCGCCTGGTCGCGCCGCATGGTCGCCGAGACGCGCCTCGACACGGCCGATCTGATCTGGCCGGTGTTCGTGCTCGACGGCGAAGGACGCCGTCAGCCCGTGGCCTCGATGCCCGGCGTCGAGCGGCTCTCGATCGATCTGCTGCCGGATGCGCTGGGCGAGGCGGCGGCGCTCGGCATCCCGGCGGTGGCGCTGTTCCCGGTCACGCCCGAGGCGCTCAAGAGCGCCGACGGCAGCGAGGCGGCCAACCCCGACAGCCTGGTCTGCCGCGCGGTGCGGACGGTCAAGGCGGCGCTGCCCGAGCTCGGCGTGATCTGCGACGTCGCGCTCGACCCCTACACCACCCACGGCCACGACGGTTTGCTCGACGAGCGCGGCGAGATCGACAACGACGCATCGCTCGCCGTCCTGATGCGGCAGGCGCTGGCCCAGGCGCAAGCCGGCTGCGACGTGATCGCCCCTTCCGACATGATGGACGGCCGGGTCGGCGCGATCCGCGGCGCGCTCGACGAGGCCGGGCTCGGCGCGACGCGCATCCTGTCCTATGCGGCCAAATACGCCTCGAGCTTCTACGGGCCGTTTCGCGACGCGGTCGGCTCGTCGGCGGCGCTCGGCAAGAGCGGCAAGCAGAGCTACCAGATGGATCCGGCGAACGCCGACGAGGCGCTGCGCGAGGTCGCGCTCGACCTCGCCGAGGGCGCCGACATGGTCATGGTCAAGCCGGGGCTGCCGTACCTGGACGTCGTGCGGCGGGTCAAGGACGCCTTTGCCGTGCCGACCTTCGCCTATCAGGTCTCGGGCGAGTACGCGATGATCAAGGCCGCGGCCGAGCGCGGCTGGCTCGATGGCGAGCGCGCGATGCTCGAGGCTCTGCTCGCCTTCAAGCGCGCCGGCTGCGACGGCATCCTCACCTATGCCGCGCTCGATGTGGCACGGATGCTACGTGACTGAGCGCGCCGGACGTGCTATCGCGAGGCTGGCTGAAGCGCGGAAGAACGCCGAGCCCGCCGTCTCTGGTCGGACCTTCGAAAGTTGCCGAGATGATTTTGACCCGGTTCGGAGCCATCGCCTTGCTGGCGGTGGCAGTGGGCTCGTCGGCGTCAGCGGCGCGGGCGGCCGAGCGCGCGGGCGTGTTCACCTTCACGGTGACCCGCGAGGGCGAGCCGATCGGCACGCATCGGGTCGCCTTCAGCCACGATGGCGCGCGCACCGAGATCGACGCCGAGATGGAGCTCAAGGTGACCTTCGCGATGGTGCCGCTGTACCACTTCAGCAACGAGCGCCGCGAGGTCTGGCAGGACGGCCGGCCGATGATGATCACCTCCAGGACCAACGACAATGGCGAGCAGCTCGACATCACGCTGCGTCCGGACGGCGCCGGGTATGTGCGCACGGTCAACGGCCGGGTCGACCGGCTCGACGTTTCGACCCGGGTGCTCGCGATGTGGAACCCGGAGATGCTCGACGCCAAGCCCGGCCTGTTCGTCTCGGTGATCGAGAACCAGACGCTGGAGGTCGCCTTCAGCTTCCTCGGCCAGGAGACGATGGTGATCGACGGCCGCGAGATCGTGGTCGACCACTACCGGATGACCGGCACCGAGGAGCGCGACATCTGGTACGATGCCGACGGCCAGGTCGCGCGGGTCAGGTTGGAGCGCCACGGCGACCAGATCGAGTACGTCCGCAACGAGTATCTGGCGCGGCCGCTCGACGGCCGCCTCGCCAGGAACTAGGCGCCGCCCGCGGCCCGGCTGAGCGGCTGCGCAACGGAGAGGATGATGCTGGAAGAGAGGCCGAACTACTCGCTCGAGGACATGGACCGGCAGAGCCTGCTGCATCCGCTGACGTCGGTCGCGCAGCACATGAAGGCCGGGCCGCTGATCGTCGGCAAGGGGCGCGGCGTGCGCATCAGGGACCACGGCGGCCGCGAGATGATCGACTGCGGCGCGGGCCTGTGGTGCGTCAACGTCGGCTACGGCCGGCCCGAGATCGCCGAGGCCGCGAGGAAGGCGATCGAGGAGCTCAACTATTACCACATCTTCGGCGGCTCCTCGAACGAGCCGATCATCCGGCTTGCCGACCGCGTGCTGACGCTGTTGCGCGAGAATGCCGGCGCGCGCCACCTCGCCCGGGTGTTCTTCGGCTGCTCGGGCTCCGACGCCAACGACACCAACGTCAAGCTGGTGCGCTACTACAACAACCTGCTCGGCCGGCCGCAGAAGAAGAAGATCATCGGCCGCGAGGGCGGCTATCACGGCCTGACCTGCGCCGCCGGCAGCCTCACCGGCATCTCGGTCTATCACAAGGCGTTCGACCTGCCGCTGGACGGCGTGGTCCACACCAGCTGCCCGCACTGGTACCGCTTCGCCGGGCCGGGCGAGAGCGAGAGCGCGTTCTGCGACCGGATGATCGCCGAGCTCGAGGCGCTGATCGAGCGCGAGGGGCCGGACACGGTCGCCGCCTTCATCGCCGAGCCGATCATGGGCAC
The DNA here is from genome assembly GCA_035512995.1 of Thermohalobaculum sp. Lineage (GTDB taxonomy): Bacteria > Pseudomonadota > Alphaproteobacteria > Rhodobacterales > Rhodobacteraceae > Thermohalobaculum. The sequence goes on from DATKCY010000132.1 coordinate 2,588, forward strand.
GGGCGGCGTGCTGCTGCCGCCCGAGGGCTACTTCGCGCGCGTGCAGGAGGTGCTCAAGCGCCACGACATCCTGTTCATCGCGGACGAGGTGATCACCGGCTTCGGCCGCACCGGCAACTGGTTCGCGACCGGCCTGTACGACCTCGAGCCCGACATCGTGACGCTCGCCAAGGGCATCACCAGCGCGTACTTCCCGCTCTCGGCCTCGGTCATCTCGGAGCGCATCTGGCAGGTGCTCGAGCAGGCCTCGCCCGAGTACGGTCCGATCATGCACGGCTTCACCTACTCCGGCCACCCGGTCGGCGGCGCGATCGGCCTCGCCAACCTCGAGATCATGGAGAAGGAGGGCATGGTCGAGAACGCGGCGCGGGTCGGGCCCTATCTGCAGGACCGGCTGCGGGCGGCGATCGGCGAGCATCCCTACATCGGCGACATCCGCGGCGAGGGCCTGGTGATCGCGGTCGAGTTCAGCGCCGACAAGGCCTCCCGCCGGCCGTTCCCCGCCGGCACCAACTGCCACCGCGTGGTCGCGGCCAAGGCGCTCGAGCTCGACCTGATGGTGCGGCCCCTGCCCTACATCGAGGTGATCCCGTTCTCGCCGCCGCTCTGCATCACCGAGGCCGACTGCGACGAGGCGGTCGACCTCTTCGCGCGCGCCCTCGACGCCGCGACCCCGGACCTCCACCGCCTCGCCAAGCAAACCGCCGCCTGACGGCGACGCTCCAGCTCGGGCTTCCGTGCGCATGCTCTCCGGACGGTCGTGCGGCCTGACGATCGTCCGTCCATCGCTCGTGGCGGTGGTGCTTCTGGTCGGGCTGTGCCGGGCAAGCCTGGGACAGGGCGATGCGGCCCTGGAAGCACCGGATTCGCCGGCTTTCCCCACCAGTCTAGCCGGCGGCGCGGCGACGCTGTTCCAGAACGTCCGTATCTTCGACGGTCAGGGCGCTGTTCTCTCGGCTCCCTCCGATGTGCTGGTCAGAGGCAATACGATCGAGCGCATAGCGGCGGAGCCGATCGCTGTCGACAATGCGGCTGACGTACGCGTCATCGCGGCGGACGGGCGCGTGCTGATGCCGGGCCTGATCGACGCGCACTGGCACGCGTTCATGGCGGCGACGCCTCAGATGGTTCTCCTGACCGGCGACCCCGCATATCTGCAGTTGTTGGCGGCGCGGCAGGCGGAAGCCACGCTGCTGCGAGGCTTCACCACGGTCCGCGACATGGGCGGCCCCGTGTTCGGGCTCAAGCGCGCGATCGACGAGGGCGTGATGATCGGCCCGCGCATCTATCCCTCGGGTGCCTTGGTCTCGCAGACCTCCGGCCACGGC
>DATKCY010000133.1:0-9864 GCA_035512995.1 Thermohalobaculum sp.
CGAAAGCCGCCGTCGATGAAGGCGGCGCGGGGGAGCGCGAGGGATCTGGCCGTCGCCAGCGCCTCGTCTCGGGTCAGCATCCCGGTCATCGTCACTCTCCCGCCTTCCGGTGGCGCACGGGCGCGGCCGCGGCGGCGCCCGCGGCCTCGGCCTCGATCCGCGCGATCGTGGCGTCCATGATCTTCACGGTCTCGGCCAGCGCCCGCTTCTCGTCCTTGTCGAGGGGCATGAGCGGGCGGCGCGGCGGGCCGACCGGCAGGCCGCGGAGGCTGAGCCCGTGCTTGATGCACTGGACGAACTTGCCGCCCCGCTCGAGCACGCGCATCAGCGGCAGCATGGCCGACATGATCCGCCGGCCCTTGGAGAAATCGCCCTCGACGACGCAGGCGCGCCAGAGCGCCAGGTGCGCCTCGGGCGCGAAGTTCGAGCCGGCGCAGACCCAGGACCGCGCGCCCCAGGCGAAGAACTCGAGCGCCTGGTCGTCCATGCCGCAGGAGAGCTGGATGTGCGGGTAGTCGCGCGCGAGCAGGTGCACGCGGTTGATGTCGCCCGAGCTCTCCTTGATCGCGCAGAAATTGGGCGAGCGGCCGACCCGGTCGAGGAACTCCTCGTCCATCTCGGCCGCCATGCGGCCCGGATAGTTGTAGAGCATCGCGGGCATGTCGACGGCGCGGTCGATCGCGAGCGCGTGGAGTGCGTTCTCCCGCCCCGTCGGCGTCGAATAGGGCGGGGTCGCGACCAGGATCGCGTCGGCGCCCGTCGCCTTCGCCGCCTCGGCGTAGCCGATCGATTCCTCGGTGCGGAGCGCGCCGGTGCCGACGATCAGCGGCACCCGGCGGCCGATGACCTCGGTCGCGAGCCGCATCAGCGCGACCCGCTCCTCGGCCGTCTGGGCATAGTATTCGCCCGTCGTGCCGGCGACGATCAGCCCGTGCACGCCGGCCCCGATCAGCCGCTCGAGGACCTGGCCGAACCGGTCGCGGTCGATCCCGCCGTCTGCGTCGTGCGGCGTGACGACGGGCGTGTAGATGCCCTCGAATCGCATGGCCGTGCCTCCTGTATACGATAAGTATACAATACCGCGCCACACTGCCGCGCGCAAGCCCGGTCAGGAGCCGCTGGCGATCAGCAAGTCGATCGGCAGCGGGTCGGGGCGGACGAACAGCTCGAGGTGATCGCGCGACAGGCTCCAGTGCTCGAGCGTCAGCGCCACCGCGCCCTCCTCGTCGCGCGCCTCGATCAGCCCGATGAACCGGTCGTGCTGCTCGGCGGCCAGGCGGATGCGCTCCGCCATCTCGGGCGTGCGGGCGCGCCAGAAGGTCTGGCCGATCCGGGCGTGGTCGATCAGCAGGCGCTGCAGGCTCGGCATCAGGTACTGGTTGTCGGCCATCTCGCCCATGACGAAGTGGAAGCGGTCGTTCCAGAACACCATGCCCTCGGCATCGCCGGCCTCGACCGCGGCGCGGAACTGCGCCTGCGCGTCCTTCAGCCGGACCATGTCGCCCGTGCGCTCCGTCCGCGCCGCCAGCCGCGCGACCGAGGCGTAGATCATCGGCGCGGTCAGGAAGAAGTCGCGCAGCGACTTCTGGCTCATGGGCGAGACGAAGGCGCCGCGGTTGTCGCGGAGCTCGATGTAGCCCTCGCCCTGGAGCTGGCGGAAGGCGTCGCGGAGCGGCGTGCGCGAGATGCCGTACTCGGCGCTCAGCCGCGTCTCGTCGAGGTTCGCGCCGGGCTCGAGCGCCAGCGTCAGGATGCGCCGGCGCATGTCCCGGAGCAGGCGTTCCTTGCTCACCTTGTTCTCCGTGCTGCGGCTGACAGGACGGTCAGGTTATGCACAGAGTATACAGGGCGACAGCCGAAAGCGAGACGCGAGCGGCCGATCCGCGGGACGCCTGTGCGATCAGCCGGACCTGAGTCCCTCGATCTGCGCGTGGAGACCCGCCGGGATTTCTATGCCGCCGGTGGGTGTCTCGGCCCGGGCCTTCAGGCGGCGGTCGCCGGGAAGCCGGACGCCGTCCTGCTCCAGCATGCGCGCGAACAGGCGCTCTCCCCGCGCCTCCCCGTCATCCGCGCCGAAGCGGGCCGGGTCGAGCGCGAGCACGATCTCGCCGCCGAGGGCCGCCGTGCCGTCGCCGTTGTCGGCGTCGCCCGCCTCGATGCTCGTGACCTCGCCGATGAGCGGTCCGGCCAGGAGGTCGATCATCAGCGCGATCGCCCCGCCCTTGTAGCCGCCGAAGGGCAGCTGGGCGCCCGCCAGGATGGCCTCGGGATCGTTCGTCGGCCGGCCCTCGGCGTCGATCCCCGCGCCGTCCGGCACCTGCCTGCCGTCGCGGGCAGCGATCATGATCTCGCCGCGCGCCATGGCAGCGGAGGCCTGGTCGAAGACCATCGGCGGCCGGCCCGGGCGCGGCCAGGCGAAGGACATCGGGTTCGTGCCGAAGAAGGGCGTGCGCCCGCCTGGCGCCGCCACATAGGGCGGGGACGAGGTGAGCGCGAGCGCGACCAGGCCCGCATCGGCGACGGCCTCGGTCTCCGGCCAGAGGGCGGCGAAGTGGATCGTCCGGACGATGGCGAGGGCTGCCATCCCCTGCTCCTGCGCCGTCTCGACCAGCAGCGGCAGGCCCAGGGCCTGGGCAAGCGGGGCGTACCCGCCGTCGCCGTCGACGCGGATCACGGTGGGGGCGATCCTCTCGGCCCGCGGCGCCGCCCGCCCGTTCGCCTTGCCGTTCCTCAGGCTCGTGACGTAGCCGGGGAGCCGGAACAGGCCGTGGCTGTGGGCCCGGTCCCGCTCCGCCGCCGTGATCGTGTCGGCGATGGCCGCGGCGTTGTCGCCGTCGCAGCCGTGGCGGGTCAGCACCTCGACCGCCAGGGAACGGCAGTCCTCGAGGGTCATGCGGACGCTGTCCATTCAAGCCTCCCAGTGGCTGGCCGGCATCCCTGGCCGGGCGGTCATTGTCGGCGGCCGCGCCTACGCCCCGACCTCGACGACCGGGGCGCCCAGCACGTCGCGGCGGGGCTCGACGCCGAGGCCGGGCGCGGCCGGGGCGGCCATGCCGCCCCGACGATCGCGGTCAGCGCAAGCGCCGCCGCGAGGGCACCGAAGGCGAGGCTTTCGATGAGCATCGGTCTCTCCCTGCCGTCTGTTTTCGGTGGCCGGCGTCGGAGACGCTAAGCGGCCGGCCGCGGTCTGTCGACCAATGGCCCCGCGCCGGCGCCGGTGCCGCGCGCGCCGGTTCGCGCTGGCACGGACGCCGCGCCTCGATTATAGAAGCAGCCCGAGCCGAGGGAGCCGATCCGTGCGCCGTGCCACCGTCACCCGCAGGACTGCCGAGACCGAGATCGAGGTCGAGATCGACCTCGACGGCACCGGCGCCTACGACAACAGCACGGGCGTCGGGTTCTTCGACCACATGCTCGACCAGCTCGCCCGGCACGCGCTGGTCGACCTGACGGTACGGGCGACGGGCGACACGCATATCGACGACCACCACACCGTCGAGGATGTCGGGATCGCGCTCGGCCGCGCGCTGGCGGAGGCGCTCGGGGACAAGCGCGGCATCCGCCGCTACGGCTCGTGCCTGCTGCCGATGGACGACGCGCTGGTCCGCGCGGCGCTCGACCTCTCCGGGCGGCCCTACCTCGCCTGGCGGCTCGACTTCACGGCGGAGCGGATCGGCAGCTTCGACACCGAGCTCGTGCGCGAGTTCTTCACCGCCTTCGCGATGCAGGGCGGGGTCACGCTGCACGTCGACTGGCTCGCCGGCGTCAACAGCCACCACATCGCCGAAGCCGCGTTCAAGGCGGTCGCCCGCGCGCTCCGCGAGGCGCTCGAGGAGGATCCGCGGCGCGCGGACGCGATCCCGTCGACCAAGGGCGCGCTCTGATGGAGACGGTGCTCTTCACCCTGCACAGCCGCGGCCGGCCGAACGAGCTGCGCGCCGTCGGCGACGGCAGGCAGAAGCTCGGCGTTCTGCCGCCGGTCTGGGCGTTCTGGCGCGGCCTCTGGATCACGCTCGCGGGTATGCTGCTCCTGCTCGGGGTCGCGGCGGCGCTCCACCCCCTCATCGTCTCGTGGCTCTGGTTCGGGCTCGCGACGCTCGCGATCCTCGAGGGCGCGGCGATCGAGCGGCTCGAGCTCAGGCTCCGCGGCTGGCGCGAGGTGGGGCTGGTCGAGGCGCGCACGCCCGAGGGCGCGGAGGAGCTGTTCACGACCGGCCGGGCGGCCTGGACCGCCCCGTGACGACCGCGATCGTCGACTACGGCTCGGGCAACCTGCGCTCGGCCGAGAAGGCGCTGCAACGGGTCGCGGCGGATACGGCCGAGCGGATCGTCGTCACCGACGACCCGGACGCCGTCGCGGGCGCCGACCGGGTGGTGCTGCCGGGCGTCGGCGCCTTCGCCGACTGCCGCCGCGGGCTCGAGGCGCTCGACGGCATGGTCGAGGCGCTCGAGGCGCATGTCGGCGCCGGCAAGCCGTTCCTCGGCATCTGCGTCGGCATGCAGCTCATGGCGCGCGAGGGGCTCGAGCACGGGGTGACGCCGGGCTTCGGCTGGATCGGCGGCCGGGTGGTGCCGATCGAGCCGGCCGATCCGGCGCTCAAGGTGCCGCACATGGGCTGGAACGCGCTGACGGTCCTGGCGGAGCACCCGGTCCTCGCCGGCATCGGGACCGGCGCGCACGCCTATTTCGTGCATTCCTACCACGTCGTCACCGACGATCCGGCCGACCGGCTGGCGGAGGTGGACCACGGCGGCCCGGTCGCGGCCGTCATCGGGCGCGGGACCGTGATCGGCACGCAGTTCCACCCGGAGAAGAGCCAGGAGACGGGGCTCCGCCTTCTGGGCAACTTCCTGCGCTGGTCCCCCTGATCTTGCGGAACCCTACCAGAAGTTGAGGATATTTCCCGCATAGCGGGCAAATATGGTTTCCCTCCGGCCACGGTTGTGCCATCATCCCGCCATCATTTTCAACCGGAGGGGGTGGGCATGATGCGTCTGGTGGCAGTGCTGCTGTTGGCTCTGGCGTCCTTCCCCCAGGCTGCGGCGGCAGCCGAATGGTCGGCGTTCATGACAGTGGCGGAGGTTCGGGAGCGGCTTGCGACGCCCGGGCTGCGGATCGTCGACCTGCGCGGCAGCGCGGCCTACGCGCAGGAGCACGCCGACGGGGCCGTCTCGATGCCGGCCCCGCGCTGGCAGGCGGCGGCCGACGAGGGGCGGTTGCCGCAGGTGATCGGCGCCGCCGGCATCCACCCGGACCGGCCGCTCTTGCTCGTGCACTACGACACCGAGCCCGTCAACTTCATCGAGACGGCGTGGATCGCCTGGACGCTCCGCACGCGCGGCATCCGCTCGGTCTCGGTGCTGGACGGCGGGATGCGCGCGTGGAGCGGCGCAGGCCTCCGGCAGACCGGGCGGGTGCACGACCACCGCCGGTACACGCTCGACTACGCGCCGGCCGGCGATGCCGTGCTGTCGCGGAGCGAACTCGAGGACCTGCGGCTCGGCACGGCGCGGGTCGCCCGTGTCAGCGCGCGATCCGGCACGGGCGAGGGCGGCGCGCCCGCGGCCGTCGCGCTCGACGAGCTGCTGGCGGGCCCGGGCGGCCTCGCCGACCGCGTGGCGCTGCTCGAGCGGGTCAAGAACGCGGCGGTGCCGTGGGGCGCGGACCGCCTCGTGCTCGACGGCGACAGCCGCGAGGCGGCGCCGGCGCTCTGGTTCATCGCGAGCGAGATGCTCGGCATCCGCGGGCTGACCGTTGCCGAGCCGCCGAAGCCGGTGACCCGGCAGGCGACGCTCGACGGCTGACCCCGCGCCCTCGCGGATTTGTTCGCCCGAGATCGATAAGCGATTCGCATCGACCACAATTGGTGCTAATATCAGGGTCGAGGCCGGCATGGCCGGTCTGCGCCTGCGTCCGGGCGGTGAACCTGTTCTTTTCGCGTCCCCCTTGTCCTCACGCGTCTATATCCCGGACGCAGGCCGCTCATTCGAGGTGGCGCCGCATCAGCTCGGCCAGCCGTTCGGCCGACAGGACCGGCGGCAGCGCAGCCCGCACCCGTCCCTCCGGCAGCCGGTGGCTCTGCACTTTCAGCACGCTCCCGCCGCCCACGAAGTCCGCGTCGCGTCATCGGTCAGCAGGCCGACCGGAATGCCGCCCGCGGCGCACCAGACCGCGCAGGTGTGGTGCGCGGTGCCGACCACGGCGTCGGGCCCGCCCATCACGCCCGAAAAATAGCACCAGGTGTCGATCATCTCGCCCGTGACCTCGATCCGCTCGCCGTCGGCGGCGTGAGCCGCACCGGAGACGAGCGCGGCGAGGGCAAGGGCCGGGGCACGGCATGCGATCATCGGTTCTCCTCCGAGGCTGCGCGGGGCACGGTAGCGGCGGCGGGCACGGCCGGCCGCTCAAGTTTTCGCGACAGGAGGGGCAGCATGGCCTCGGAAGGGATGCGGAAGGGTCTGCACGGCACGGTCCGCCGCTATCTGCCGGAGATCGTCTACGGCGCGAACGACGGCGTCGTGACGACGCTCGCGGTCATCGCGAGCGTGGTCGGCGCAGACCTGCCCGCGTCGATCATCCTGATCCTGGGCTTCGCCAACCTCTTCGCCGACGGAGTGTCGATGGCGGCGAGCGACGTCCTGTCGGAACGCTCGCGGCCCGACGCCCCGCTGACGCTCCGCCGGGCCGCGCGGCACGGGGTCGCGACCTTCGTCGGCTTCCTCGCCGCGGGCTTCGTGCCGCTGACCGCCTATCTGGCGCCGGGGATCGGCGTCGACGCGCGCTTCTGGCTGGCCGTGGCCCTGGCGGGGGCGACGCTCTTCGGCGTGGGCGCGGGCCGCGCGTTCTTCGCCGACCGCGGGTTCCTGCGTGCCGGGATCGAGATGCTGCTGATCGGGGCGGGCGCGGGCGGCATCGCCTACGGCATCGGCTCGCTCGGCAGCATGATCGCGGGTCCCGTCGCCTGACGGGGTGGCGCGCCCGGCGCGCCGCCCTTATCACCGGCGCGAACTCGAGCGGGAGCGGCCATGATCCTCTATCCGGCGATCGACCTGAAGGACGGGCAGTGCGTCCGGCTGCTCCGCGGCGACATGGGCTCCGCCACCGTCTTCGGCGACGACCCGGCGGCGCAGGCGCGGAGCTTCGAGGACGCCGGCTGCCGCTGGCTGCACCTCGTCGACCTGAACGGCGCCTTCGCCGGGCGGCCGGTCAACGCCCCGGCGGTCGAGGCGATCCTGGACGCGGTCTCGATCCCGGTGCAGCTCGGTGGCGGCATCCGCGACCTCGCGACGGTCGAGGCGTGGCTGGGGCGCGGGGTCGCCCGCGTCATCCTCGGCCCCGCCGCGGCGCGCGACCCCGACATGGTGCGCGCGGCCGCCCGCGCGCACCCGGGCCGCATCGCCGTCGGCATCGACGCCCGCGGCGGCCGCGTCGCGGTCGAAGGCTGGGCGGAGACGACCGGTCTCGACGCGCTCGCCCTCGCGCAGGCGTTCGAGGACGCCGGCGTCGCCGCGCTGATCTACACCGACATCGACCGCGACGGCGCGATGCAGGGCCCGAACGTCGAGGCAACGGCGGCGCTCGCCCGCGCGGTCTCGATCCCGGTGATCGCCTCGGGCGGGGTCTCCTCGCTCGACGATCTCCGGGCACTCGCTGCCTGCGGCGCGCCGCTCGACGGCGTGATCTCGGGCCGTGCGCTCTACGACGGCCGGATCGATCCGGCGGAGGCCGCGGCGCTGCTGGCGGGGTGAGGCGCGTCCTACTCCTCGGCCACCGCCTTGTCGGTCAGGTTCTGCAGCAGCCCGGCGATGCCCTCGGCCTGCTCCTCCAGCCCGTGGGCGGCCATGACCTGGACCGGGTCGCGGTAGATCACCGTCACGTTGCCCTCGCCATGGACTGTCTCCGGTCTGTCGGTTCTTCCCGGCCCGGATGGTGGAGCGCGCGACCCGGGGGGTCCACCGGCGGGACTTGCCGATCGCGTGAGGTCGCGCCTATGAGGGGGCCATGCTGAAGGTCCGCGTGATCCCCTGCCTCGACGTGCGCGACGGGCGCGTGGTCAAGGGCGTGAACTTCGTCGGGCTGCGCGACGCGGGCGATCCGGTCGAGCAGGCGCGCCTCTACGACGCCGCGGGAGCCGACGAGCTCTGCTTCCTCGACATCACGGCCAGCCACGAGCGCCGCGGCATCCTGCTCGACGTCGTTCGCCGCACGGCGGAGGCGTGCTTCATGCCGCTGACCGTCGGCGGCGGGGTCGGCACGCTCGACGACATCCGGGCGCTGCTGCTGGCCGGCGCCGACAAGGTCTCGATCAACACGGCAGCGGTCAGGAACCCGGACTTCGTGCGCGAGGCGGCCGAGAAGTTCGGCTCGCAATGCATCACGGTCGCGATCGACGCCAAGTCGGTCGGGCCGGAGCGTTTCGAGATCTTCACCCACGGCGGGCGCGAGGCCACCGGCATCGACGCGGTCGACTTCGCGCGGGCGATGGAGGCGAAGGGCGCGGGCGAGATCCTGCTGACCTCGATGGACCGCGACGGCACGCGCGAGGGGTTCAACATCGGCCTCACGCGCGCGGTCGCCGACGCGGTCGGCATTCCCGTGATCGCCTCGGGTGGGGTCGGCCGGCTCGAGCACCTGGTCGAGGGGGTGCGGGACGGCCACGCCTCGGCGGTGCTGGCGGCGTCGATCTTCCATTTCGGCGAGCATTCAATCGCCGAGGCGAAGGCGGCGATGGCCGGCGCCGGCATCCCCGTGCGCCCGGCATGAGCGTCCTCGAGCGGCTTGCGGCGACGATCGAGGCGCGGCGCGGAGCCGACCCCGCCTCATCCCACACGGCCCGCCTGCTGGCGGCGGGACCGGCGAAGGCTGCGGAAAAGTTCGGCGAGGAGGCGGTCGAGGCCGTCATCGAGGCCGTCCGCGGCGACCGCGAGCGCCTGACCGCCGAGGCCGCGGACGTGCTCTACCACCTCATGGTGATGCTGGCCGCCTCGGGCGTCACGCTCGACGCCGTGCTGGCCGAGCTCGAGCGCCGCGAGGGCACCTCGGGCGTCACGGAGAAGGCGGGGCGTAATACTGAATGAGGTCTGCAAATGCAAAGCGTAGTGATAAGCATTTTAACCAGTGAATTCTTCTGGGGGGTGCTCATTGGAATCGCTCTAACTACGATCGGAGCTTATGTTCAGGTTAAGGTCAGCAGCCGCGAAGCCCTCAAGTTCCAAAGAGAGACCGTGCGCGATTTCGCTGCGGATACAGTGAGAAACATCATTGAGATCTCGGGGGAGATAGAGGAGGCGCGGCGCCGAAGCAGGGTCATACACCACGATCTCTTGGCTTTGATGGATGTTGAGGTAAATGTCTTCATCCGCAACAGAGAACATATGATTCGCTTGGAAGACTCTGTCAGAGGCGAGGTGCGCCGTTACATCACAAGGTGCAATCTAAGGCGCGTGGAAGTGGCTCAGCATCTGGCAATATTTGATGATCAAATGAAGCTTTCCAGACAATTGCGCGCTAACGGAGATACTATGCAAGCGGAAACTAGGGAAGCTGCCGCGGTAACCGGGCCGCTTAGCGAGGCACATCGAGCAACAAATGACCTCATAAGTACAGCGAAGGGCGGAGCAGAAATCCTCCGAAAACTTGAAACCAATTAGCTGAGGCGGCCATTCCTGTGCCCCCTCAGGAACGCGCCCGCCTCGGCGAGGCTCCGGTCCGCCTCGGGCAGCAGGCCGGCGAAGACGGGCCAGGCGTGGGGCAGGCGGCGGGCCCAGCCGACCGTGACCTCGCCGCCCGCGGCGGTGAGCGTCTCCGCCATGGCGGTCGCATCGTCGGCCAGGATCTCGTCGCGGCAGGCCAGGATCAGCGCC
>DATKCY010000134.1:0-7787 GCA_035512995.1 Thermohalobaculum sp.
CACGACGCCTTCGTCGAGAATCTGGCGGCCGCGGCCACGGCGATGAAGGTCGGCCACGCGCTCGATCCCGCGACGCAGATGGGGCCCGTCGTCTCGGAAGGCCAGCTCGAGCAGAACCTCGGGAACGTCGCCCGCGCCCGCGAGGAGGGCGGCGAGGTCGTGTGCGGCGGCGAGCGGGTCGAGCGCGAGACCGACGGCTGCTTCATGACGCCCGCCGTCATCGCCGGCACGAGGAACGACTGGAAGACCAACCGCGAGGAGCTGTTCGCGCCGGTCGCGTGCGTGATCAAGGTCGCTTCCTACGACGAGGCGCTGGCGGTGGTGAACGACACGAATTTCGGCCTGACCTCGGGGATCGTGACGCGGAGCCTGGCGCGGGCCACGCATTTCCGGCGGAACGCGCGGACGGGCTGCGTCATGGTCAACCTGCCGACCGCGGGCACCGACTACCACGTGCCCTTCGGCGGCCGGGGCGACAGCTCCTACGGGCCGCGCGAGCAAGGCCGCTACGCCGTCGAGTTCTACACGACCGTCAAGACGGCCTACGTGAAGGCCGGCGACCCGGCATGAGCGGCGTGCTGATCGACGGGCTGCAATACGCCAACTGGTCGGAAAGGATCTTCCGCCAGATGCGCGAGGGCGGCGTCGATGCGGTCCACGTCACCATCGCCTACCACGAGACCTTCCGCGAGACGGTGCTGAACGTCGAGCGCTGGAACCGCTGGTTCGAGCGCCACCCGGACCTGATCGTGCACGCGCGGACCGGCGACGACGTGCGCCGGGCGAGGGCGGCGGGGCGGACGGCGATCGTCTTCGGCTTCCAGAACCCCTCGCCGATCGAGGACGACATCGGGCTGGTGGAGATCGTCCACACCCTCGGCGCCCGCTTCATGCAGCTCAGCTACAACAACCAGTCGCTGCTCGCGACGGGGGCCTACGAGGCCGAGGACCCGGGGCTGACCCGCATGGGCCGGCAGGTGATCGCCGAGATGAACCGGGTCGGGCTGGCCGTCGACATGAGCCACTCGGCCGAGCGCTCGACGCTTGAGGCGATCGAGCTCTCGAGCCGGCCGATCGCGATCACGCACGCCAATCCGGCCTCCTGGCACGCGGCGCTCCGCAACAAGTCCGACACCGTGCTGACGGCGTTGGCCGAGAGCGGGGGCATGCTCGGCTTCTCGCAAGGGACGGTGTCGCGGTGGCGGCGGCGACCCTCGACCGCATCAGGCAGCTCGGGAGCTGACAGTGCGGGACCCGGGCGAGCGTCATCGCTGAACCGGGCGGCGGCGCCCCGAGCGCTCGCGGGCCGAGGCGGCACCGGCGCGGCATCGGCCGAGACACGCCCTTGTCGCCCCGCCGCCACTCCGCTATAAGCCCCGCCCTGAGTTTCCGATGCGATCGGTCAGGCCAGCACGCTCCCGTCCCGGCGGCAGCGGCGGCCAGCCGGTCGGGCGAGGTCTAGGAGAGCGCCCGTGAAGAGCGACGTCCATCCCGACTACCACGTCATCGACGTGAAGATGACCGACGGCAACACCGTCCAGATGCGCACCACCTGGGGCAAGGAGGGCGACACGATGACGCTCGACATCGACCCCCTGGCGCACCCGGCCTGGACCGGCACGCAGCGCCTGATGGACAGCGGCGGCCGCGTCTCGCGCTTCAAGAAGAAGTTCGAGGGCTTCGGCTTCTGAGGCGACCGATGCCGTCCGGAGCGCGCGCCGCGGGGTGCGCGCCGCGTCTTGCCGCTGGCTTCCCGGGTACGCGCGTTGAGCACAGAGGTGGATGACCGGGCGCACGTGATCGTCCTCGGCAACGAGAAGGGCGGCTCGGGCAAGTCGACGACGGCGATGCACCTGCTGGTCGCGCTCGCGCGCGCGGGGCACCGCGTCGGCTGCCTCGACCTCGACATCCGCCAGACGAGCCTGTTCCGCTATCTCGAGAACCGCGACGCCTATGGCGAGCGGATCGGCTCGAAGCTGCTCGGCGCCGAGCGCCTGCGGCTGACGCAGTCGAAGCTGCCGCTCCGCGACGAGGCCGACGCCGAGGACCGCGAGACGATCGTCCGCGCGATCGACGAGCTGTCGCGGAGCTGCGACTACGTCATCGTCGACACGCCGGGCGCGGTGACCGCCTTCAGCCAGGCGGCGCACGCGGCCGCCGACACGCTGATCACGCCGATCAACGACAGCCTCGTCGACTTCGACCTGCTCGGGCGCGTCGACCCGGCCTCGGGCAAGGTGCTGGGCCCCTCGATCTATTCCGAGATGGTGTGGTCGGCCCGGCAGCGGCGCGCGGTCACCGGCCGGCCGCCGATGGACTGGGTCGTGCTCCGGAACCGCATGGCGACGCTCGACAGCCGCAACAAGCGCCGCGTCGGCGAGGTGATGACCGAGCTCTCGCGGCGGATCGGCTTTCGCATCGTGCCCGGCTTCTGCGAGCGCGTGATCTTCCGCGAGCTGTTCCTGACCGGGCTCACCCTGCTCGACCTCAGGCAGGACGGGCCGATCACGCTCACCATGAGCCACGTTGCCGCACGCCAGGAGGTGCGCGACCTGGTGAAGGCGCTTGACCTTCCGGGCGTGCCGGCGGTCCAGTAGCGCCCCTTTGCTGACCCGGCGGGAGACCACATGCGCATCGTCATCATCGGCACGGGCTATGTCGGGCTCGTCTCCGGCGTCTGCCTGTCCGACTTCGGCCACGAGGTGGTCTGCGTCGACAAGAACGGGGGCAAGATCGAGATGCTGCGCCGCGGCGAGATCCCGATCTACGAGCCGGGCCTCGGCCTCCTGCTCGAGCGGAACGCCGCCGCGGGGCGCGTGCGCTTCACGACCGACCTCGCCGACGCGGTCGGGGACGCCGAGGCGATCTTCATCGCGGTCGGCACCCCGGCCAGGCGCGGCGACGGCCATGCCGACCTCACTCACGTCTATGCCGCGGCCGAGGAGGTGGCGGCGCTCCTGACCGATCCGGTCGTCGTCGTCACCAAGTCGACCGTGCCCGTCGGGACCAACCGCGAGGTCGGACGACGGATCGCCGCGGCCAATCCGCAAGCCGTCTTCTCGGTCGCCTCGAACCCCGAGTTCCTGCGCGAGGGCGCCGCGATCGAGGACTTCATGCGCCCCGACCGCATCGTCGTCGGCGCCGAGGACGATCGCGCGCGCGCGGTGATGGCGGACATCTACCGCCCACTCTACCTGCGCGAGACGCCGATGGTCTTCACGACCCTCGAGTCGGCCGAGATGATCAAGTACGCAGCCAACGCCTTCCTCGCGACCAAGATCACCTTCATCAACGAGATCGCGGACCTCTGCGAGCGCTGCGGCGCCGACGTGCAGTCGGTCGCGAAGGGGATCGGGCTCGACGGCCGGATCGGCTCGAAGTTCCTTCACGCGGGGCCGGGCTACGGCGGCTCGTGCTTCCCGAAGGACACCCGGGCGCTCGCGCAGACGGCCGAGAACTACGGCGCCGACCTGACGATCGTCTCGGCCGTGATCGGCGCGAACGATGCGCGCAAGGCGGCGATGGCGGACCGGGTGATCGCGGCGGCGGGCGGCTCGCTCGAGGGCAAGCGCGTGGCCGTGCTGGGCGTCACCTTCAAGCCGAACACCGACGACATGCGCGACGCGCCGAGCCTCGCCGTGCTGCCGCGGCTGCGCCAGGCGGGGGCCGAGATCGTGATCTGCGATCCGCAGGGCCGGCGCGAGGGCGAGGCGATGCTGGCGCCGGCCGAATGGAGGGCCGAGCCCTACGAGGCGGCCAGGGACGCCGACGTCCTGCTGATCCTGACCGAGTGGAACGAGTTCCGCGCCCTCGACCTCGGCCGGCTGCGGGCGCAGATGCGCGGCGACGTCATGGTCGACCTCAGGAACATCTACGCGCCGGAGGACGCGCGCGAGGCCGGCTTCCGCTACAGCTCGATCGGCCGCCCCTGACGAAACCGCCGGCCCGCAGACGAATCAGCGGGGCACGAGGCCCCGCTGATCCCCCCATTCGCGGCCGATCGCGCGCGTCCCGGCGTCCCCCAACTCCCGGAGTCGCTCGCGTGCCCGGCCGCCCCCCGCCGGCTCCTAGTTCGGCGCCAGTGCCACGCACTCCCGTCCGTGCGACTTGAGCGTCCGGCAGGCCTTGCCCGCCTCGCGCGATGACAGGCCGGTGAAGCGCACCTCGTAGCGCGGCGCGCCGCCCTGGCCCCTGAACTCCTTGATTTGCGACTCGGCCGAGGCGAGCGGCCTCAGGTCGCCGAGGGTCACCGACGTCACGCTCTCGAGCGCCGCCGCGCGGTCCTCGAAGGCGCCGAGGCGCACCGACCAGGCCGGCCGCGGGGGCGGCATCGGCACGCCCCCGTCGCCGCTTCCCTCGGCGACGCTGATCGTCCCCCGGACGTCCGCGGACGCCGTCGCCACCCGTACGGGGCGCAGCCTCGGCGGCTCGGTCCGCCGCGGCGCATAGGCCGAGGACGGCGCCTTCGCCGTCGCCTGCGGCGTCTCCGTCACCGGGGACGGCAACGTCGCGCTGGCGCTCGCCACCCGCACCGTCTCTTCCGCCTGGATTGCGGCGGCGGCCGGCGCCGGACCCAGCGCCTCGACCACCGCGGCGATGCCGGTAGTCTGCCGCGTCGGCCGGGCCGGCGGCACCGGCGCGCTCCTGACCGCGACGACCGTGCCGGCGGCGCTGCCGCGCGACGGCGGGACCACCGCCACATGCGTCTCGGCGCGCGAGAAGCCCATGTCGAGGAGCTGGGCCACGCGCCGTGTGCGCGAGGCCACCGACGATTCGCCCATGACGACCGCGATGATCCGCTCCGACCCGCGCGAGGCGATGCCGACCAGGTTGTAGCCGGCGGCGCGCGTGTAGCCGGTCTTCATGCCCTCGGCCCCGCGGTAGGAGCGGAGCAGCCGGCGGTTCGTGCTCCACACCTGCTTGCCGGCGGCATACGTCGTGATTTGGCCGAAGACGCCGTAGTATTCCGGGAAGTCGAAGAACAGGTGCCGCGCCAGCTTCGCCATGTCGCGCGCCGTCGACAGGTGGCCCGACTGGGTCAGGCCGTGCGGGTTGCGAAAGGTGGTGTTGGGCATGCCGAGCTCGCGCGCCTTGCGCGTCATCATCTCGCCGAAGCCCGCCTGCGAACCGCCGATCGCCTCGGCCAGCACCATCGCGGCGTCGTTGGCCGACTTGGTCGCGGTGGCGCGGATCAGGTGGCGGATCGACACCGTCTGTCCAGCCTTGAGGTACAGCTTCGACGCCGGCTGGCGCGCCGCGTGCTGCGACACCCGCACCCGCTGGTCCAGTCCGATGCGCCCGCTCTCGACCGCCTCGAACGTCAGGTAGAGCGTCATCATCTTGGTCAGCGACGCCGGATGCTGCCGCCGGTCGGCGCCGCGCGAGTGCAGCACCCGCCCGTCGCGCATGTCCATGACCATGGCCGCGTAGGGCGCGGCCTGGACGGCGGGCACGGCGGCCGCCGAACCGAAGATGACGATCAAGAGAAGAAAGACAGGCCGCAACCGCCCCGCTGCTCGCATGGCCCAAGCCCCCACAACTGAAATCTGCCCCTGCGGCGCGGGTTCGAGCCCGCCCCTGCACTTGTTTCAAAAGCCAGCGTAACACGCTGCCAGAGCCTGTGGAATCAGAAATTGCCGTGCAATCGCAGAATTTCCTTAACGGCCGCGTTTTGGCGCGCCGGCGGAGCGCCGCCTCCGCGGGCTCTTGTGCATTGCAACATCAGGTCTTGACGCAGCGCAGCATATTCCCCATGTTTCCGACTGACGGCGGGGCCACCGGGCCCGGCGCCGAGCAGAAGAGAGAGAAGGAGAGAACGATGACGAAAGAGACGCAGAAGCAGGTCGAGACCGTGACCGCCGAGGCGCAGAAGACGATGGGCGAGAGCGTCGAGAAGCTGACCCGCGGCATGGAGCAGGCGGCGAGCTTCGGCCAGGAGAACCTGGACGCGGTGGTCGCCTCGTCGCGGATCGCGGCGAAGGCGCACGAGACCGCCGGCGCCGAGGTCGCGGCCTACACCAAGAAGTCGTACGAGGACAGCCTGGCCGCCGCCAAGGAGCTGGCCGCCGCGAAGTCGCTGCCCGAGCTGGTGGAGAAGCAGACGACGTTCGCGCGCACCGCGCTCGAGGCCTACGTCTCCGAGGCGACCAAGATCAACGACATCTACGTGAACGCGACGCGCGAGGCGATCGCGCCGCTGAACGACCGGTTCACGAAGGCGGTCGAGAAGGTCCGCGGCGCGCGCGGCTGACGGCCGGCCACGACGGCGTCACCACGGCCGGATCCGTCCGGCCCGCAAAGGGGGCTTCGGCCCCCTTCCCTCGTCCCGCCCGCTCCTTATATCCTTGCCCCTGAGACGACAGCGGCAACGGCGGCACCGCGGGATGATCCCCACGATCCACGACCCCTCGAGCGAGCGCGCTCCGCCGGCCGCGGCAGGCAACGGCGGCAAGGACCCCGACCGCAGGGGCGGGGGCGAGGTCGGGGTCGCGACCAAGACCAAGCCCGAGACCAAGCGCCCGTCGCTCTACAAGGTGCTGATGCTGAATGACGACTACACTCCGATGGAGTTCGTGGTCTACGTGCTGCAGCGCTTCTTCAACATGGACCAGGGCCGGGCGGTCGACATCATGCTGACGGTGCACACCAAGGGGGTCGCCGTCGTCGGCGTCTACCCGTTCGAGGTCGCCGAGACCAAGGTCACGCAGGTGATGGACTGCGCCCGCTCGAATCAGCACCCGCTGCAATGCACGATGGAGAAGGAGTGAGCCGGCCGCGGCCGCCGCTCTCCTCTTTGGTTGCGTTTTCGCGACGGCGCAGACGGTTGAAGCCGTGGCGCGAAAGTCCGACATGACTCTCAAGATAGAGATTGGTCGTCCTCCGTTAAACGCTACTATGTTATCAAGGCATTCTTGCGGGCCGCCGACGACCGAAGAGGAGAGCCGCATGCCGTCCCTGACCGCGACGCTGGAAGACGCCATCCACCGGGCGATCGGCCTCGCCAACGCGCGCCGGCACGAACTCGCGACGCTCGAGCATCTCCTCCTGGCCCTGGTCGACGAGCCGGACGCGGCGCGGGTGATGCGCGCCTGCTCGGTCGACATCGGCGAGCTGCGCACGACCCTCACCCGCTTCATCGACACCGAGCTCGAGACGCTCGTGTTCGACGGCGAGGGGTCGGAGGCCGCGCCCTCGACCGGCTTCCAGCGCGTGATCCAGCGCGCGGCGATCCACGTGCAGAGCTCGGGCCGCTCCGAGGTCACCGGCGCGAACGTGCTGGTCGCGATCTTCAACGAGCGCGAGAGCCATGCGGCGTTCTTCCTGCAGGAGCAGGACATGACCCGCTACGACGCGGTCAACTTCCTCAGCCACGGCGTCGCCAAGGACCCGTCCTACGGCGAGACGCGCCCCGTGCGCGGCGCCGAGGATCCGGAGGCCGCGGAGACGGTGTCGGAGGACGAGGAGAAGGGGGAGGAGACCCCGCTGGGCAAGTTCTGCGTCAACCTCAACGTCAAGGCGCGCAAGGGCCTGGTCGATCCGCTGATCGGCCGCGAGCTCGAGGTCGAGCGCTGCGTGCAGGTGCTCTGCCGCCGGCGCAAGAACAATCCGCTGCTCGTCGGCGACCCCGGCGTCGGCAAGACCGCGATCGCCGAGGGGCTGGCGAAGAAGATCGTCGAGGGCGAGGTGCCCGAGGTGCTGGGCGGCGCCACGATCTTCTCGCTCGACATGGGCGCGCTGCTCGCCGGCACCCGCTATCGCGGCGACTTCGAGGAGCGGCTGAAGGCCGT
>DATKCY010000135.1:0-2068 GCA_035512995.1 Thermohalobaculum sp.
GGGACCGACCAGCACGACCACCTCGCCCTTCGGCGGCTCCTCCGCGGCGTAGGCGGCGGCGAGCCGATCCAGCCGCTCGCGCCGCACCTCCTCGAAGCGCTTGGTCAGCTCGCGCGCGACCGCGGCGGGACGCGCGCCGCCCAGCACCTCCGCCATGTCGCCGAGGCTCGGAGCCAGCCGGCGCGCGCTCTCGTAGAAGACGAGCGTCGCCGGCACACGGCCGAGCTCGGCCAGCGCCGCACGCCGCGCGCCGGCCTTCGGCGGCAGGAAGCCCGCGAACAGGAACCGGTCGGTCGGCAGCCCCGCGACCACCAGCGCCGCCAGCAGCGCCGAGGCGCCCGGCACCGCCCAGACGCCATGGCCGCCCGCGACCGCCGCCTCGACCAGACGGTAGCCGGGGTCGGAGACGAGCGGCGTGCCCGCGTCGGTGCAATAGGCGACCGAGCGCCCCTCTTCGAGCCACGCCGTCACCTGCGGCCGCCGCCCCGGCGCGTTCCGGTCGTTGTACGAGAGCATCGGCCGCCCCCCGAGCGCGATCCCGTGCAGGTCCATGAGCTTCCGCGTCCGCCGCGTGTCCTCGGCCAGGAGCGCGTCGGCCCGCGCCAGCACGTCGAGCGCGCGCAGCGTCACATCGGCCGCATTGCCTATCGGGGTGGCGACCAGATAGAGCCCTTGGGTGAGTGTGTCCCCGGCGGATTCCGCTCTATCATCCGGGGCACGAGGGGTGAGGGTCCGGTCGGCTGGCAGGGCCCGGCGCATCCCGATCATCCACGACGGGCGGGCGGCGAGCGCCGGCCGGTCGCCAGACCGCGAGAGGAAGTCATGCACGCCACTGCCATCCGATCTCCGCTGCGGGCCGCGCTGTCGCTGCCCGTCCTGCTGCTCTCAGGCCTCACGCTCGTCGCCGGCTGCGCCTCCCCTACTGTAGACGAGCGGGCCTCGACTTCGCCAGCGCGCTCGACCGGCAGCGGGCCGAGCGCGCCGGCGCCCTCGGGGCCCGCCCTCGTCGGCCTGCTGGCGCCGATCGGGGCCGCCGACCGGGAGGCGGCGGAGCTCGGCGAGGCGCTCGTCAACTCGGCGCGCCTCGCGCTCGCGGACGCGGGCGGCAGCAATGTCCGGCTCGAGGTCTACGACACCGCGGGCTCGCCGGACCGCGCGGCGGCCGCGGCGCGCAACGCCATCGCCGACGGCGCCGACGTCCTGGTCGGCCCGCTGTTCGCCGAATCGACCCGGGCGGTCGCACCGCTCGCGGCCCGCGCCGGGATCAACGTCATCTCGTTCTCGACCGACGCGAGCATCGCGGGCGACCCGGTCTATCTGAGCGGCTACCTGCCGGAGGCCGAGGCCGAGCGCATGGCGCAGTTCGCCTCGCGCCGGCAGCTCAGCCCGGTCGCCGTCTACTACCCGCAGACGCCGTACGGCGGCGCCGCCTGGCAGGGCTTCCAGCGCGCGGCGGATCGGGCGGGCCTGAGGATTGTCGCGGCCGAGAGCTACCCGCGGAGCTTCCAGGGCATCCAGCAGACGGCGGCCCGCTTCGCCGAGGCCGCGCGCGACGCCGGCGCCCGCGCGGTGCTGATCCCCGACGGCGGCCAGGGCCTGCGCTCGGTCGGCGCGTTCCTGTCCTATGCCGGCCTCTCCTCGGGCCACGCGCAGTACATGGGCCTCGGCCAGTGGAACTCGCCGATCACGCTCGAGGAGCCGGCGCTCGAGGGCGGGGTGTTCCCCTCGCCCGACCCCGACCTCGTGCGTTCGTTCATCAGCCGCTACTCGTCGCGCTTCGGCTCGCGTCCGCCGAACCTCGCCGTGCTCGGCTACGACGGCGTCGCGATCGCGGCGCAGATGATGGACGCCGCCGGGTCGCTCGACGACGGCGTGCTCACCCGCCCGGAGGGGTGGTCCGGCCTCTGGGGCCCGGTCCGCTTCACGTCCGACGGCAGGTCCGAGCGCGGCATGGCGATCCTGCGAGTCGAGGAGAACGGCTTCGAGCTGATCGAGCCGGCGCCCGGCACCTTCGGTGCCGGCTTCTGAGCGCGCGCTGACCGGCGCCACGCCCGCGGCCCGGCAGCCC
>DATKCY010000136.1:0-5626 GCA_035512995.1 Thermohalobaculum sp.
AGCTCGCCCTCCCCCGCCGTCACGGGTTTTTCCGGCCGCTCGAAGCGCGGCCGCCGCGCCGCCGCCGCGGGCAGGTGGCGCGATCCGCCGCCGCCCGCGCTCGCCGCGTCCGCCAGATACCGCTTCACGATCCGGTCCTCGAGCGAGTGGAAGGTCACGACCGCCAGCCGCCCGCCCGGCTTCAGCGCGCGCTCGGCGGCGGAGAGCCCGCGCACGAGCTGGCCGAGCTCGTCGTTGACGGCGATGCGGAGCGCCTGAAAGGTCCGCGTCGCCGGGTGGATCTGCCCGGGCTTCGGCCGCGGCAGGCAGCCGGCCACGATCTCGGCCAGCGCCGTGGTCGTCTTGACCGGCGCCTCGGCGCGGGCCTCGACGACCGCGCGCGCGATCCGCCGCGCCGCCCGCTCCTCGCCGTAGCGGTGGAGAATGTCGGCCAGCGTCTCCGCGCTCGCGCCGTTCACGATGTCGGCGGCCGTCGGCCCCTCGCCCCCCATCCGCATGTCGAGCGGCCCCGGCCGCTGGAACGAGAAGCCGCGCTCTGCCCGGTCGAGCTGCATCGAGCTCACGCCGATGTCGAGGGTGACGCCATCCAGCTCGGCCGCGCCCTCCGCCGCCGCGACCGCGTCGAGCCGGTCGAAGGTGCCCTCGACCAGCGTCAGGCGCGGCTGCCGCTCCGCCCCGGCCAGGGCCTCGGGGTCGCGGTCGATGGCGACCACGCGCTCCGCGCCGCGGTCGAGCAGCCCGCGGCTGTAGCCGCCGGCGCCATAGGTGCCGTCGACGAAGACGCCGCCCGCGACCGGCTCCAGCGCATCGAGCACGGGGTCCAGCAGGACCGGCAGGTGCGGCGCCGGGCCTGTGCGCGCTGCCGCCGCGGCCGACATCAGTGCAGGCCCCTCAGCGCCGCCTTGGGCGCCGCGCGCCCGCCCTCGCGCCGCGTCGCCGCCCGGCCGTCGTGGCGCTCGGGCTTCCAGATCTCGAAGTGCGAGCCGAGGCCCTTGAACAGCACCTCGCCCTTCAGGTCGAGCGCCTGGCGCAGCTCGCGCGGCAGCACGATCCGCCCCGCCTCGTCGGGCGCCAGCAGGTGCGCGTCGGCGACCAGCGCGTCGAGCATCCCGTGGCGGGCGTCGTCGTCGATGTCGTCGCGCCGCTCGGCCGCCTCGATCGCCGCCTCGTGGCCCGCCTGGCTGAGGCCGACATGGTAGTCGGGCCCGAAATACTGGGGCACGATGACGATGTGCTCGCTCCCGAGGCTCGTCAGCGCCTTGCGGAACGCGACCGGCAGCGAGACGCGGCCCTTCGCGTCCAGCTTGTGCCTGTAGCTGCCGGCGAAATACCTCACGCCTACGCGCCACCCCCGTTACGCGGCCCCTGCCGCCCGGCGGAGCGCGAGACGCGCGCCCCGCGAATGCAAAGGGACGGACAGCTCTTCTTGCCTGTCCGCCCCCGCTCCCCTGTCCGGTGACCCATCCCCGCTCTCGTCTGCGGCCACCGCCTGCTTGCACGCTCTCTGTGCTTCGGTGAGGCGCCCGCCGGGCCTGTATGAACCTGCCGAATTGTTTTTAATCCGACGGACGCCTCTGGCCCAATTGTATGCCCGACTTTTCATGCCATTGCAAGGGAACTGATCCCACCTGATGCCGTGCTGTGGATAAAATTGGGGAGATCTGGGCGCGAAGGGGCCGCGCGCCCCGCGCGCGGCCACGCCGCCCCGCCCGACCCCGGGCCGACCTCAAGCCACTGGTTTCGCTGCGATTCTCGACGAACGGCCGCGCCGCCGTGCGGGCGCCGCCGGTGGCGTCCGCCCGCTCGCTGCCGCGTGTGCACAAAGCTGGAGAGAACGGCGCGCGGGCGGCCTCGAAGGCGCCGCAGCCGCCTAGCGTGCCGCCGCCGGGCGCGCCGCGGCCGATTCGCCCCACCGGGTGGGATGCGATCCCACCGGACGGTCCCTGCCCGGCTCGGCGCGGGCGTGCGGATGATCTGTAAGCCGGGTTCTGTGCCCGCGGTCGCCCGCGGCGATGGCCATTCGTCTGGGACCGCGGTCGCCCGCGGCCTCGAGCGGTCCACCCGGGCGACGGGCCGGAGGCGGCCCCGGAGCGGCGAACGCTCCCATCACCCCTATCTGACCTTGCTCCCGGTGGGGCTTGCCGTGCCGGTCCGGTCGCCCGGACCGCGGTGGGCTCTTACCCCGCCGTTTCACCCTTGCCGCGTCCGGCCGGAGCCGCCCGCGGCGGTTTCTTCTCTGTGGCGCTTTCCCTGGGGTTGCCCCCGCCGGGCGTTACCCGGCACCGTGCCTCCGTGGAGCCCGGACTTTCCTCGCGCCCCGCAGGCGGGACGCGCGGCCATCCGATCATCCGCACATGTGTCAGCTACGAGCCCGCGACCTCGGCGTCAAGGCGCACGGGCCAGCGCCGGGCCATCTCCTCGAGCTGCTTCACGCCGGCGACGTGCGGCGGCACGCCCACCTCGGCCGGACGGAAGCGCCGCAGGAAGGCGTCCCAGCAGTCCCGCGTCTCGCCGTCCCAGCGCCCGCTCCGCGGCACGCCGTAGCCGAAGCGCGCGGCCGCCCGCTGGAAGCGCCCGGCCTCCGGCTGCTGGTCGAGCGGGCTCGACCGCGCGCCGTCGACCCAGATCGACAGCCCGCCGCGGGCCAGGCGCCGCCAGTCGAGCTTTTCTCCCGGGTCGATCTTCCGCCCGGGCGCGACGCAGGCGTGCCCGACGACCCGCTCGGCCGGGATCGACCAGCGCTCGAGCAGCCCGCCGAGCAGGCGCTCGAGCGCCGCCATCTGCGGCTCCGGGAACGGCTCGTAGCCGAAGTCGTGGCCCCTGTTGACGATCTCGATCCCGATCGAGCGCGAGTTCACGTGGTCGGTGCCGCCCCAGTGGGAGTCGCCCGCGTGCCAGGCCCGCCGCTCCTCCTCGACCAGCCGCAGGACCCGGCCGTCCTGCATCAGCACGTAGTGCGCGCTGACCCCCGAGTCGGGATCGACGAGGCGCCCGACCGCGGCCTCCGCGCTCTCCATTCCCGTGTAGTGCAGCACGACGATGTCGGGCCGCGCCCCGTCCGCCCGCGCGTTGTGGTTGGGCGACGGGCGGTCGTCGATCGACAGCGGTCCGGCCACACTGCTCTCCGTCTGCCTCCGCAGAGCCCGGAACATAGCAGTCCGCGACGGAAAAGATGTGCCTGAAAAGGCACATCCGCCGATATGCGCAGGCATTCCAGACTTACCTCGGCGCGGCGGCGGTGCTACGAAGGACGCCTTTCGTGCCGTCCGAGGGGGAGCACCGGAACCGCCATGTCGATCAGGTCCATCGCGTTCGCCGCCGCATGTCTGGCGCTTTCCGGCTGCGGGCTCGTCTACACGTCGCCCGAAGTGCGCGACGGCAGCGTCTTCGGCGACGCGCCGGACACGGATTTCGAGGTCGAGGAGATCCTGCTCACCTACGAGACGGCCGCCGCCGCCAACCTCGACGCCCACGTGCCGCAGCGCCTGCCGGCCGAGTTCCAGCCCGACGCCGCCTCGCGGCTGATGGCGACCGACCAGCGGCTCGGCATGGGCGGGAGCAACCTCGTGCCGCTGCCGGCGCCGACCTCGCCGGCGGCGCGCCGGCCGGGCTTCGTGCCCGACCGCCTGCCGCCGCGGATCGAGCCGCAGCCCTACGAGATCGGCGTCTCCGACGTGCTGCTGCTCTCGGTCTCGACGCCCGAGACGATCGAGTCGCTGCCGGGCCTCGCCGAGGCGACCGCGATGCGCCAGGGCTACGTCGTCCAGGACGACAACATGATCGCGATCCCCGATGTCGGCCGCGTCCGCGTCGGCGGGCTGACCGTGCGCGAGGCCGAGGACGCGCTCTTCGAGGCCGTGGCGGCCGCGGGCATCGACCCGGCCTTCACGCTCGAGATCGCCGAGTTCCAGTCGAAGAACGTGACCGTCGGCGGCCTCGTGAACGCGCCCGCGGTCGTGCCGATCACGCTCCAGCCGCTCGACCTCGCCGAGGCGATCCAGCTCGCGGGCGGCATCGCGCCGATCGATCCGAAGGTGGCGAAGATCGTCATCTTCCGCGACGGACAGCGCTACCAGATCAGCGCCGACCGCTTCTTCGAGAACCCGAACCTGCGCCAGATCCTGCTCGATGAGGGCGACACGGTCTTCGTGGTCGCCGAATACCTCGAGAATCAGGCGGCCGAGCGATTCGCGCAGATGCTGTCGCTGCGTCAGGCACAGATGTTGGACACCCAGTTCGCGCTGCAGCTCGAGGACCTCGCGCGCGGCCGCCTCGCCGAGGAGCGCGAGGCGTTCCTCACCCGCCTCGAGCTCGGCGCCGTGCCGCGGCAGTACGCCTACGTCGCGGGCGAGGTCGGCAACCCGCGCCGCTTCCCGCTGCCGTTCGAGAGCCGGGCGAACCTGGCCGACGTGCTGCTCGAGGAGACGCGCCTGAATATCGAGTTCGCCGACTGGGAGGAGATCTACGTGCTCCGCGGCGCGATGAACCCGGACCAGTTCGGCACCGTCCGCGCCTACCGCCTGGACGGCAGCAACGCCGTCAACCTGGTGACCGCCACCCAGTTCCTGATCCAGCCGAACGACGTCGTCTTCGTCGCCGAGCAGCCGATCACCGCCTGGAACCGCGTGCTGAGCCAGCTCGTGCCGAACCTGTTCTTCCAGACCGCCAGGACCGCGCAGCGCGGCACCTTCTGACCCGGAGGGCGGCCGTCCGCGGCCGCCCGCGCCCACGCCTCGATCATCGAGGCGGCAAGCGCGAGGTCGCGCCCGAACGCCTCCAGCTCGCGCCTTCGCGTCCTCGCCGCGCAGGCGGAGCAGGCAGGACGGGTGACATCCTCCTGCGCGTCCCGCCCTCCCGCTCTCGCCAAAGCCTGCGCCGCCCGGACCCCGGCGGCCGGTTTCTATGCAGGACCGACCCGCGTCCACGCTTGGCTTCCGCCCCCGCGGGCATAATTCCCTCCCTCGAAGGCCGCGGTCATCCCCACAGGGAACCGGCCACGGCCGGCGCGCGTCTTCAGGACGCGAGGCACGCCGAGACCGGCGCACGGCCGCACGGGCCGCGCCCGCGATTAGGAGGATCGACGATGACCGACACCACCCCCCCGCGCGACCGGGAGGCCGGCTCCGGCACGGAACGGCTGCGGCGGACGGCCGAAGAGGCCCGCGACGCGGCCGGCAAGATGTGGGACGAAGCCAGAGACGGCGCCTGGGAGACCGCGAGCGGTGTCGCCGACGAGGCGCGCCGGCGCGCCGGGTCCGAGGCCGAGCGCGGCAAGCACGCCGGCGCGAGCCAGGCCCACCAGTGGGCCAGCGCCCTCGACCGTGCCGCCGAGGAGCTCGGGCGCGACTCGGTGCAGGGCCAGTTTCTGCACCAGGCGTCCGAAGGCCTCGACGACCTCGCCCGCTCGATCGAGGGGCGGAGCGTCGGCGAGATGGCCGAGGCGGTGGCCGATTTCGGCCGGCGGCACCCGCTCGCCTTCGTCGGCAGCGCGATGGTCGCGGGCTTCGCCCTCGCCCGATTCGCCACCGCCTCGCGCGACGACGAGCCGCGGCCGGACCACGGCCCCGCGCCGGGCCGGCCGGCGGACGCCGGCGGACCGGCGGCCGACAGCGAGCTCAGGCTGACC
>DATKCY010000137.1:0-3701 GCA_035512995.1 Thermohalobaculum sp.
GATGCCGCCGCGGTCGTTCAGGAACTGGGTGTAGACGATGCGGCCGGGCTCGACCGCGACGTTCCCGCCCGAGAGGCGCTGGAGCACGGCCTCGGCGTCGCGGCCCTCGACCCGGATCTTGCCGAAGCTCGACATGTCGAAAAGGCCGACGCCCTCGCGCACCGCCCGGTGCTCGGCGGCGGCGTTCCCGAACCAGTTCTGGCGGCCCCACGAGTAGCGGTATTCGCGCGCCTGGCCCTCGTTCGCGAACCAGTTCGCGCGCTCCCAGCCGGCGGTGGTGCCGAAGACGGCGCCGCGGGCCTTCAGGTGCTCGTGCAGGACTGAGCGGCGGATGCCGCGCGCCGTTTCCGGCTGCCGGTAAGGGAAATGGTCGGCGTAGAGCAGGCCGAGCGACTCGGACACCCGCTCGCGCAGATAGCGGCGGTTGTTCTGGAACGGCTGCACGCGGCGAATGTCGACGCCCCAGAGGTCGAAGGGCGGATGCCCGTCGTCGATCCAGTGGCTGAGCGCGTAGCCGGCGCCGCCCGAGGAGACGATGCCGATCGAGTTGTAGCCGGCCGCGACCCAGAAGCCGCGGAGGTTCGGCGCCTCGCCCAGATAGTAGAGGTCGTCGGGGGTGAAGCTCTCGGGGCCGTTGAAGAAGGTGTGGATGCCGGCGTCGGCCAAGAGCGGCAGGCGGTTCACGCCCATCTCGAGGATCGGCTCGAAGTGCTCGATGTCCTCGGGGAGCTGGTCGAAGCAGAAGTCCTCGGGGATGCCGTCCATGCCCCAGGGCTTGGCTTGTCGCTCGAAGGCGCCGAGCAGCATCTTGCCGGCGTCCTCCTTGTAGTAGGCGTGCTCGTCGGGGACGCGGAGGACGGGGAGCTGGCCCAGGCCCTCGATCCCCTCGGTCACGATGTAGAAGTGCTCGCAGGCGTGGAGCGGCACGTCGACGCCGGCCATGAGGCCGAGGTCGCGGGCCCACATGCCGCCGCAGTTGACGACGACGTCGGTGGCGATCCGGCCCTCCTCGCAATCCTTTTCATAGGAAACGCCGGTGACGCGGCCGTCGCGCTGGTGGATGGCGGTCACCTTCACGCCCTCGTGGAGGCGGGCGCCGTTCTGGCGCGCCCCCTTGGCGAGCGCGAGGGCGATGTTGGCCGGGTCCGCCTGCCCGTCACCCGGCAGGTGGACGGCGGAGACGACGCCATCCGTGTTCAGGTGCGGGTAGATGCGCTTGACCTCGTCGGGGCCGATCTCGTTCACCTCGACCCCGAAGGCGCGGGCGACGGCTGCGTTGCGGCGGAGTTCCTCGTCGCGCTCGTGGGTGAGGGCGACGGTGATCGAGCCGGTCTGGCGCATGCCGGTGGCGACGCCGGTCTCCGCCTCGAGCTTCGCGTAGAGATCGACCGAGTACTTCGCGAGCCGGGTCAGGTTCTCGCTGCCGCGGAGCTGGCCGATCAGCCCGGCCGCGTGCCAGGTGGTGCCGCAGGTGAGCTGCTTTCGCTCGAGCAGGACGACGTCGGACCAGCCGAGCCTGGCCAGGTGGTAGGCGACCGAGCAGCCGGAGATGCCGCCCCCGATGATGACGGCGCGGGCCTGGGCGGGAATGTCAGCCATGGGCGTCCTCCGGAATCAGCACGAGCTTGCCGGGATGGCGCTTCGCCTGGAACGCCTCCTGCGCGGCCGGGAGCTCTGCCAGCGGATAGGTCTGCGAGACGAGCGGGCGGACCGAGCCGTCGTTGATCGCGGCGACGAGACCGGCGAAGACCTCGGCCGGCTGGTAGGTGCAGCCGTAGAGCGTGAGGTCGTGCAGGTAGATCGTGCGGAGGTCCGCCTCGACGATGGGCCCGGCGATGGCGCCGGCGGTGGCGTAGCGGCCGCCGGGGCGGAGCGCATCGATGAGCGCGCCCCAGCCGGGGCCGGCGACGAGGTCGATGACGACGGTGAAGGCGTCCTCCGGGGGCACGGCGCCGCGGTCCAGCACCGCGGCCGCGCCGGCGTCCCGGACGGCGCCGGCCTTGGCGGCGCTCGTCACGCCCGTCACCTCGGCGCCGCGGCGGCGGGCAAGCTGCACCGCCGCCAGCCCGACCCCGCCGGAGGCGCCGGTGACCAGCACCCGGTCACCCTCGCCGACCCCGGCGCGGGTCAGCATGCCCTCCGCGGTTCCGAAGGCGCAGGGCATGGCGCCGATCTCGATGTCCGGGAGCGGCGAGGCGCTGACGTCGTAGAGGTGGCGCGCCGGCACCAGACAGTACTCGGCGAAGGCGCCGTCGTATTCCGATCCGATGACGCGCAAGCCGGTCGGCGCCTCGGCCGTCGGCTCCGGCTGGTTGGTCGGGCAGGTGACGCGCATTCCCGGCACGAACGGGTCCGCGTCGGGACCGACGGCCACGACCTCGCCGCAGAGGTCGGCGCCCTGGATCCGGGGAAAGGTCAGGCCGCCCGACCAGCCGCGCCCGCCCTCGGGCGGCGCCTCGGCGGCGTCGCCGGTGCCGCCCCTGACCTCGCGCGCGTACCAGCCGAGGCGGGTGTTGATGTCGGTGTTGTTGACGCCTGCCGCCAGCACGCGGGTCAGCACCTCGCCCGGTCCGGGCCGCGGCACGGGGATCGCCTCGTTCCAGACCAGCGCCTCGGGGCCGCCGTGGCCGGTGAGCTGCCAGCCGCGCATGACCTCGGGCAGTCCGGCGTTCATCGGAGGGCCACCCGCACAGAGAGGTCGGGGCTCATCCCAGTGCTCCCTTGATCTCGTGTCCGGCCGCCTCGAGCCGGCGGCGAAGCTCGGCGATGTGCTCCGGGCCGACTTCGCAGCAGCCGCCCACGACGGCGGCGCCGGCCTCCGCCCAGCGCATGGCGTGGTCGGCGTAGGCCGCGGGGCCGAGGTCGGTGCGGGCCTCGAGCACGTCGACCGTGCCGCCCGGCTGGAAGGCGTCGCTGATGCCCGAGAAGCCGTTGGCGTAGGCGCCGAACGGGCCGCCGAGGGCGGCGAGCGCGCCCATCGCCGCGGTGATCGCCTCGGGGCGGGAGCAGTTCAGCAGGCGCACCGCGACCGGCAGGCCGGCAAGGGCTGCGTCCGCGTCCGCCAGCGTCTCGCCCGAGCGGAGGCGGGCGCTGCCGTCGTCCTCGACGGTCCAGGCGACCCAGAGCGGCTTGCCCGCCGCCGCCGCCGCGCCTTGCGCCGCGCCCTTCGCCTCCTCCGCCGAGCCCATCGTCTCGGCGAGCATCAGGTCGACGAAGGGCGACTGGAGCGCCGCGATCTCGGCATAGTCGGCGGCGATCCGGTCGAGGGGGTCGGTCACCTCCGGCCGGTAGCTGGCCTTGAGCGGCGGCAGGCAGCCGGTGATGGTCACGTCTTCGCCCGAGCGGTCGCGGGCGCGGGCGGCGGCCTCGCAGGCCGCGCGCTGCAGGTCCTCGAAGCGGTCCTCGGCGCCCTCGCGCGCGAGCTTGGGCCGGGTGGCCGAATAGGCGTTGACGGTGATCGTGCGGGCGCCGGCGCGGATGAAGTCGAGGTGCAGGTCCTCGACCAGCCCCGGCTCGCGCATCATCACCTCGGCCGACCAGAGCGGCGTCGGCCGGGCGCCGCTCCGGCGCAGCAGCTCCTGGCCCATGCCGCCGTCCATCAGGATCACGCTCATGGGTAGATCTCCGCATACTTGCCCTTGTAGAGCGCGATCATCTCCTCCTCGGTCGCGCCGTCGTCGTAGGGCGGGGTCGCGAGCGGC
>DATKCY010000138.1:0-4643 GCA_035512995.1 Thermohalobaculum sp.
GCGAGCGCCGAGGGCCGGGGCAGCCCGTCCTCGGGCGCGCGTTCGCCGCGGAAGAGCTGCGCCGGGCGCACCTCGCGCAGCCAGGAGAGCGGCCAGAGGCTGAAGATGAGTGCGATCAGCGCGCCGTAGAGCGCGGCGGCGGCGAGCGGGCCCGGATAGACCGCGAAGCGCGCCGGCAGCGGCAGCGTGTCGGCGATCAGCGGGCCGATGAGCACGACGGCGCCGCCGCCGATCGCGAGGCCGACGGCGATGCCGAGGAGCGCGATCAGCCCGACCTGCATTAGATACGCCGCGAAGAGCGTGGACGCCGGGGCGCCGAGGCTGCGGAGCGTCGCGATCGTCGCCGTCTTGCGCGCGAGGTAGCCGCGGACCGCCGCGCCGACGCCGACGCCGCCGACGACCAGCGCGGCGAGGCCGACGAGGGTGAGGAAGGCGCCGAGCCGCGTCACGAACCGCTCGACCCCGGGCGAGGCGGCGCGGCGGTCGCGCCAGCGGGCCCCGGCCTCCGGAAAGCGCTCCTGGAACGCGTTTTTCAACGACGCGAGAGACACATCCGGCGGGATCTTCAGGCGGTAGACGCTCTCGAACAGGGTGCCGGGGCCGAGCAGGCCGGCCCCCCGCAGCCCGTCGGTCGAGGCGATCACGCGCGGGCCGAGGGCCATGCCGCCGAGGCTCGCGTCCGGCTCCTCGACGATCGTGCCGCGAAAGGTGAACGCGCCCCCGCCGAGGCCGACCGGGTCGCCGGGCTCGAGCCCGAGCCGCTCGGCCAGCACCGGCTCGGTCACCAGGCCGTGGCGGCCGTCGCGCCGGGCGAACGCCTCCGCCGGAGACTGCCCGCCGGAAAGGCGGAGCGTGCCGTAGAGCGGGTAGGACGCGTCGACGCCCTTGACCTGCGCGAGCGTGCGGCGCGCGCCCGCCGGGCCGATCATCGAGCGCAGCTCGGCGGTCTCGGAGACGCGCCCGGGCCCGCCGGCCGCGTCCTCCATCCAGCGGCGCTCACCGGCCTCGGCGAAGCGGTAGGTGTAGGTGATGGCGACGTCGCCGCCGAGGATCTCGCGGCTCTCGGCGGCCAGCCCGCTGCGGATGGCCTCGGCGACCGAGCCGACGGCGGCGATGCCGGCGACGCCGAGCGCGAGGCAGACGAGAAAGACGCGGAAGCCCCCGAGCCCGCCCCGGAGCTCGCGAAGCGCGAGCCTGAGCGCGAAGGCGCTCACGCCGCGGCCGCGGCGCGGTCGCCGGTGATCCGGCCGTCCGCCATGGTCAGGACGCGCGAGCAGCGCCGCGCGATCTCCGGGTCGTGGGTCACGAGCACCAGCGTCGCGCCGCCTGCGGACGCGAGCCCGAACAGGAGCTCGATCACCTGCGCGCCCGTCCGGCCGTCGAGATTGCCGGTCGGCTCGTCGGCGAGCAGCAGGTCCGGCCCCGGCGCCAGCGCGCGCGCGAGCGCGACTCGCTGCTGCTCGCCGCCCGAGAGCTGCGCGGGATAGTGCTGCTCGCGGTGGCCGAGGCCGACCTGGCCCAGCATGGCGGCCGCCCGGTCGAACGCATCGGCCCGGCGGCCGAGCTCGAGCGGCGTCGCGACGTTCTCGAGCGCCGTCATCGTCGGGATGAGGTGGAAGGACTGGAAGACGATGCCGATATGGTCGCGGCGGAGCGCGGCCAGCCGGTCCTCGTCGAGGGCGCCGAGGCCGCGCCCCAGCACCTCGACCGACCCGGCGGTTGCCCGCTCGAGCCCGCCGACCACCATCAGGAGGGACGACTTGCCCGACCCGGAGGGACCGACGATGCCGACCCGCTCGCCTGGCGCCACATCCATGTCGATGCCGCGCAGGATCTCGACCGGACCCGCCTGGCTCGCGAGCGTCAGGTCCATGTTCCGCAGGGTTATCACGCCGCACCGCTCCCGTCCGCTGAAGACCCGATATGGGCGCGCGCGCGGGTGGTGCAACGGAGCCGTTGTCGCGCTTGGCGTGCTCGCCGCCTTCGCGCCGCCGGCGCTGGCGGACCCGCTCCGCCTCGTCGCCATCGGCGACAGCCTGACCGCGGGCTACGGCCTGGCCGGGGAGGACGGGTTCGTGCCGCAGCTCGACCGGGGGCTCGCCGGGCGGGGACACGACGACGTCGAGGTCGTCAACATGGGCGTCTCCGGCGACACGACGGCGGGCGGGCGGGCGCGGCTCGACTGGGCGCTCGCCGACGGCGCGGACGCGGTCCTGCTCGCGCTCGGCGCCAACGACATGCTGCGCGGCATCGACCCGGGCGTCGCGCGCGGGAACCTCGACGCGATGCTCGCGCGCCTCGCCGAGGACGACCTGCCGGTGCTGATCGCGGGCATGATCGCGCCCGCGAACTACGGGCCCGACTACAAGGAGGCGTTCGACGGGATGTATCCCGAGCTGGCCCGGGATCACGGGGCGCTGCTCTACCCGTTCTTCATGGAGGGGGTGATCGGCGAGCCCGGCCTCATGCAGCCGGACGGGCTGCACCCGAACGCCGCGGGGGTCCTGCGCATGGTCGAGGAGATCGGGCCGAAGGTGCTGGAGCTGATCGCGCGGGTGGAGCCTTGATCCGCGCCTTCGTCGCCCTGCCGCTGCCGGACGAGGTGCGGCAGACGCTCGAGGCGGCGCAGGCGGGGCTGCCGGCCGGCCGGCCGGTCGCGCCGGAAAACTTCCACGTGACGCTGGTGTTCCTCGGCGAGCATCCCGAGCCCGTGGTCGAGGACCTGCACCACGTGCTCGAGGA
Source organism: Thermohalobaculum sp. (assembly GCA_035512995.1). GTDB lineage: Bacteria > Pseudomonadota > Alphaproteobacteria > Rhodobacterales > Rhodobacteraceae > Thermohalobaculum. The sequence goes on from DATKCY010000138.1 coordinate 2,743, forward strand.
CGTGAAGGCGCCGGGGTTCGCCGTGAAGCTGGCAGGCGTCGGCGTCTTCGGCGGCGCGGTGCCGCGCCTGCTCCATGCCGGCGTCGAGGCGGGGCCCGAGCTCGCGCACCTGCGCAGGAAGGTGGCGCGCGCGGCGCGCGAGACGGGCATCGAGGTGCCGTCGAAGAGGTTCATCCCGCACGTGACCCTGGCGCGCTTTCCGAAGGAGATGCCGGGCGAGGACCTGGCGGCGATCCAGGGGTTCGTCGCGCGGCGCCTGGACCTGCGGGCGGGTCCGTTTCCGGCGGAGCGCTTCGCGCTCTACCGCTCGACGCTGGGGCGGAACGGCGCGATCCACGAGGAGCTGGCGGACTATCCGCTCGGCAGGGCCTGACGGCCCTGTCGGAGGGCGGCCCCGGGAGGGGGGACCCGGGGCCGCCTCCTCGCGCGGGCGCTCAGCGCGGGCGCGCGTCCCAGAACGGCCGCCGCGCCTCGGCCTCGGCGGCGGCGCGGTCGAGGCCGATGTCGCGAAGCGCGGCATCGTCGATCCGGGCGAGCCTCCGGCGCTCGGCCGCGACCTGCATCCACTGATGCACGGGCAGGCTCAGGAAGAAGGCGCGCGGGCGGCGGCGGCTCTGCAGGTTGGTGGCGGTGGACATCGGTGGCTCCATCATTCTATTTGATGCGCTCTGGCGACTCATCGTCTTGCGTGATAGAAAATGGGGACTCGCCGCCCATAAGGGAAATGAATGTTTATGGGGCGCGCCATCACGGAGCTTGATATGATCCGGAACATCGACCTCACCGCGCTGCGCAGCTTCGTCACCGCGGCCGAGAGCGGCGGCGTGACCCGCGCCGCGCAGTCGCTGCACCTGACCCAGTCGGCGGTGTCGATGCAGCTGAAGCGCCTCGAGGAGGCGCTGGGCCAGCCGCTGATCGACCGCTCGGGGCGCGGCATCCAGCTGACCGGCCAGGGCGAGCAGCTCCTGAGCTACGGCCGGCGGATGCTCGCGCTCAACGACGAGATCGTGGCGCGGATGAGCGACAAGGCCTACGAGGGCGAGGTGCGCTTCGGCGTGCCCTCCGACATCGTCTACCCGCACGTGCCGCAGGTCCTCAAGCGCTTCGACCGCGAGTATCCGCGGGTGCGCGTGAACCTCGTCTCGTCCTACACCCGGAAGCTCAAGTCGATGCTGGCCGCCAACGAGCTCGACCTGACGCTGACGACCGAGAACGAGTGCGGAGCGGACGGCGAGACCGTGGCGCTGCAGAAGCTCGTCTGGGTCGGCGCGCCCGGCGGCTCGGCCTGGCGCGAGCGCCCGCTGAGGCTCGCCTTCGAGACCCAGTGTCTGTTCAAGCCCTGGATCCTGAAGGTGCTCGACGGCGCCGGGATCCCCTGGGACATGGCGGTCGACACCGGCTCGACCCGGACCGTCGAGGCCTCGGTCTCGGCCGACCTCGCGGTCCACGCGATGCTGGAGAGCGCGACCGCGGCGAGCCCGCTCGAGCCGATCTGCCACGGGGGCGCCCTGCCCGGCCTGCCGTCGACCCGGATCAACCTCTATGTCAGCCGCATCGGCCAGAAGCCGCTGACGAACGCGCTGGCGGCGCTGGTGCGCGGCGCCTACAACGCCGTGCCGCTGGCGGCTGAGTGAGGACGGCCGGTGGGCCGGCCGGAGCAGACCGGGCAGCGGATGGAGGCGCGATGACGGCGATCGCCCTGATCGGCGTGCCCATGGAGGCCGGGACCGGCAGGCGGGGCGCAGGCATGGGGCCCGCGGCCTATCGCGCGGCGGGGCTTGCCGGGGCGCTGGCCGCGCTCGGCCACGACGTCGAGGACCGGGGCGACCTCGCGCCGCCCGCGCCGCTCGACGTCGCGGTCGAGGGGCGGGCGAACGATGCCGGGCAGGTCGCGGCCTGGA
>DATKCY010000139.1:0-2093 GCA_035512995.1 Thermohalobaculum sp.
CCCTGCGTGCCGGGGTCGACGGCGTAGCGGCCGGGCAGCGCGATCTCGACCTCGCGGTCGTTCTCCGGCACCGCGACGATCAGGTTGATCGGTCCCTCGCCGCGCCGGGTCGCGCCCTGCCGGCGCGCGCTCTCGAGGCAGGTGCGGATCGAGGCGAGCGCCGCCTCCTCCTCGACATAGACGCGGAGACCGCTGGGCGCCGCGTCCGCGGTCACGTCCTCGACCGCCTGCACCCCCTTCAGCAGCATGCGCGAGCCCTCGCCCCCGCCCTCGGCATCGACCGTCAGCACCAGGTTGCGCCCGGGCTCCAGCAGCGCCTCGAACTGCTCCAGCGCGTCCGCGAAGGCCATGACCTCGTAGGCCCCGGTGGTGTCCGAGAACTTGATGAAGGCGAAGCGCGTGCCCTTGGCCGACTTCCGGAACTCGACCGCCGACAGCGTGCCGGCGAGCCGCCCCGTGCCGCCGAGCGCGCCCGTGCTCGCGATGAACTCGGCATGGGTGCGAATGCGCTTGCGCTTGAGCGCCGGCAGGTGGTCCTCGAGCGGGTGGCCCGAGAGGTAGAAGCCGATCGCCGCCTGCTCCTCGCGCAGGCGGTCCATCGGCGCCCAGTCGTCGATCGCGTCGAGCCTGGGCGGCGGCAGCGCCTCGTCGCTCGAGCCGAAGAGCGCGGCCTGCGCCGAGCCCTTTTCGGCCGCGACCGCCGCCGAGTAGTCGATCAGCCGGTCGAGCCCCTGCATCAGCCTCGCGCGGTTCTTCTCCAGCGCGTCGAGCCCGCCCGCGCGCACGAGCATATCGAGCGGGCGTTTGCCGATGGCCTTCAGGTTCACCCGCCGCGCGAAGTCGAAGACATCGGAGAAGCGGCCGCCCTCGCCCCGCGCGGCCTCGATCGTCCGCATCGCCTCGACGCCGACGTTCTTGAGCGCGCCGAGGGCGTAGAGGATGCGCCCCTCGCGGACCGTGAACGCGGCGGCCGAGCGGTTCACGCACGGCGGCTCGACCTCGATCCCGGCGCGCCGGCACTCGGCCACGAACACGTTCAGCTTGTCGGTCAGGTGCAGGTCGAGGTTCATGACCGCCGCCATGAACTCGACGGCATGGTTCGCCTTCAGCCACGCCGTCTGGTAGCTGAGGACGGCATAGGCCGCGGCGTGGGACTTGTTGAAGCCGTAGTTCGCGAACTTGTCGAGCAGGTCCCAGACCTCCTGGGCCTTGCGCGTGTCCACCCCGTTCTCGGCCGCGCCCTTGAGGAACTTCGGGCGCTCCTCGTCCATCGCCGCCTGGATCTTCTTGCCCATCGCGCGACGGAGCAGGTCGGCGCCGCCGAGCGAGTAGCCCGCCATCCGCCGGGCGATCTCCATCACCTGCTCCTGGTAGACGATGATGCCCTGCGTCTCGTCGAGGATCGGGTCGATCAGCGGGTGCAGGCCCGCGCGCTTCTCGCGCCCGTTCTTGACGTTGCAGAACTTCGGGATGTTCTCCATCGGCCCGGGCCGGTAGAGCGCGACCAGCGCCACGATGTCCTCGATGCAGGTGGGTTTCAGCTGGCGCAGCGCGTCGCGCATGCCCGCGCTCTCGACCTGGAACACGCCCACGGTGTCGGCCCGGCCGTAGAGCGCGTACGTCGCCTCGTCGTCGAGCGGGATCAGCCCGATGTCGATCTCGATCCCGCGGAGCTTCAGGAGGTCGAGCGCGTTCCGGATCACCGTGAGGGTCTTCAGCCCGAGGAAGTCGAACTTCACCAACCCCGCCTGCTCGACCCACTTCATGTTGTACTGGGTCGCCGGCATCGGCGCGCGCGGGTCGCGGTAGAGCGGCACGAGCTCGACGAGCGGCCGGTCGCCGATCACGACGCCCGCCGCGTGGGTCGAGGCGTTGCGGTAGAGACCCTCGACCGTCTCGGCGATGTCGAGCATGGTCCGGACCGTCTCGTCCTTCCGCGCCTCCTCCTCGAGCCGCGGCTCCTCTTTTCGGGCACGGGCGACCGAGACGGGCTTCACCCCCTCGACCGGAATCAGTTTTGAAAGGCGGTCCGCCTGCGAATACGGCATCTGCAGGACGCGGGCGACGTCGCGCACGGCCGCCTTCGAGAGCAT
>DATKCY010000140.1:0-7673 GCA_035512995.1 Thermohalobaculum sp.
GAGGCAGTTGACGGCGATCCGCCCCTCGAACTCCGCCGCCCAGGCGTGGCTGAGGATGCTCATGCCGTACTTGGCGAGGCTGTAGGCCGCGTGGCCGCGGAACCACTCGGGGTCGAAGTCGAGGGGGGGCGACAGCGTCAGCACGTGGGCGTGGTCCGAGCGGAGCAGGTGCGGCAGCGCGCTCCTGGTCACGACGAAGGTGCCCCGGGCGTTGACCTCGGCCATCAGGTCGTAGCGCCTGACCGGCGTCTCGGCCGTCGGCGTCAGCGAGATCGCGGAGGCGTTGTTGACTACGACGTCGAGCCCGCCGAAGGCCTCCGCCGCCTCCGCCACCGCGCGCTCGACCGCCGCCTCGTCGCGGATGTCGCAGACGATCGGCAGCGCCTGGCCCCCACCCTCGGCGCGGATCTCCTCGGCCGCGGTGAAGACGGTTCCGGGCAGCTTCGGGTGCGGCTCCGCCGTCTTGGCGGCGATCGCCACATCGGCGCCCTGCGCCGCGCAGGCCCTGGCGATCGCGAGGCCGATGCCACGGCTGCCGCCCGACATGAAGATGCGCCGCCCGGCGAGCCGGCCGCTCATGGCGCCAGCGCCTCGGGCGCGATCGCGTAGAGCGGGGCCGCGCCCGCCACCGCCTCGCGCGCCAGCGCCGCGGCCTCGGGCAGGACCCGGCCGACGAACAGCTCGGCCATCGCCCGCTGCTCGTCGCCGCCCTCGAGCGCGCCCTTCACCAGGTAGTGCGCGCCGAGCGTCAGCGCCCACTGGCGGAGGAAGGGCGCGGCCCCCGCGCCACGGTCGACCGGCTCCGCCGCCAGCATCCGCTCGGTCGTCTGGCCAAGCTCGCGCGCCGCCTGCTCGACCGCCTCCGCCATCGCCGTCTCGCCCGCCTCGCGCGCGCGGCCCGCCGTCGCCCGCACCTCGTCGATCAGCCCGCGCGCCGCGGCCCCGCCGTCGGCGAGCTTGCGGCTCACGAGGTCCATCGCCTGGATGCCGTTCGTGCCCTCGTAGATGCGGGTCACGCGCACGTCGCGCAGGTACTGCGCGGCCCCCGTCTCCTCGACGAAGCCCATGCCGCCGTGGACCTGGATGCCGAGGTCCGCGACCTCGGACCCGGTGTCGGTGCCGAAGGCCTTGGCAAGCGGCGTCAGGAAGGCGGCGCGGGCGGCGTGAGCCGCGGCCTCGCCCTCCGCCCCGGCGCGGGCCATGTCGAGCGAGAAGGCGCAGTCGTAGCAGAGAGCGCGCGCGGCCCGCGTGAGGGCTGCCATGCGCGCAAGCATCCGGCGCACGTCGGCATGGCCCGCGATCGCGGGCGTGCCGTCCGCCGTCTTCCCCTGCCGGCGCTCGAGCGCGAAGGCGACCGCCCGCTGCAGCGCCGCCTCGGCGATCGCGACGCCCTCGATCCCGACGCCGAGGCGGGCCGCGTTCATCATCGTGAACATCGCCGCCATGCCGCCGTGCGCAGGTCCCACCAGCCAGCCGGTCGCGTTGTCGTATTCCAGCACCGCGGTCGGCGAGCCGTGCAGTCCCAGCTTCTCCTCGAGGCTGACCGTGCGCACGCCGTTGGCGGGCCCCGGCGCGCCGTCGGCGTCGGGCAGGTATTTCGGCACCATGAAGAGCGAGATGCCGCGCGTGCCCGGAGCCGCGTCCGGCAGCCGCGCGAGCACGAGGTGGCAGATGTTCCGCGCCACGTCGTGGTCGCCCCACGAGATGTAGATCTTCTGCCCGCTGATCCGGTAGCTGCCGTCGTCCGCCGGCACGGCGCGCGTCGTCAGCGCGCCGACGTCCGAGCCCGCCTGCGGCTCGGTCAGGTTCATCGTGCCGGTCCACTCGCCGCTCACGAGCTTCGGCAGGTAGAGCGCCCGGAGCTCGGGGTCCGCGTGCCGCTCCAGCGCCTCGATCGCCCCCTGGCTGAGCAGCGGGCAGAGCGACAGCGACAGGCAGGCCGAGGACAGCATCTCGTTGACGATGGTCGCTATCCCGTGCGGCAACCCCATGCCGCCGTGCTCGGGTCCTGCCGTCATGCCGACCCAGCCGCCCTCCGCGATCGCGCGGTAGCCCTCGGCGAAGCCCGGGCTCGTGCGCACCACCCCGTTCTCGAGCCGGGCGGGGTGCCGGTCGCCGGCCCGGTCGAGCGGCGCGAGCACGCCCTCGACCATGCGCGCGGCCTGCCCCAGGATCGCGTCCCGCGTCTCGGCGGTCGCGTCGGCGTAGCGCTCGGTCTCCGCCAGCCGGTCCTGGCCGATCACCCGCGACGCGGTGAAGACCATCTCGGCGGTCGGCGCGCGGTAGCCCATGCTCGTCTCCTTCCGGCGGATGGCGCGGCTTGTCGCGGCGCGGACGCGGCGGTAAGCGAAGGCGCCCGCGCCCCGGCGCCGGGCGCGAGAGTAGGTGGGCGGCGTGCGTGCGCCAAGCCCCGCAGAGGTGCGGCGAGGTTTCGCGGATGGAGCGGACGGAGCGGCTGGATCCGGGGTCGGGCGGCGTCGAGCGGGCGGCCGAGCTGCTGGCCGCAGGCCGGCTCGTCGCCTTCCCGACCGAGACGGTCTACGGCCTCGGCGCCGACGCCCGCTCCGGCGAAGCGGTCGGCCGCATCTTCGAGGCCAAGGAGCGGCCGCGCTTCAACCCCCTGATCGTCCACGTCGCGACCCGCGCGGCGGCGATGGCGCTCGCCGACATCCCGCCCATGGCGCTGTTGCTGGCGGAGGCGCACTGGCCCGGCCCCCTGACGCTGGTCGCGCCGCTGAAGCCCGGCAGCGGCCTGTCGGAGCTGGTGACCGCCGGCCTCGACACCGTGGCGGTCCGGGTGCCGTCGCACGCGGTGGCGCACCGGCTGCTCACCGAGTTCGGCGGACCCGTGGCCGCGCCCTCGGCCAACCGCTCGGGCCGGATCAGCCCGACGCGGGCGGAGCACGTGCTGGCCTCGCTCGACGGCCGCATCGCCGCGGTCCTCGACGCCGGGCCGACCGAGGTCGGGCTCGAGTCGACCATCGTCGGGGTCGACGGCGCGCGGCCGGTCCTGCTCCGCCCCGGAGGCCTCTCGGTGGACGAGATCGCGACGACCCTCGGCCGGCCGCTCAGCTATCGCCTGGGCGGGCCGGTCAATGCGCCGGGCCAGCTCGACCGGCATTACGCGCCGAGCGCCCGCCTCCGCCTCGGCGCCCGCGAGCCCGAGGAGGGCGAGGCCTGGCTCGGCTTCGGACCCGGCACGCCGCCCGCCGGCGGCCCGCACTGCAATCTCTCGGAGAGCGGCGATCTGAGGGAGGCTGCGGCGAACCTCTTCGCCCACCTCCACGCCCTCGACGCCGAGGCCGGCCGCATCGCCGTCGCCCCCATTCCCGAGGAAGGCCTGGGCCAGGCGATCAACGACCGCCTGCGCCGCGCCGCCACGCGGTGATATCCGCCGCGACCGGAGCGGGAGGCGCCTAAGGCCCCTCGAACGACCGCGCGTTGGCGAGGCTCGGGACACGCGCGCGCACCTTCTCCACCTCGTCCAGGTCCAGCTCGACCAGCGCGACGCCGGTGCCCTCGCCGCCGTCGGCGAGGACGCGGCCCCAGGGGTCGACCGCAAGCGAGTGGCCCCAGGTCGCGCGCGCCCGGCCGCGGGTCGCGCGGTGCTCGCCCCACTGGGCCGGGGCCAGCACGAAGCAGCCCGTCTCGATCGCGCGGGCGCGGAGCAGCGGCTCCCAGTGGGCGCGGCCGGTCGGCACGGTGAAGGCGGACGGGACCGTCAGGATCGTGGCCCCGGCCTCCGCCAGCGCACGATAGAGCGCCGGGAAGCGCATGTCGTAGCAGATGGTCAGGCCGAGCGTGCCCCAGGGCGTGTCCGCGGTGACCGCGCGGGTGCCGGGGCGGTAGCCGGACGACTCGCGATAGCTCTCGGCCCCGCCGATCTCGACGTCGAACATGTGGATCTTGTCATAGCGCGCCCGGATCGCCCCGCTGTCGTCGATCAGGAACGACCGGTTGACGAAGCGGCCGTCGTCGTCCCCGCTTTTCAGCGCGAGCGAGCCGGCGACGATCCAGCGGCCGAGCGCTGCGGCAAGCTCGCGGAGCCCGGCCAGGGTCCGGTCCTCGTCCTCCACCCTCAGCACCTCGCGCTGGCGGGTGCGGCTGGCGGAGACGCAGTTCGTGACCTCGGGCGTCAGGATCAGCTCGGCACCTGCCGCCGCGGCGTCCTCGATCAGCCGGCGCGTCTCGCGCAGGTTCTCCGCCGGATCGTCGGAGGCGTTAAGCTGGACGAGGGCCGCGCCGAGCGTCATCGGGCCGCGAGCATCGGGTCGAGCTTGCCCGCGCGCTCGAGCGCGTGAAGCTCGTCGGAGCCGCCGACATGCGTGCCGCCGATGAAGACCTGCGGCACGCTCGTGCGGCCGTTCGCGCGCTGGATCATCTCGGCCCGCGCCCCCGGGTCGCCGACCACGCCGATCTCGGTGTAGGCGAGGCCCTTGGAGTCGAGCAGGTGCTTGGCGCGGAAGCAGTATCCGCAATAGGGGCTGGTGTAGATCTCGATCGGTTTCGTCATGTCTCGCGGGCCTCGTCCGTCGTCCCGTCCGCCGGGGGAGCGTCCAGATAGGAACGCAGGGAGCCCCCGACCAGTGCCAGGACCAGCACGTCGACCCGCGCCGCCCCCGCCGCCTTCAGCGCCCGCGCGGCGGCGTCGAGCGTCGCGCCGGTGGTCATGACATCGTCGACCAGCAGCACCCGCCGGCCGTCGACCGCGCCCGCGCGCGCCCGTGGCACGACCAGCGCGCCGGCGACATTGGCGGCCCGCTCCTCGCGCGAGCGGCCCTCCTGGCTCGGCGTCCGGCGGATGCGGCGGAGGACGTCGGGGCGGAGGCCCGGGCGCTTGTCGGCAAGCCGCGCCAGCGCCCGCGCAAGCTCGGCCGACTGGTTGAAGCGCCGCCGGACCAGGCGGGTCCAGTGGAGCGGCACGGGCACTATCAGCTCGGCCTCCGCCACCAGCGGCGCGCCCGCCCGGCGCATCCAGCGCGCCAGCATCGGGACCGAGTCGAGCCGGTCGCCGTGCTTGAGCGCCAGGACCAGCCGGCGCCCGGTGCCCTCGTAGGCGAACACCGCCGCCCCGGCGGTCCAGGGCGGGGGGCGCCTGACGCAGTCGTCGCAGACGAAGCCCTCGCCAGGCGCGAGCCCGGCGACGTCGCGCCCGCAGGCGCGGCAGCCCGGGCCGGCATGCAGGTGCAGATCGCCCCAGCAGGCGGAGCACAGCGTCTCGGGCGTGCCCGTCTCGGCGCCGCAGCCGGCGCAGACGGGCGGGTAGACGATGCCGAGGATCGCGCCGCCGAGCCCGGCGGCGAGGCGGCCCGGGAAGGCGCGCGGGGCGCTCGGCCCCGCCCGTGCGGCTCGCATCGGCATGCGCCCCACTCTATATCGGCCGGGGAGCCGATGCCATGAACGACCGCCCGGACCTGTTCGACACCGACCTCGCGGCGCGGCGGCGTGACCGCGCGATGACGCTCGGCTATCGCGGCGGCGCAGACTTCCTGATGCGGGAGACGGCGGCGATCGTGGCCGAGCGGCTGGCCGACATCGCCCGGAGCTTTCCGCGGGTCGTCCTCCTCGGCACCGGCGCAGGCGCGGTGGCGGAGGCGGTGCGGCCCGACGGCGCCGGGCTGGTCCAGCTCGACCCCTCGCCCGCGATGGCCGCGGCCGCGGCCGAGGCCTGCCCCGGCGCCGAGACGCGGGTGGTCCGGGGCGAGCATCTGGACCTCGGCGAGGCAGCGTTCGACCTCGCCCTCTCGGTCCTCACGCTCCATCAGGTGAACGACCCGGTGGGCCAGCTCGTCCAGCTCCGCCGGGCGCTGAAGCCCGACGGCCTGATGATCGCCGCGCTCTTCGGCGGCCAGACCCTGACCGAGCTGCGGGCGAGCCTCGCCGAGGCCGAGGCCGAGGTCTGCGGCGGCCTCAGCCCCCGCGTCGCGCCGATGGGCGAGATCCGCGACCTCGGCGGCCTCGTCGCCCGCGCGGGCCTCGCCATGCCCGTCGCCGACGTCGAGCGGCTGACGGTCAGCTACGAGAGCCCGCTGCATCTCATGCGCGAGCTTCGCGCCATGGGCGAGGGCAACGCCATGACGGCCCGCCGCCGCCAGCCGATGCGCCGCGACATGCTGGCCCGCGCGGCCGAGATCTACGCCGGGCACTTCGCTGAGCCATCCGGCCGCGTGCGCGCGACCTTCGAGATCGTTTTTCTCGCCGGCTGGGCGCCGGGGCCGGACCAGCCCGTGCCGAAGCGGCCGGGCTCGGCCAAGGCCCGCCTCGCCGACGCGCTCGGCACGACCGAGATCTCGACCGGGGTAAAGGCCGGGCGCTGAAGGTCGCATTGCCGCACCGGAGCGGCGCGGCTATGTGAGCCCCTGACCGCAGCCCCGGAGGGCCCGATGCTCGACGCGCCCCGCACCGATATCCCCGGCCACGGCCGCCTGACGCACGCGCCGAAGGACCACCCGCGGGTGCCGGCGGCCCGCGTCGGCGTGCTGCTCGCCAATCTCGGCACGCCGGACGGCACCGACTACTGGTCGATGCGCCGCTATCTCAACGAGTTCCTGTCGGACCGGCGGGTGATCGAGTGGCCGGTCGCGATCTGGCAGCCGGTCCTGCAGGGCATCGTGCTGACCAGGCGCCCGTTCTCCTCGGGCGAGGCCTATCGCGGCATCTGGAACGAGGCGCTCGACGAAAGCCCGCTGCTCACGATCACGCGGAGCCAGACCGCGAAGCTGCGCGCCCGGCTCGAGGCGCGCTTCGGCGCCGGCGTGCTGGTCGACTTCTGCATGCGCTACGGCAACCCCTCGACCGACACCGCGATCCGTCGGCTGAAGGAGCAGGGGGCGGAGCGGATCGTCTTCTTCCCGCTCTATCCCCAGTACGCGGCGCCGACGACCGCGACCGCGAACGACCAGGCCTTCCGCACGCTGATGCGGATGCGCTGGCAGCCCGCCGTCCGCACGGTCCCCGCCTATCACGACCACCCGGCCTATGTCGCGGCGCTGGCCGGCTCGGTCGAGCGCGCCTATGGCGGGCTCGACGCGCGTCCCGAGGTGCTGGTGACGTCCTACCACGGCCTGCCGCAGAGCTATTTCGCGAAGGGCGACCCCTATCACTGCCACTGCCAGAAGACGACGCGGCTGCTCGCCGAACGGCTCGGCTGGGCCGAGGGGGCGATCCACACGACCTTCCAGAGCCGCTTCGGCCCCGAGGAGTGGCTGCAGCCCTACACGGTCGAGCACGTGGCGGAGCTCGCGCGGCAGGGGAAGAAGCGCATCGCCGTGATGGCGCCGGGCTTCGCGTCCGACTGCGTCGAGACGCTCGAGGAGATCCAGGAGGAGATCCGCGATGCCTTCCTCGAGGCAGGCGGCGAGCATTTCCACTACATCCCGTGCCTCAACGACGACGACGCGCACATCGACATGCTCGAGGAGATCGTGCTGGCCGAGGGCGCGGGCTGGCTCGATGCGGGCGCCGGCGCCGAGGTCCGCGCCGCGGCGGAATGAGTGGCGGAGCGGGTCGAATACACGGCGCCCCTCCTGGAGAAGCGCGTCCGGTCAAGCCCGCGCAGCCCCGGACTTGATCCGGGGCCGCCTCGCCGAGTAGGCCCGGAATGGCGCCCGGGGCGGCCGTGCTCCGCGGCGCGAGGCACAGGCTCATCGGCCACTCAGTCAGGTCTCGATCCA